>DATGZD010000015.1:0-41860 GCA_035297385.1 Candidatus Sulfotelmatobacter sp. | reverse complement strand
GCAAGATAGTATCCTACACCCTTTTTCAGGTTACTGAATAGTTTTCGTCCCTCTTTAATGGCCGTGACAATAGTAGCGAAGTTATCATCAGCTAATACTATATCCGCTGTTTCTTTGGCAACATCCGTCCCGCGAACACCCATAGCTACTCCAATGTGTGCTTGTTTTAGAGCTGGCGCATCGTTTACACCATCACCCGTAACTGCCACAATTTCTCCACTCTCACGCAATAATTTGACTAATCGCAGCTTATCTTCAGGCGTAGTGCGTGCAAAAATGTATGTTTTCTGCAAAGCATTCTTCAATTCATCATCTGTCATTGCCGTAATATCATTGCCTGTCAAGACTCTTGCACTGTTTATGCCAACTTGCTGGGCGACGGTCTTAGCCGTTGCAGGATGATCACCTGTAACCATTATGACTCTTATTCCAGCTTTCTGGCACTGAGTAATAGCCTCGCGAACTTCAAGCCGCGGTGGATCAACAAAACCAACGATACCCACAAATACAATGTTCTGCTCAAGCTGTGCCTCTTTCTCACTTGTCTGTAATCTATGATAGCCAAAAGCTAAGAGGCGCTGTCCTATTTGTGCCATAGCAAGAATGCTTTCTGTGACATGCTTTCTCATGAAATCGGTTAAGTCAACTTCTGAGCCGTTGAGCAGAGTACGTGTAGAATTTGCCAGTACGTTTTCTGGAGCACCACTAGAAAGGAGAATTCGTGATTTTCCATATTCATAAATATAGGAGGCGAGTTTACGACTATTGTCAAAACTTATTTCATCTTTAAGGTTCCATTCTTCTCGAGCTTTTTGAACGTCTAATCCTGAACTCCTTAGCTTTTCTATAATAGCCTGTGACATTGGGTTACTAAAGACAACATCTGCAGTAACGTCTTTGATGCCCTCACTTGCCAACAGAGCGGTCTTTAACGCTTGCTTCTCATTATCCTTGAAATCAGAGCTCTGCACTATTTTGCCATCAAAGTATAAGCTTTCAACACGCATTTTATTCTCTGTAATCGTGCCTGTTTTATCTGAAGCTATAACTGTAACGTTGCCGAGAGTTTCTGCAGCACGTAGACGTTTTACAATTGCTTTCTTCTTTGATAACGCATAAGAGCCTACTCCTAAAACCATAGTTATGATTATAGGCAATTCTTCAGGAATTACTACAAAAGCCAAAGCAAGTCCTGTTAAAATCAGTGTTGTTGGTGGTGTACCTCCGCCTCGCAAAAATTCTAGCACAGGAATAAGTATGCTAAAGAAAACAGCTATCCACACTAGAGTCTTGGCTAATTGCTTCATTGCCAATTGCAACGGGGTTTTCGGTTCTTTCGCTGCCTTAGCCACACCTGCAATTCTTCCCAACTCCGTATCTATACCCGTTGCTGTAACCACAGCTTTTCCATGACCCTTTGTAATGACGGTTCCTGCAAAAATCATGTTTTGTTGCTCGTTGCTACGAGCATCCATAGATAAAACGGCTGTAGCTTCTTTGACTGCTGGGAAAGATTCTCCAGTCAAAGAAGCTTCATCAACCTCTAAACCGATGGTTTCTAAAAGACGAGCATCTGCAGGAATGCGTTGCCCCGGTTTTACGAGTATTATGTCACCGGGCACAATCCGTGTAGTTTGTACTTCTACTGGTTTTCCATCTCTAAGTACTATTGTTGTTGGAGATGATAATTGTCTTAATGCCGCTATGGAATGTTTAGCACGATACTCGTTCCAGACCTCGACAAGAACAAGGACCGTTACTACAACAATTATAGTTATAGCATCCAATAGATTTGGATCTAATATGCCATAAAGCACACCAATGATGAGGAGCAAGATAATCATAGGTTCAGTTATTTCTTCTTTGAGGATGGCAAGAAAATGAATTCTATCTTCTTCCATAAGTTTATTGGGTCCAACTCTCGCTAATCGTTTCGTAGCTTCCGAATTTGTCAATCCTACATCCGGATTCACTTCTAAAGCATCAATGACTTGCTTTGCATTCTGTGCGTGCCATGTGCTCAAGTTATGCCCCAGAATCTCCTCAATGAGTTAAAGATGCTTAGACTCTGAGTTTAACCTAAAAAAAGATTGTGTAAAAAGAAGAAGCCGTTTTTAATCTCATAGTTTCTTATTTTCTGAGTCTCAGTACATAGTTTTTGTCTTCTGCAATGGTATTCAATATTGAATGCATGATTTTCGCTTTCGTCTTTAGATTCAAATTAATTGACTTCTCTCTAGCTTCATCTAAAGCTTTTTCGAGTTCATCAATTTCTAGCATTGTTGCAGCAATACAATAGAATGTCTTTGATCGGTCTTCGTTGAATTCTGATAACATGGATTGAACAATTTTCTCTCTTGCTTTTTGCTGTTTCTCAAATTCTTCCAGCCCCCTTTTTCGGATAAAATCGATGTTAGTTTCAAGTTTTTGGTAGCTAACGATTGAATCATGTTGTTTACCCATCTCTCTATGTTTTCTCCATCGGTCACAACTTATATTTTCACTACAGAATCCACAGAATTCTACGTTTTTCTTCTTGAGAGCACAATTGTGGAACGGGCAGGGTGCTCCCATGCGATATTGGCTTTTACACCCTCCGCATTTACTTTGTGTTTCTCTATAATATGCGGGACACAGTCGACAAGAGAGACCACAGATACCGATCTCTGTATGATTAATTTTCGTTGTTCTCGCTCCTATCTGCTTTATTATTTGGACCCTCTGTCGATTTTAGATTTTTGTTCACACTTGATCTGCCTTTCAATTTATGGGAAAACAGCATTTTACGAAACACGTAAATTCAGAAAGCAATTATGTAATGGTATGACCATTAACTAGCAAAATCCGTATCAGCAGTAATGAAAACGGAAATCTTAAATAGCTCGGAGAATACTGGGTTTTACGTAGGTGACACATAGTGGTATCTTTCAATGGTTGTTACACAGCGTTAATCACGCCCATGACAAAACTCCATGACGTAGATTATGAAGGCTTAAGGAACCTTGTCGAGTTTCAGGTTCGTGAAGGTGTCCAGGGTCTCTTAGCGGTTGGTACTACTGGAGAAAGCCCAACGTTGGATTGGAATGAACACAATAGAGTGATTGAGAGAACGAAAGAATACGCTGGTGAAAAGATGGTAATTATTGCTGGAACAGGCAGCAACTCAACACAGGAAACCATAGAAGCCACTGCACATGCTCAACACATTGGAGTAAGAAACATTTTGCTTGTTGACCCATACTACAATGGGCCAAGCTCAATGGAGATTCGAAGAGAATATGTTGAACCTGTAGCAGAGCAGTTTCCAGAGGTCCAAATAATCCCATATGTTATTCCAGGTAGAACAGGAACACAACTTCTGCCCCAAGACCTAGCAATTCTATACCAACAATACCCAAACGTGCGGACAGTAAAAGAAGCGACAGGAGATTTAGAGAATATGAAGTTAACTCGCAAACTCTGTGGAGAAGATTACGATATACTCTCAGGTGATGATGACAAGACTTTTGCAATGATGACGATGCCAGAAATCAGCGCTTCAGGCGTAATATCAGTAACATCAAATATTGCTCCTCGTGCAGTCGCAGCATTAGCTCATTTTATTCGTGATGGAAAAATGAATGAGGCAAAAGAAGTAGCACAAGCGTTACAACCACTCTTCAATATTGTTACTGTGAAGACTCAAGAACAAACTAGTTTTGGACCGGCAACCTGCAAAGCAAGAAACCCGCTTCCTTACAAGACACTTATGAATATTTTAGGAATGCCGTCCGGTCCATGCAGACAGCCGCTTGGAAAAATGACCCAACAAGGTCTTGACACTATCCTAGCAGCAGCACGGAAAGTCTACGAAACCAACCCACAAATCCTATTACCCATCGCAGATTATTTTGATGTGAATATTCAAGACCGATTATACAATGAACAATCATGGAAGGGACTTACCTATGCTTAAACTCTGCGTTGCAGGCGCAGCCGGCAAGATGGGCATGGCAATTATCCGTGAAGCTACTATCAAAGAACACCAAATAGTCGGTGCAATTGAAGCAACAGGAAATCCTGCCATTGGAAAAACTCTTAATGAATTAGGTATTACTGATTCACAGACAGAAATAGTCAGTTCAGAAAGAATACAAGAAGCAGCTGAAAACGCAGACATTTATATCACTTTTACTTCACCCGTAGCAGAAGTACAGAATATTCCTATAATCGCAGGTTTAGGTAAGAAAATAATCCTAGGAACTACAGGATTCAATGATGCACAAAATCGGTTAGTTCGTGAAGCAGTGGAAGGAAAAGTTCCAGCCGTCTTTTCGCCGAACTATAGTATAGGCGTAAACGTGCTTTTCAAATTAGTTAAGGTTCTTGATGCCTTTCCTAAGGACTACCATTTTAGTATTAGCGAAATACATCACACATTAAAGAAAGATGCGCCAAGTGGAACCGCTATAAAATTAGGCGAAATCGTTGCAGGCATCCGTGGCTATACAACAACAGTGCATGGTAGAGAAGGCATTAGTCTCAGGAAAGCTGATGAACTGGAAATTGCTGCACTACGTGCAGGCGGAGTCCCAGGCATCCATGATCTTATCGTTGCTGGTCCGTATGAGATGCTTCGTATTGAACATATTGCGTTTTCGCGTAGCGTTTTGGCTCAAGGAGCAATCTATGCCACTGAATGGTTGAGTAAGCAGGGTGAGCGGCGAATATTTGACATGGCTGATGTTCTGGAGCTCTAAGCATTGGTTAATGGCAGAGTAGTGATTAAATTTGGTGGAGCAGATCTAGCTACAAGTGAAAAAATCAAACATGCAGCAGAGCTTATTGTAAAATCGCCCTACAGACAAAAAGTTGTAGTAGTTTCAGCTATGGGTAACACGACTGATAACCTAGTTAATGTAATTAACGAAATCAGTAATGTAAGTGATGAAGACTATGCTGAAATCGTTTCAATGGGTGAAAGAACTAGTGCGCGAGTTTTTTGCTCAGCACTGAAAGCCTTGGGTGCAAAATCACTTGTATTAGATCCAACAGATAGAGGTTGGCCAATAATTACTGATTCAAATTTTCGCAATGCTAAACCTATTTTAGAGCAAATCCACGCACTCGTACAAAAATTCATCATACCTATGCTATCGGAAACGATTCCTGTTGTTTGTGGTTTCATAGGAAAAGACTCTAAAGGTCATGTTACAACCCTTGGGCGTGGCGGAAGCGATACAACCGCTCTTCTACTTGCGAAAAGCTTGGAAGCAGATGAAGTTATACTTGTAAAAGAAACACTTGGAGTTCTATCGGCTGATCCAAAAATAGTATCTACAGCTAAAGCTTTGGAAGAATTGGATGTTCATGAAATGTTCGATCTTGCTCAAGGAGGAGCAAAAATCATCAAGCCGGAATCGCTCAAACATAAATTGCCTAACCAGAAATTACGTGTTGTTAACTTTTCTACTGAAAACTTGGCAACAGGAGGAACTGAAATTACTGGTTCTTTCAATATCAACTCTGTTGACACAGCTAGTCACATGAATTTGTTGGCGATTAATGTAATCTGTGAAGTTAATGCTGAAAATCTTCAAAAAGTATTCACCATACTGAGCCAAAAATCTATTTATGGAGTCAGTTCAGGAAAACGCTCACTTACTGTCTTCACCTCTGATGGCAAGGTACATGCAGTTTTAAACAAGCTTCATTCGGTTGATGGTTTTAGAGCCATCAGCCACAGAGAAAACGTAGCCTTACTTCAAGTCAATCACCCTACATTTGTTGATTCACCAGGTGGAGTTGCACGAGTCAGTACAGCATTAAGCCAGAATGGAATTAACATTCTTGAGGTTACGACAAGCAAGACAACCATCAACGTTTTTATTGAAGAAAATCAACTGAAAAAGGCGACAGAAGCGATTAATCATGTCTTTCAAGCGTAAAGTAGCTATCCTTGGCGCCACAGGTGCCGTTGGGCAGAGATTTATTCAATTATTACAGGGTCATCCATGGTTCAAGATTGAAGTATTAGCAGCAAGCGAACGCTCTGCCGGTAAACGTTATGCGCAAGCATGCAATTGGACTATGGAATCTGAACTGCCAAAAGATATTGCAGAAATGATTGTAGCAGATGCTACTGTAGAAGCTGTCGAAAAAGCTGGTGATATAGATTTTGTATTCTCTGCGTTGCCAGGAGACCTTGCTGGACCAATCGAAACTGAATTTGGTGCTCTTTACCCAGTCTTCAGTAAAGCAGGCGCGCATAGAATGGAGCAAGACGTACCTTTATTGATTCCTGAAGTCAACCCTGAACATGTCGCTCTTATTCCAATTCAAAAGAGTCAACGCGGTTGGAAAGGGTTCATTTCCACTGATCCTAACTGCAGTACCATTCAACTAGTGTTATCATTGAAGCCATTGATGCAATTTGGTCTTAAACAAATCATAGTTTCAACTATGCAGGCGTTAAGTGGTGCTGGCTATCCCGGTGTACCTTCACTGGATATCATCGATAATGTGGTTCCGTATATATCAAAAGAAGAGGAAAAGATGGAAGTTGAAGCTCTCAAAATTCTCGGCAACTTCGACGGTAACATTGTAAAAGATGCAGATTTTCAGTTAAGCGCAAGTTGCAATCGCGTAAATGTAAAAGATGGACATTTAGAGTCTGTCTTCATAAAATTTGATAGTAATCCTTCAGTAGATGAAATCGAAGCGGCATTTGCAACTTTTAAAGGTGAACCGCAAAAACTAAAGCTACCTTCAGCACCTGAGCATCCAATTGTTGTGCGGAAAGAACCAAACCGTCCACAACCCCGATTTGATAGAGATACGGGTAAAGGTATGAGTGTTGTTGTCGGCAGAGTTAGAAAAGATCCCATTATGACTATGAAGTATATGTGTTTAGGTCATAATACGATTCGTGGGGCTGCTGGACAAGGTATCCTTAGTGCAGAATTGGTCGTAGCAAAAGGATTAGCATAATTGATAACGTGGTCCTAAAAGGTGCAAAAAATGCAGATAATACATGAACCTTTAGAAAACAGAGCAGGAGAACTCTACTTTGATGGCATATCTGCTTTGGAGTTAGCCAAAAAATATGATACACCATTGTATATTATCAGTGAGAAACGTATTAAAGAGAACTATGGACGCCTAAGAGTAGCGTTAACCTCCAACTATGAAAATACTAGGATATATTATGCTGCCAAAGCTAACTCAAACATGTCTGCACTAAGAATTTTAGAGAATGCAGGCGCCTATATAGATGCCGTAAGTCCAGGTGAAGTCTCAGTTGCATTAGCAAGTGGATTCTCACCTGACCGAATAATGTTCACGGGTACAAGTGTTAGAACTGACGAATTAGAATTTCTCATTAACTCAAACGTTACCATCAACATCGATTCTTTATCTCAATTAAACAGGCTACTCAACTTACAGGTCCCTGAAATCTTATCTGTTAGAGTTAACCCAGAAGTTGGTGCTGGGCTTCACAATCATGTGATAACGGCAGGCAAGCAATCCAAGTTTGGTCTTTGGGAGACTGACGTGTTACAGGCTTATGAAACGGCGAAGAAGGCAGGCGTTAGAAGATTCGGTATACAGATGCATGTGGGGTCAGGTGTTCTAAATGTTGAACCTTTCGTTCAAGCATTGGAAAAGATGCTTAACATCGCTAAGAAAGTTCACAATGAAATTGATATAGAATTTGAATTTGTCGATATAGGCGGTGGGTTAGGCGTACCCTACAAGCCTGAGGATAAAGAACTTGACCTAACGGTCTTCAGTGATAGAGTGCTAGGAGCATTCAAGAATCATATTGAAAAAGATGAGTTAGGCAACCCCGTCTTCTGTGTAGAACCTGGCAGATACTTAGTGGCAGATGCGAGCATCCTTCTCACAACAGTCAATACAATAAAGATTACTCCTTACAAGAAGTTCATAGGTGTCGACGCTGGGTTTAACACGCTTGTAAGACCAACAATGTATGGTTCTTATCATCATATTGCTGTTGCGAATAAATTGAATGCCCCAGATGAACTAATTTATGATGTTGTTGGACCAATCTGCGAATCTGGTGATGCATTAGCCAAAGATAGATGCTTACCCATAGTACAGGAAGGTGATTTATTAGCAGTATTAGATGCGGGCGCATATGGTTATTCAATGAGTTCACAGTATAATCTTCGTCCACGAGCTGCCGAAGTGTTAATCGCATGTGGTAAAGATAAATTGGTACGAAAACGAGAACAATTTGACGATTTAGTAAAAGGGCAATGCATGGTCGAATAATTATGATTCAGTTCTGGAAAATGCATGGTTTAGGCAACGACTTCATATTAATCGACAATCGAAACGAAATAATAAATGAAAAGGAAGCTCCCCGTTTAACACAAAAATTCTGCGAAAGACGTTTGTCTATTGGTGCTGATGGCCTGTTGCTATTGTCGGATTCTTCTGTGGCTGATATAAAGATGCAAATCTTCAATGCAGATGGCAGTGAAGCGGAAATGTGTGGCAACGGTATACGTTGTTTTGCCAAGTACTGTTACGAGAATGACATTGTTAAAAAAACTGACTTTGCTATTGAAACATTAGCTGGACAGAAGCAAGTTTGGTTAACAGTAAATAGTGATGTAGTTCAAGCAGTTAAAGTGGATATGGGAGTGCCAACATGGGATCGTAGCAAGCTTCCAATGGTGGGTGAAGGTGTAGCAATAAATGCTGATTTACGTGTAGATGAAGAAAACTACAAAGTAACCTGCCTTTCCATGGGAAATCCACATTGTGTAATCTTCGTTGAAAACGTAGATGAATTTCCAGTTGAGTACATTGGTCCAATCATTGAGAACCATGAAGCGTTTCCTCAGCGAATCAATGTTGAATTTGTTCAGGTTCTAAAGAAAGATGAATTGAAAGTTCGAGTATGGGAGAGAGGTTGCGGTGAGACTTTAGCCTGTGGTACGGGAGCTTGTGCTTCAGCTGTAGCTGCAAACCGTTTAGGACATGTGCGTAATAAAGTTAAGGTGCACCTTCGAGGTGGAACCTTGCTCATAGATGTCGGGCAACATGTGTTTATGACCGGACCGGCTGAAAAAGCGTTTGAAGGTAAACTATAGGGTTGTGTTACTGTGAAGATTGAATTTGCCGATCGAGTAAAACGATTGCCTCCATACTTGTTTGCTGAGATTGAACGCTTAATCAAGGAGAAGAAAGCTCAAGGCGTAGATTTAATTTCACTCAGTATCGGTGACCCAGATTTACCTCCTCCAAAATTCATTCTGGATTCATTGAAGATGGAAGTGGCGGATCTAAAGAATCATAACTACTCGTTCAGTCAAGGTGAACCTTTCTTTCGTCATGCAGTCGCAGATTGGTACAAGAAACGATTTCATGTTAATGTTGAACAAGATCAAGTTATAGCCCTTTTGGGCTCAAAAGAAGGTATCGCTAATATTGGCAGGGCTTTTGTTAACCAGAATAATAGGATTCTTGTTCCTGATCCAGCTTATCCTGTTTATGCTAATGCGACAACCATTCTAAACGATGGTATACCAGTTTTGATGCCACTGCTTGAAAAGAATGGGTTCAAGCCAGACTTTGGTTCCCTTAATACTGAGGGCGCTAAGATGATGTGGCTAAATTATCCCAACAATCCAACAGCAGCAACTGTCGACAAAGGCTTTCTTAAGGAAGCAGTAGATTTTGCGGCAGACAATAATATAATCCTCTGCTATGACAATGCTTACTCAGAGATTAGTTTTGACAATTACAAACCATCTAGCATCCTTGAGATTGATGGTGCAATGGATGTGACTGTTGAGTTTCATTCATGCAGCAAGACTTTCAATATGACTGGTGATCGAATCGCATTTGCTGTTGGAAACAAACAGCTTATTAATGGTTTAACAAAGGTAAAATCTCAAGTAGATTCGGGACCACCGGTTTATATTCAAAAAGTTGCGACAACTGCACTTGCCAGCTATGTTAGTGATGAACATCCCGATTTCTTGAAGAAACAGAACGAAATCTATCAAGAGAGACGGGACACGCTTGTCAATGCACTCCGCGATATAGGCTTTGAATGCGAAATACCTAAGGCAACCTTCTATGTTTGGGTGAAATGCAAAAGCAATTCAATGGATTTCGCCAGCAAACTGTTAGAAGTTGGCGTAGCTGTAACGCCTGGAGTAGGTTTTGGAAGATATGGGGAAGGCTATGCTCGAATGGCATTCACACAATCTGTTGAACGTATAAAAGAAGCGTGCAGACGGATCGCAAATATTTTCAAATAAATACAGCCTATTAATTTCGGAAATTAGAAAGTTAGTTTTTGTTTACTCAATTGTTTTCTAATAAGAAAAATTAACCTTCTTCTCTAAAAATAGCCTGCCTTAGACTTCAAAATTCTGAAAACACATTAATATGCGATTTGACACTCAGGTTTGTCGTTATCGGAGAAGTGCATTCTTATCCTTACTCAAAATACACGTACGATTGAAGAGATTAATGAGAAAATAAAGAAAGGTGATGCTCAAGTCTTAACTGCTGAAGAAATGAAATGCTTAGTAGAAAGTAGCGGCGTAGAAGTTGCATTCAAAGAAGTTGATGTTGTTACAACAGGCACTTTTGGAGCTATGTGTAGTTCAGGGGCAATCATAAACACAGGACATTCTGACCCTCCCATCAAAATCGATGAAGCATGGATAAATGATGTCCCTATCTGTCATCCAGGCGCTGCAGTCGACCTGTATATTGGTGCGACAGCCATGAGCGAGACACAACCCTTTGAATATGGTGGAGGACATGTAATCGAAGATTTGGTTAAGGGCAAAGAAGTAGACCTTAAAGCTTCAGCTTATGGTACGGATTGTTATCCTAGAACTCAGCTTAGAACGCAACTGACGAAAGATGATCTTAACCAATTCTATCTACTCAATTTCAGGAATTGTTATCAACGTTATAATTGCGCTGTAAACAGTCGTGATGATACTATCTATACATACATGGGTAAACTTCTACCACACTTTAGGAATGCTACCTTCTCTGGTGCTGGAGAATTAAATCCACTTATGAATGACCCAGATTATGAAACAATAGGCACTGGGACAAGAATATTCCTTGGTGGCGCCCAAGGCTACATTATCGGCGAAGGAACACAGCATGAAGCCAAGAGCATGAACGGGACTTTAATGGTACGTGGAGATGCCAAGAAAATGAACACGGAGTTTCTGCAAGGAGCAGCCTTAACGAAGTATGGTACTTCACTATATGTTGGTATCGGCGTACCTATTCCAATCTTAAACTTGGGACTAGCCAAGAAAACAGCTATTCGTGATGAAGAAATCTTCACTAATGTAGTTGATTACGGCGTACCACGCAGAGATCGGCCTAAACTGCAGAAAGTAAACTACAAAGAACTGAAATCTGGAATTATAACATTAGAGGGAAGACGAGTCAGGGTTAGCTCACTTTCAAGCTTAAAAGTAGCTAGAAAGATTGCAGCCACGCTTAAAGATTGGATTATGAAGGGCGAATTCTATCTAACCTTGCCTGTGGAGCGGCTACCTTTAGATTCGGTTTTCAAGCCCATGCGAGAGACAGAAGCTACACCTTTCGTAGCGAGCGTCATGCATGCAGCCATTACATGCACTGAGGATGAAGCAATCAAGGACATTGCTTCTCGAATTGTCACTCGTTCAGTTAATCACATAATTGTGATCGATGAACAATGCAAGGTTATAGGCATCGTAACATCTTGGGATATTACTCGTGCCATGGCTCAAGGAAAGAAAGCCCTGACCGATGTTGTGACTCGACGTGTTATTACTGCTAAACCAGATGAACCATTAGAGACAGCATCAAACCGAATGGCTAAACATAACATAAACGCATTACCCGTTATAGATAATGAAGGAAAAGTTTTGGGAATAGTAACTTCAGAAGACGTTTCAAAACTATTGGGGAAGGCAATGTAGAATGGTGCGAATATTACTACGATTTGCTGAGGATTTAGTCGAGAAGCCTATTACTTCACAGATAATTTTGGACCTTAAAGTGCCAGTAAACATTATAACCGCACATGTAAATTCAAAAGGTGGCGAGATTCTAGCAGAGATACCTGATGAAGACTTAGACAGAACTGTCAAAGCTTTCCGTGAAAAAGGTGTTGACGTCTCAATTCCAAAACTGGTTGAAGTTGACACTGAAGAGTGTTTTAGTTGTGGAACATGTGTATCACTTTGTCCTGTTGAAGCTATCTCAATAGATAAAGATGGTTTAGTAATCTTTAATCAAGAAAAATGTGTAGGCAGCACATGTAGCACCTGTGTTGATGCTTGTCCAGCAAGAGCTATCAAATCTGTAAAACAATTAGGAACTGTTAACAAGTCTTTATACAAGCGTAAGCCTCGATAACTGTGAAAAGTTTGTTTAGACGAGCTTTCAATATAAAAGAATCTTGTGGAATTATAATTGCTGATAAGGAATGTGCTATCAACATCGCACTCAAGTCGTTAAAACGCAATAGACAAGAGTTAGAAGAATATACGAAAGTAAATCATCGATTTCTTTTTTCTCTCACTCCAATCAAAATACATGAGGCGCCTTTAGTGGCTAAATTGATGGTTGAGGCTGCAGAAAAAGCGAATGTGGGGCCAATGGCTGCTGTAGCTGGTGTACTAGCAGATTTAGCTGTTCAAGACATGCTGGAAGCAGGCTGCAAAACCGCAATTGTTGAGGATGGTGGCGAAATTTCGGCTATGTCAAATGAGCCTATTGATGTAGCTTTAGCTGCTGGAGATGAACCCTTATCAAAACGATTTGGTTTTAGGCTAACAAATTTTCCCATTGGCGTCGCAACGAGTTCGGGTCGCTTTAGCCATGCTTTAAGTTTTGGCGATGCAGAAGCAGCTACTGTTTTCTGTGAGAACGCTGGTTTAGCCGATGCTGTAGCCACAACTGTCGGCAACGTGGTAAAAGGTGAAAACCATCAAAATGCGATTCAAAAAGGCATCGATAAAGCCCTATCAATCCAGGGAGTACACGGCGTTATGATACTCTATAGAGGATTTGTGGGAACGGCAGGTAAGATTCCTCAAATAATTAAAGTGAAGCCTTCTTTGGTCTAAGATTCTCAATTAGAACTTTTTTGTTAAAAGCACAAGAATTTGCTTGGCAACGAAATATGTTGATATGTTTACGGAGAATTAATTTTCCTCATTTACTGTCTCATACTAATATTATGATTCCTGTGTTATCGTTAACAATCCTGTAGGTTATCGCTTAGAGTTGATTCTGGAAAAACTTATAACACTAGACATATAACAGTGGCTTTGCGGAGTCTGTTTCTAGACTTTGCATAAATTTGAAAGGAGAAAGAAAAATGAAACTAGCAAATAAAATAGCGAAAGCAATAGCAATTGTTACTATTCTTCTGATGACTTCTATTGCATTGGTGCAAGCACAACCGTCATATTTAGGACCGCAAGGATATGGATACTATACTGGTACAAACCTGCAAGATAACGGTGGTTCAGTTACAATTCCCTCAGGTGTCACACCAGATATGAGAGTTACCACTACTGCTTTTCTTAGCTTTAGACCTAACCCTGTAGGTGTTGGTCAAACTATAATTGTCAACATGTGGCTAGATCCAGGACCCTCTGTCACTCGGTACTTTAGAGACTTTAAGGTGACAATTACAAAACCAGATGGAACCAAAGATACGAAAACACTGAACAGCTACCAAGCAGACTCAACGGCTTGGTTCGAATATGTTGTCGATCAAACAGGCACATGGAAACTTAAATTTGAATTTCAAGGAGCCTATTATCCACCAGGAAACTATACAATGTTAGCTGGAACTTCTTCCGCAGGTTTCACTGAAAACTATCCCAGATCAGTTTACTATGAACCTACAGCCACGGGCGAACAAACACTCATAGTACAGGCCGATCCAGTGCTTCCTTGGCCGTCATATCCGCTTCCAACTGATTATTGGACAAGACCTGTAGTGCCTGAAAATAGAGAATGGATTACAGTCTTGGGAGATTATCCATGGCGGGGCCCAGGAACGAGTAATGATTGGCCAGCTGAAACGAACAGATACTGGAGTCCAGCATACAGTTTCACTCCATATGTTCAAGCACCTAACAGCGCACATATTGTTTGGAAACGGCCAGGGCCAGGCGTTATCTCAGGACTCTACGGTGGAGATATAGGTACCATTACTATGCAAAGCGGTGGTGGCAATCCAAGCATAATCTATCAAGGTAGAGCTTATCAGAGCATAACAAAGGAAATGCCTACAACAGTCAACGGTACCACTCGAACACAACCTATAAGCGTTTGGCAATGCTATGACATACGTACAGGACAAGTTTATTGGGAGCTAACAGATGTTGCTGCACCCTCAAATATTGAGTACAGCTATGGGCTTCCATCCGTACCTGGCGCTGAAGCAGCTGTTGGCGTCACAGCATCGCTCGTAGGAATAAGCGGTAACAGGTTGTATAAGTACAATCCAGCAACTGGTGCTGCAAGCCTAAACATTTCGATTCCTACATTCGCCACAAGCTCGTATTACATGAATGGCTACGTGTTAAGCGTCCAGACTCTCAATAGCACAGGTGGACCGGGAAAAGCAGGAACTCCCACAGCTGGCATCTATCGCTTGATTAACTGGACTACACTTGGAACTAGTACCAACTTCAACACAAGAATTATGAGCAACCTATCATGGCCGCGTGCTGATTTAGGTCCTTACGGAGGAGGCGCAGGAACCCCAGAGGATTTCGATGTTGGAATTGGATTTAACATTAGGGAGAAGAATTTCTTTGACTTAGCAGACATGGGCATGCCTTACGTAGACGTTTCATATGATAATGCTACTGGATTCCGTTATGGCACGCGTATACAAGCCTACAGTTACGTCAAAGGAACATTACTTTGGGACATACAAGTTGATGATAGTATGTACAGCGGAACAACAGATATTGCAGATCATGGCAAGATAGCTGTTTTAATGAGAGACGGAACCTTTGATTGCTGGGATTACAGTGGCAAATTCCTTTGGAAGAGTGAACAGATGGATTATCCATGGGATGCACCGGCATTTGGCGCTTACTCAATAGCTTCAGCTTATGGCATGTTCTATCGATTTGGTTACGGCGGCATCTATGCATTTGATTGGGATACTGGTAAAATAGTTTGGAAATATAGTGCACCAGCATTCAGCATGTATGAAACTCCATACACTGATGAGAATGGAACTACGGTGTACTCATTCAACGCTGGTGGCCAAATCGCAGACGGAAAACTCTACATATACAACACTGAACACACACCAAGTCAACCAATAACAAGAGGCTGGGGTCTCCACTGCATTAACGCTATGACAGGAGAACTTGTTTGGAAAATGAAGACACCTGGAGCCGTAGGCCCAATTGCAGATGGTTATATGTCAATATCATGTACTGATGGAATTCAATATGTCTATGGCAAGGGCAAGAGCACAACAACTGTTACAACACCCGATACCGCTGTAGCTAAAGGTACAACCGTCGTGATTAAAGGTTCAGTACTTGATTTATCACCAGCTCAACCAAACACACCGTGCGTTAGCAAAGGTTCTATGACTACACAAATGGAATATCTACATAGACAGATGCCACTAACTGGACTTTGGAATAATGAAACAATAACAGGTGTTCCAGTAAAATTAACAGCTATGGGCTCAGATGGTTCAGTAATTGATATTGGCATAGTCACAACTAATGGGTACTATGGTACATTCAGTAAAGCTTGGACGCCAGACAAGGAAGGCGACTACAGTATCATTGCTTCCTTTGCTGGAGATGATTCTTATGGTAGTTCAGGCGCTGCAAGTGGTTTAACTGTCGGTCCAGCACCAACTCAAGGAGAAACTTCAAATCCAGTAGTGACAACACAACCCTTGATTTCTACAGAAGGCGTATATGCTCTTTCAGCAGTGCTTGCAATTGCCGTAATCGCTGTTATATTCCTTGCATTTAGGAAACGACAATAATCAACAAGATGAACATACTATTTCCTATTTTTCTTTTTTTCGAAGAAATAGAACATTAGAAAATCGTACTGTGTGTTTTGTAGACCAAAAGTTCTTCCATTAGAGTTGATTTATTCTTGATTGAACTCTATAGTGGGGAGAAGGTGATTCACGCTGTCAAGTGTCTTTATGCTTAGATAGCCGCCCAATACTGCCCCTGATAAGAATGCTGCTAGATACATGCCTTCGTAAACTATAATTGAAAGATTAGGTAGAAGGAATGTTTGAAGTATCAGGATATTACTTGCTGCTGATAAGCCACCAACCACGTAAATTATCATGGGATTAACTTTTCTAAAAGGGGATAATGCTAAGTCTACAATTAATCCTTCAAGAAAGGATATAAAGAAAACAAGAGGACCAAGATGATTAGGCAAAATCATCTCTATTAGACCTTTTACGGAACCCACAAAAGTGGCTGCTCCTTTAGTTCGTGTAATTACTAAAGCCAAGATGGGCCAAAACACATGTAATCCTGCTAGGAGTTGACCAGAGATAAAAGATCCAACAGGAATAGTACCCATTAAACTGCCTGCATAGCCTATGAGAACACTTGCTATGCCACCCAAGGCGCTCACAACTATTAAGACGGCTAGCTTCCTAGATTGAAGAAGACTTCGAGGTTTATTCAGTTGCATTGTGTGTTCTCCAGTTGGATAGAGTTATGTTGGTTTATAGTATGTATCACCTGAACAGCTTCTGCAGTAGATTCTATCTTCTTGGAGTGTAGCTAGATCCGATGAGAATGGTTCTTTACGGTTTGAACAAACAGAAATCGTAGGTTTATCAGAATTCTTATTCTTATTCACTTGGACTCTTTGAATCAAGAAATATTTTTCATCAATATCCAATAGCTTTACCCTAGGGTCAGCTTCTTCTTCATGATTAAGTTTTCCAAGCCTCATTGTCCATTTATTCATTAAATCAGAATAATTCTTAACCTCTTCTTTAAGCGCTACTCGTACACCCTGTCTAGTTTGAGAGTTCGCTAATGTAAGCGCAAGTTTTCCATAATTCTCTATAAAGATTCGACGCTTACCAAGTGTACATCCTGTCGCAATTTGTAACGAATCTGGAAGGCATAGTTCCATTTCAGATATTCCAATTAATGCCTTATCGCCTCGATTAGCATTTAGAATAGAAAGAGCAATTTCACTCATTCTAAGACCTAAAACTAAGCTAGGCGCAAAATGACCATGTACTTCAACTGCTGTATTAACAATTTTAGGATCCATAAATCCACCGAAAAAAATAATGCCTAATAGGACTACCCTTTTATTCGTATATTTACTTTGTGATTGTTTGTTTACTACCACAAAGCCATATACGAACCGTGAAGATTGAAAACAATCGAAAGCTGCTACATTCTAGATTGATTATTATGAATCTTAAACAACTCTACAGCATTCTTAAAACATCTTTTAAAGATTGGCTTGAGGATAACGCCACCTTGAGAGCGGCTGCCCTAACTTTCTTCATAATTTTGCCTTTACCCACTTTACTCTTAATTCTGGAAGCTGTCTTTGCATTGTTTATTGGTCAATCACAAGCCACACAAGTTCTAATGAAACAAATAACCGCCGTTACCGGACCAGCGGTAGCAGCCTTGTTCAAGGATTTAATTTTAAACACAGACTCGCCTTTTAGCTCCGTCTGGACAGCGATCATAGTGGTTGGCTTTTCAATTGGTGGAGCGATTGGCACTTTTTCGGTTCTACGAGATATTATGAACCGTATATGGGAGGTTAAGACACCTAAAGGATTACCTTTAAAGAAAAGGATCAGGAAAACGATTTTGCCGTTTATTATCGCATCTGTGCTTGGAATAATTGTTATTGCTTGGACAGCGATAATTGGAAATGCATTTAGCATGTCCTTGTTGTCCTCAACAAATGGGCCTGCACTTCTAATTATCTTCACTGTAGCTCAAATGGCATTATCGTTTGTCATAGTTACTCCGCTTTTGGCGGTAATTTATAAGATAGTTCCAGAAGCAAAAGTTCATTGGAACGATGTAATCATAGCGTCAATAATAACTGGCATTATATTCACTATAGCAAACTATATTTTTGGAATTTATGCACAAACTTTCACAATAACTACAGTTATTGGTAATGCCGGTACTCTATTAATGATACTGCTCTGGATTTTTGTTCTAAACCAAACTATTCTCTATGGTGCTGAAGTATCGAAAGTTTATGCCTCAACTATTGGAAAACATGCTGAAAAACACGTGCCTGAATCAGTAAAAGAAGCGGCTGAACCAATAGAGGAAGCGGGAAGAAAAATTGAGGATGCAGCAAAGGGAGACGTTATAGATACTGGAAAACCAAGAGTGAAATCAGAAAAACAAAAAACACCCGATGAAGATGTAGAGTGATATTAAGAGTTTTATGTATGAAAAACAATACTTTTTCCACTGTTTATTACAAGAATTCTGCAGTCGTGATGCTTATAGCGTTGAAAATTCGTAAGTCCATTTTTTCAATAGCTCATACACTATTAATGTAGTTTGGTTGAGCGCTAGAAAAGATTAGTCTTATCCTAATCTATCATCATGTTTTAGCTGACGGTTTTTCTGCTGAATACTTTATGATTAGATAGGTTGCAAATGCGACCAGCCATAATGATTGAGAGTAATCTACCAAGATGGATGGTGACGTAGTTCCTGAATAAGAAATTTTGAAAGTAGATATCCATAGGCCAAACGCAATAAGTGACGCTATACCTAAAATGATGCAGAAGTAGGAGAATGGCGGTCTGGTAAACTTATAGGACAGGATTGCACATAAGCCAAAAGTAAGATATTGCATTATTGCGAAAGGGTAATACAGCAAAGGCGCGTCTTTAACTATACTAAGAAGAAGACCATAACAGCCACAGAAAAGGGCAGCTCCAATAGCACCTACCCCAGCTATCGTCAAAAGAATGGAAAATATTTTTGAGTTAAGTGTTTTTTGAATAAAATAGATACTTATGATAATAAGTAGACCTAATAAGAAGACCGATAAGTTCCAAATGAGACCACTCTCAAAGCTTCTTCCAGCGGCAATGCCTAAAATATCGATGATGCCTGCAATGAATAGAAGTGAGCCAGCAATAAGCCCATTTCTGCTGTTCATGAATCAGAACATAAAACCTTAGTTAATTAAGACTTTGTGTTTCTGTAATTCAATTGAATTATGTTTCAAGTAGCGCTGGTATCCATGTGCTTAGTTTAATGTCACTTCTGACATTCCAATCTTTGGTAATCCCTAATTTCTTAGGGATAAACTATAAGAGTAGACCACACTGTAGTATAACAATAGGTTAGATAGAAAATGAAGTTTTATGGTATAATTGTTGTGGCAGTTCTGTGTCTATCTTTGGTTTCAGTGTTTATTTTTGCGGTTAATGGTCAAGCAGCGGAATCCTGGCCGATGTTTCATTATGACTTAGCTCATACTGGTTACTCAACTAATACTGGACCTACTTCTAATCAGACTCTTTGGGTTTTCAATACAAAAGGTAAAGTATGGTCTTCTCCGATCATCGCAGATGATATTGTCTATTTTGGCTCATTAGATCACCATGTTTATGCTGTTAATGCTAAGAATGGTAGTAAAATTTGGGATTTTACTACTGGCGGCCAAGTTTTTCCATCACCAGCTTATTACAATAATGCAATCTATATTGGTTCAGATGATCACAACTTCTATGCATTGGATGCCAAAAATGGCTCTGTTCTTTGGAAATATACCACTGGAAATCAAGTTCAAAGTTCACCCATCATTTCGAATGGTATAGTATATGTCGGTTCAAGTGATCACAACCTTTATGCACTAAACACTGCAAACGGTGCTGTAGTTTGGAATTTCACAACAGGTAACTCTGTAATTTCTTCGCCATGTTTAGTTAATGGCGTTATTTACTTTGGCTCCTACGATAACAAACTCTATGCGCTTGATGCTCAAACAGGTACTGAAAAATGGAGTTTTCCAACTGGAAGTGCTATTGAATCTTCTCCTGTTTTCGGTGATGGCACAATTTACGTTGGCAGTCATGACAATAACACTTATGCAGTGAACGCTGATACTGGTACATTAGTTTGGAAAGTGAAGACTGGTTATGCCGACTGTATTCAGGCTTCTCCAGTTTTTGTTAATGGAATAGTCTATACCGGGGATTCATACGATGGCAATGTTTATGCTTTAGACGCTAAGAATGGTGCAATTAAATGGAATTATACTACGGGCAGTTATACGACCAAGTTTTCTGGCAATGAATATTCAGGTTCGTACACGATTTCCGGTGTTTATTCCAACGCGGTTGTAGGTAATATTCAATATTCAGGTGCATTAGATAACAAAACTTATGCTTTAGATGCTGGAACAGGCACTTTCATATGGAGCTACCAGACAAATGGCAATATCTATTCGTCTCCTACCGTAGCTAATGGCGTTGTGTATTTTGGCTCTGATGATCACAATGTATATGCCGTCGGTGGAACCACAAGTAACCCAGGTGTCCCCAACCTAGTTTACTACGGTGTGATAATCGTTGTATTAATAGTCATAATCGCTATTGCTGTCATTGTACTCCGACGACGTAGATAGTCAACCCTTAGAAAACGCGTGCTAATACTTTACAATTAGGTAGATTGCAAATCCCTTTTTCTTTTCTGTTCCTTATCGTGCTAGCTCATAAGCTAATACTTTCAACAGCGCCGTTCTAAGTACACTTTTATACTGAATCCTAATCCATTTTTTTGTTTTCTAAGAACCAATGCAGGCAAACACGATGAAAAGTGGGCTCTCTATAGTTACAACAACTTGGAATGAAGGTTCAACCATCGCCGAGCTTATCTGTAACGTCAGAACTGTTCTGCGAGGCGTTCAACACGAAATAATCGTAGTCGATGATGAGTCGCCAGACGGAACATTGGAAATCGCAAAACCACTTGCAGACATTGCAGTAGCCAAGAAGCGAGAAGGACAAACCAAAGGATTACTTTATGGTATGAGGTTTGCTAAATATCCAATCATTGTCACTATAGATTCAGACTTGGAAAACAGTCCTAAACATATACCTGAACTCGCCGAAAAAGCCTTAGAATATGACATTGTAGTAGCTTCAAGAACTGAAATTCCTCGAATCTCAGAAAAGATTGCGTCTAAATCTCTAGGCAGACTCATTGGTGTTACAGATGTATTCTCAAACTTTAGAGCTTACAAAAAAGAAACAGTCCCATTCTTCAAACTCAAGGCAGGAGAAACATTTGGTGCAGAGCCGCTTGTAATCGCCAAGAAAAATGGTCTCCAAATCGGAGAAACGAAATACAAGCCACCACCAAGACGGGGTAAACCTCGGATTGGAGGAACAGTTAAAGCTAACTTCAGAATATTGTGGGCTTTACTGAAAGTCTGGACTATTTATTTAGGCATTTAACCTTGGCTTAGGATTGAATCTACAGATGTTTTCTGCAAATTCTCTTTTTCATTCAATTAATCTGAAAAGGTTCTGGAATGAAACAAGCTAATTAAGAATTATGCGAGGAAACTCATAATTATTGTCGTGTTTATGCTGAGTTGAAATAGCGCGCTTACAAAGAACAGTTATCTAAATCGGCACGCTCTTTACCTTACATCCAAGTTCAACTTGATACAATAGCTGAAACGATTGTTACTCTAAGCATGTATAGTCACAGGTCGTTAAGCATGCGTTATATTTTGAGTGACATGAAATCTCCCCGAATGTGGATTAGTTGTGTTGATTAATTTGTTTTTCAGAGAACAAAATTAGCACACTCAATACGTCAGGGAGTTTACCAAGTAGTCTGTCTAGTTTTGGACTTACTAGTAACTATAAGTCACTAGTTCCAGCAAATTCTATTGATCTTATTAACGGTATAAGTGAGGAGGTGAAAGGAGTATGCGCGCGCAGACTCTAATAGCATATACAAAATTAGGCATGCAAATCTGCAATGATTACTATGTTGTTTCATTCCCTATTGTTGGAGGAGGATTTGAAGGCAATTCCCACATATCACTCAGCAATTATGTCAACGCTACTACATATACAGCACTTGTACATTCACTGTTTCACGGAACTGGAGCATTCGAAGGACAAACCCTAAATGTTGGAGTAGACAGAGGGCCAGCAGCAAATATGGTCTGGGAAGGATACCTATTGAAACGATAGCTCAAAATGGGTGTTTCATTTTGACGAAGGAAAAGAGAGTATCATCCAATTCTTTTCCATAAGATAAAATCAAAACAAGATACATAATGAGCGGGGGGTTGATAAGATGAGTTTAGAACGTGTGATGAGAATCCTTGAGGAATTCGGACTTTCAGAACAAGATGCTGAAATATATGTCTACTTGGCAAAAAAGGGACCCAAACAAAAAGGGGATCTATCCTTAGCTCTTAAGTTGACCAATCGAGAGCTTGAATTGAGTCTCAAGAACCTACAAAGTAAAGGTATAGTAGCGATAATTCTTGACCAATTTGCCCTGTTTTCTGCTTTAGCCTTTGAAAAGGTACTTGATATGGCTATCAAAGTCAATATTGAACGAGCTTCTGCAGTAAAAGAGACTAAGGAAGAACTTCTTTCAGACTGGCAATCCAATATCAAAGAAGCAGTTACATAGTTAAGGATAATCTGAGAGCTTTCTATTCAGAAAGCATTATGTAGATTGTACCCTTATCTACCAAAGAGTGTTGTGAGGGTTAATTGAGCCAAGAAAGAGTGCTTAAAACCCTTGAAAGTTTGGGTTTCGCACTACCATATGCCAGAGTATATGTTCTTCTTTCAAAAAGAGGCCCGCAAAAAGCGAAAGATATTGCTAAATGTTTGAACATGAGAAAACAGTCAGTTTACTTCATCATTAGCAATCTTCAAAAACAAGGAATAATCACATCCACTATTGAGCGACCAGCAAGGTTTAGTGCAGTACCTTTCGAAAAAGTATTGGATCTTTTCGTAAAGACCAAAATGGAAGAAGCCAAGCAACTGCAACGAAATAAAAAAGAAATAATTTCAGATTGGCAATCCATCGACATGCGCGAAATCAATGAAAGTTTCTCAAGGTTCACAGTTATCCAAGGAAGAAACACAGTTAATGCAAAAATAAAACAAATGATAAACCAAAGTAAGACGAGCTTATCCACTGTGACGACAATTACAAATTTGACAAGAGCTGAGTTAGCAGGTCTCTTTGATTCTGTTCTCGAACATTCGAACAGACGAAGTATACATCTCAGATTTTTAACAGAGCTACCAGAAAAGAATACTGAGATAGTCAAAAGCCTTCTCCGAAGAATCCTAAAACAAGGTTTCAATCTTTACATTAGAATTCCAGATTTAGGGCTAAGACTTCCTAATCGAATGATAATAAGAGATGAAGAAGAAGCAATTTTTTTCGTTACTGCAGGTACAGAAAGCACAGCAGAACAAGATGATTTGTGTCTCTGGACTGATTGCCAAGAGTTAGTACATTCATTTATTGCTGTATTTGAAGATCTGTGGCGAAACTCTACCGATATTCAGAAGAAAATTATTGAACTCGAAACCGGCATATCTCCAAAAACAATTGTACTTAGAGATGCCGACGGAGCGCACAATAAATATCAAGAGACAGTGGACTCAGCTAAGAGAAGCATCTTCGTGATGACCTCATCAACTGGACTCGTTAAATGCTGGCAAGATCAAAATCAGATGGATGCATGGATTCGAAAAGGCATTTCCGTTAGAATTATGGCTCCAATTATTTCTGAAAATTTGGACATAGCACATAAATTAAAAAAAACTTTCCAAGTCAGACATGTTCCCACCCGTTACATGGGAATCACTATCATCGATGGTCAACATCTATTTCAATCTAAGACCCCTCTTCCTGGAGAAGAAACACAATCCATTTCACATTTTGAGAATACAATTTACACAAACGATTCTGAGTATGTAGAAAAAGCAGAAAATACATTAGAGGACATATGGAAGCATGCCCAAATTCCTTCATTTGTTGCACTTAAAGAGATAAATCAACAATCAATACTGCTAAATAAACCCACTAACTTCAATGCTCTAGATGAATATGCCAATGAATGTGAGAAAGTAGTAGGGTTCAGCTATCGAATGGAACCACAATTAGGTGCAATAACTGAAAAAGAAGTACTGAACAAAATCGCAAGCGCCAAGAGAATACCAGCCAAAAACCCTGCCACAGATACAATTAGAATTTATGGAACAATGGGTACTGCAATAATTTACCCTCCAAAGAATCTTAATTTACCAAACTTCATTATTCAAGTCACACACTACAATAGAAACTCTTCCTTTGGAGCTGGAAACTCTTTATGGTTCTATATAGAAACGAAAATTGCAGATCAGAAATCATATCTTCAGGCAGCCTTCGCCACAGATAATCTTCAAGGATATAAATTTAGAAAAGCCATGCATGAAGATCAACAAACAACTGAACACATTCAATTTTTGAAAAAGGATGAATTGAAAGTTGAGGCCAATAATGATAGACTCTTCGCAGGTTGGACCGTGCCAATACCACTGCTTCCGCCAAAATATATACTTCCACCTGCATGCATAATTTTTGAAGGATTCGGTAAAATAAAATCATATACAAGCGAAGTAAAAGGACCACTCAATCGAAGAGTAAAATATGAGTGTAATGGCTTAGACTCATTTGTTACTTTCATGCATCCATCCAAAAATTATTATGGAACTGGTTCCGATGGCTTACTACGAAGAGAAGTAATTATGACATCTTATCCACCATCTGCTTAGTATGAATCCTCAAATCTCGTATAGTAATTACTCATCGTTGGAAAATTAAACTCTCATCTCTTCTTTACCGAATAGACTTGTCTTTCAATTCTGGCGTAGGAGCATCAGTTTTAAATTGTTATCAACTGATAACTTATCTGGATAATTATGAACACTAAGGAAATTGCTTTAGTGGTTATTTTTGCAGCTATCACAATAGTTTTGACTCCCTACAGGATTCCTTCAATATATCTACCAGGGGTCTACTACACATTCAATGAAATACCTGTCATAGTAGCTTTCTTGCTGTTCAATCCAATAATTGCAGTTATAATAGCAGTTTTGAAGATGTTTAGTGAAATAGTTCTTTTTCCTGGTCCAGCGGTTTTTGTTGGGCGTCCAATTATTTTTGCACTTACTCTAAGTACATTATTTGGTATCTATTTAGCTCGCTGGTTCTTAAAGCGGAACCCTCCTCACAATTCAAATCGTATAATGAAGCCAATTGTATACTTTACTGCATTTGGAGCTTTCTTCCGAATGATTGTTGCTCCAATCCTAAATTATCCCATGTGGCGTTTCGCCGTTCCAGCACTAGTAGGTGTTCCCTTCTCCCATGATCAGGTAATGGCTATGATGCCTGCATTTATGATTATGGCTGCTACTCTTTCTCTTTATAGTGTACCCTTAGGTTATCTTATTGCGAAAATAATTGCCAGAAATCTGAAGACGGAAAACTTACTTCCATAGGTTGTGTTGTATCTTTCGCAATTTTGATTTTATGAGTTTAACAATTTTCTCTCTACTGTTTCATCCAAACAGGTTTGTAATCCACTATTTCCCTATTTTTTGGAGAAGGACATGGTAAACCTAAAGCACTAAAAACTCCTTCCTCAGTTTCACATGCAATTACATCATCATCTTTGAGTAAGCCTTCACTGTATTTGAGTCGCATTCCTTTTGAGATAGCAAAATTTGCAGC
The DNA here is from genome assembly GCA_035297385.1 of Candidatus Sulfotelmatobacter sp. Taxonomy (GTDB): domain Archaea; phylum Thermoproteota; class Bathyarchaeia; order Bathyarchaeales; family Bathycorpusculaceae; genus UBA11855. Next base: position 16,046 of record DATGZD010000015.1, on the reverse strand, counting down.
GCGCGCCAGACACCCAATACTTTCTACAGAACAAAATACCGCCTTCCACCGCAAACCACCTGGGCGACAGGACCAGAGAACTCTTTCCACACTCAAAGACCACGAATAAAAGTTGGAGAAAAACAGACGATTGAAACTTTAATCAATGAAGAAACATTATTATTTGCCAAATACTTGAGGAACGAAAAGAAAGATTGGATGCCACGAATAGGAATAGTCTTAGTAGAAGAAGTTAGTCCAATTTTGGTTTGACTAGTCTTTAAATATTTAATCAGTTAAGGAAAAGATCAGGGTTTTTGGAAGTGAGAAAAGGAGGTGAAATAGTGAAGAAAACAATCCTAATGATAATTGTAGCTTCTATTGCTTTAGCTATGTCGGCAACTCCGTTGATTGGAATGGTAATTGCGGACCCAGCGCAAGGGCAAAAAGTTCCAATCACCCTAATATGGACTCAAACGCAGTTAACAACTATCGAGAGGAACGATACCGCTAGTGGCGTGTCCCATAGACACATCCACGTATGGTACAACATTCAGCTTACAATTGATAATACAGCAACTCTTTCTGGGACAGCCTTTGCTGAAAGGGATAATGTTGTAAGACCGCCGCAAGACGGTTTTCTTTACGGTGACAGAGTTTTGCGAGACTATTATGTGCTTTCGTTCCCCTCTGAAGGGGGTGGCTTTGAAGGCAACGCCATACTTCAACTCACCGACTATACTTCTCTGACTGTCTACAACGCTATGACCCATGGACTGTTTCATGGAACTGGAGCGTTTGAAGGACAAACCATAAACGCCGGGAGAGACTGGGGACCAGCAGGACAAACCGCAACTTGGACAGGATACCTCCTGAAATCATAAGGACTCACAATTTTTTCTTTTCTTTCTATACTAAACTTTAGATCACTCATAATTTCGAAAAAATCAAGATTGCGAATAAAGTGGAGAGAAAAGGGGGAGGTGAAAATGAATGAAAAAGAAAATCATAGGTCTCGGGATAATGCTATTCCTGCTACTACCAATGTTAGCACCAGTTTTGGCGGCATCGCCTGGAGAACAAAAAGTTCCTATAACCATAAAGTTCCTTCCAGTGGGTTCAGCTACTGGGGGTGAGCGATGGGAAACCCCTTCTGGCATAATCCAAAGACGCGAGGCAACAAAAGTTTATAATCTTCAACTTTCAATTGACGGGGGACCCATCATTACAGGATCATGCACTACTGCCCTCGTTGATTATATGTTTAGTGGAAGTGCACAAATGCAAATTCTTCGTGAAGAATACGTAATGGTCTTTCCATCGTTGTCTGCAAGTGGCACATTTGAAGGCAATGCTATGCTACTATTGACTGACTATGTTGCGTCGCCTTTAGCGTTTAATGTTAAGGCGCATGGAGTTTTTCATGGGACAGGAGATTTTGATGGTCAAACAATAAATGCGGGATACATGGGACCGAGAGGTGGAACATGGGAAGGATACCTCTTGAAACCGTGAGAAACAATAGAAATCATGAGATACCGGTCTCTTTTTCTTTTTTTTCCTGCGTTTTAACCGTAGTGGTTGCTATAGCTTTATGTGTGCGCGCTGAGTGAGTAGGCGCAATTGTTAGAGTGAATGAAAGGATGGAAACGTAGGTTAGAACGTGTTAGTAAGTTTGGGTTTGGGGACTAAATTTTAGTCTCACACACACATTTTCCTACTCCTATATACTCTTCCCTCTCCTCTCCCTCTCTCTACAACACCACACAACACCGCACCACACACAAGAAAACAAAAACAAAAAAACGCTCACAAAAGAAAAGAAAAAAATGGCGATGCATTGGACTTAGTTTTAATCTCAATATTAAACAACCTTAGACCTAAAACCACAGAAGACGCAATTGATATATTAAATAAGTCTAAATACTAATTGGTTTGTCAAACATGATTAATTCTCTACGTAGAATCTTTTTCCGAGCACGAAACTCTTTTGAAAATCGCACAGGAAGAAGCTTACCTCTATCCCACAATTTTCCAGAAAACCCAGAAAAACTGAGAGTAAGCGAACTATTCAATCAATTCTGGTACTATTCAATCGAATTGCTACCAGGAATAGTAACGAAAGGCTTTTACCCAGCTAACTTACCATTTCTGCCCAGAATTCTGCTCCGTAAATGTGATTTACAAGACATGTCGTGCCTTGACTTGGGGACTATGGAGGGGCTTATTCCCATACTGATGTGCAGAGGCGGAGCTTCTTCAGTGTTGGCTGTAGACGCAGTCAGTCATTGTGTTGAAAAAATAACAGCGGTCAAGCACTATTATCATAATAATTTTGATTACAGAAACGTGGGATTGATGTACAACTTATTCAAGAAACTTAAAGGTCGTAGCTTTGATCTAATTAATTGTTCAGGTCTCTTGTACCACGTGTTCTCACCAATAACGATTCTTTCTGGTGTCCGTCCCCTGCTTAAGAGGAATGGTTTAATGATCGTTTCGACCAATGTAATTTTTGAAGACAGTTTTTCAATGGATTTTAATAATGCAGGCAGAATGCAAGAAGAGGCTAACACTTTCTGGTATGTTTCCGTTCAACTTCTTGACTATATACTCCGTTATCTAAAGCTTGCTCCGATACACTGCATATATTTGTCGGATTCAAGTATTGAAAACATTTTCTGTGGAACAAATGAAAGTGCCATGACAAGAGTAAGATATTCTTTCGACAAGCCTTCAGGGTATATCTCAGTTTTATGTCGTGCAGTAGATAATGTGCTCCCAACGGAAGACGACCAATGGATGGTTAAGTCAGCGAGAGAGTCGTGGGAATATTCTGGGCTTTCAAATTGGAAAATGGCTGAGCGTCAACCAATTTCAAAGATTAAGTACAAAAATAGCATAAATAAACAGTATTTCAGACGTGACATTGAATGTGTTGATTTGTGGGCAGCAGTAAAGCAAGGTAAATCATTCGTGTCAGCAAAGCAAGAATCAGACTCTCATAGCCTAAGATTATCAGATTATTCATAGGCGGCAAAGCATATTCTAATATTTTCCAAATCCAAGACATCTAAACCTTGAGTACGCGCTTTATTGCCTGCTTCTTATTCTTGGAATCCAGTCTTTCTTTTCGTATCTCAAATATTTCGCAAACAACAATGCTTCCTCATTGATAAGTGTCTCAATAGTTTGTCTTTCACCAACTTTCATTCTGGGAACTTCAACTAATGTTTCAAAATAATCGTTTAATTTAGCTGTAAAATCTTTGGTTTCACCGTCATTCAGGTATTCACGTTTTCCTTTCTTTTGACCTGTAAGCTTCTCAGACTTAAAGGTGAAATCTCTTTTGCTTAATCCTTTGCAGTATTGGATTACAAAATCATCAATTAAGTAACGATACAGCTCTTGAAAATCACATACTAAGCTTGGTTTTCCAAACTGCTCTGAATGCAGAAAACCTAAGTAGGGTTCAAGCTTCGCACCGCGCGCGCAGAGTTATGTATAGGAATGGAGGATAATAATTTAACTAAATGGTTTTTAATGCAATTAATTAAAGGAACATATACGTTAAGAATTGGGTTTAAACGTAAAAAGAAACCGCCAAAAACTGTTTATGAGGGTAATCAAGATAAACATAGCTAAATTTCTTGATAATAGGGAGTTCATTCTAAATTTCTTAAGAGAAAGCGATTAAAATGGATAATAGAATTGTCTATACTATTATTGATTCTATTGATTTAAATGATAATACATGTAAATTATGGAGAAAGAAATGGCAATATAATCCTAAGCCTAAAAAATCTGCATGAAAAAGACCTATTTTACAGGATCAAGAAGAAAACAGTCTATACTTTTCGTTTGATTGATTAATTAAGAGTCTTTTCGTTAGCTAAATACATTCGAAATGAAAGAAAAGAATGGAAACCAAGAATACCAACACTATAAAACCTTGCTAAGCAAAAATTTAAAAATATAAAGCATGACTCAATATCATGGCTGATTTAGAAACTACGATATTAACAATATTTGCATCGGCTTTTTTGTCAGGCTTAGCAGGCATAGCAATCTCTGAGTGGTATCACAAACGTAATGAGAGACGAAGGGAAAAATTTGAAATACTCAAACAATTGATGGGCAATCGTTTTGACTTAGGAGGTAATGCTTTTAGTGAAGCATTGAACTCTGTTTTTATTGTTTTCCACGATTCAACTGAGGTTAAAAAAGCATTAATGGAATTCCATCGAATAAGTATGAATCCAAGCAGAACAAATACAGACTCAAATCAAAGACTACTCGAACTCTTCAAAGCTATGAGCAAAGACCTTAAGGTTTCTACTGAGCCTTTGACTGATAATTATTTTCTTGAAGCCTACAACATTAGGCAACCACAAAGACCTTGAATTATCAGTTATGCGTCTTACTTTTTTGTTTTTGTGTGTTGCGGTAGCACTCGCTACATAGACTTGCAAGCATTTAATTCCGTTCTATGCTTCGTCATAGGATAGAGTCCATTTTCCAAAGAGAAATTGTTGAATATTGTTAATAGTTGTTCCAGAATTTCCAAAACTCTCTCTTAATAACTCTGAAACTCCTTTTACAAAATTAATAATGTCTTTTGTTTCAACAATAAGGTTAAGCGTATCTTCAAAATTAAAACTTCTTGGAGATGAAAGTATTCCTTGTTTTTTTACATCCACATCTACGTATAATCCATTCAGTCTTATTCTTTTCCAAGATGAAAGCTGCGATTTTAACTTGTTAGTGAGAGTTTCCATCTGGGTTTTATCAATTTTATAATTCGTATTTCGGTTAATGTCATCAATTAATATTAAGCCATTTTCAATTGCCTTAAGCAATCCCTGTTTCACTTCGTGTCTACTGCAAAGCACCTTTTCAGCGTAATCTTTATCAAACTTGCCGTATTGAACTAATTCTAAAATAATTGCCTTTGCAACCTCTTCTACTGCTGTTATACTTAGACTCTGTGCAATACCATACTTCCTTTTTTCAAGCAATATTTCTGCAGTTTCTAAGAGACTTTCTGCATTCTGGATGCATTCAGAATAACAATTGTCTTGGGTCAATGAATTCTTATCTCCTTTCCTTGCTCGATTGGTTAGTCTTTTATGTTTTTTTCTTTTTTGTTTTTGTTTTCTTGTGTGTGGTGCGGTGTTGTGTGGTGTTGTAGAGAGAGGGAGAGGAGAGGGAAGAGTATATAGGAGTAGGAAAATGTGTGTGTGAGACTAAAATTTAGTCAAAATTTCTTGACAAAGCGTAGTCAGCACAATGAATACATCTATTTCTTTCTCAATAGATTTTTTACTAGCTTCATATTTACAATTGTGTGGAAAAGAAAATTATAGAATTATCCTGTAAAACACTTCTGGTTGATGTTAGTAATTATCCTTTAAATTTTCTAATTTTTCCACATAGATTAACTGCAAATACGTATGTTGGTTGTATTCATGATTGTGCATATTGTTATGCAAAATGGTATTGTAGAAGAGATGAAGTAAACGTCAAAGTTAATGCTCCAGAAATATTAAGGAAAGAACTTCAAAATCGAATATAGAAAAACAAACCAGAAGAATCCGTATGCCTTGGCAGTATCTCAGATCCATATCAAGCAATAGAAAAAAGTATCAGCTCACTCGTAAAATGGTAGAAGCTCAAACGATATAATCGGCCATATTTTCTCTATTTTTTATTCTCAATTTTTTTGGTAGGCAGCAAAAGCGTTTACTAATAACTATCAGGGGATTTTCGATGCTAATTAAGAATTAACAGAACGTTTATGAGCGTTTGGTGAAACATTTTTCTAGCACTACGTAGGTCGGTTTATGATGACTGGTTTTTCGAAAATAGAAGCAAAAAACAAGATTGATTTAGGACCCAAAGTTGCATCTTACCCTATGCCTGTAACGTTAATTGGAGCTAACGTTCATGGTAAGGCAAATTTCCTGGTGGCTGCCTGGTTCATGGCTGCTGGAATTAATCCGCCAAAAGTGGCGGTTGCCCTAAACAAAACGCATTATACAAATTACGGTATAAAAGAAAATAAATCGTTTAGTGTCTGCATACCCTCAGAAGATATGATTATTGCTACTGATTACTGCGGATTAATCTCAGGTTCTAAAGTAGATAAATCAGGAGTATTCGATGTATTTTATGGAAAGCTAAAAACAGCACCCATGATAACACAGTGTCCCATAAACATAGAGTGCAAACTTGAAAAAGTTGTAGATAACGGTGGGCATGAAATTTTTGTGGGCAAGGTATTTTCGACAATTACAGAAGAAGAATACTTAACTGAAGGAACAATCAACCTCAGACAGGTCAAACCTTTCATGCTATCTCTTAGCGACAGGCTTTATTGTGGGTTAGGCGAATCTAAAGCAAAAGCTTGGGAAGCTGGAAACAATTACAAACCGTGAACACACTTGTTTCTAGTACAGCAGGTTAGAATCATGAGCGCGAGCGCGCTATCATTGTTATTTCAACTATGGAAGGTAGTTTGTACGCTGGCTAAAAAAGAAAGCGTGTTATTCAAGATCACGCGGAGTAAGTTTGCCAAATAGCTATCAAGGTTGATGAGAAATGAGAGAAATGAAAAACAAAATATGCGTTGTAACGGGCAGCAATTCTGGAATTGGGAAAGAGACGACGAAAAGCTTGGCAATGATGGATGCAACAATTGTCATGGTTGTCCGTGACCAGAAACGCGGCGAGAAAGCCCAAAAAGAAATAGTTGAGCAAACTGGAAACAACAATATCCGCTTGATGACCTGTGACCTGTCCTCGATGGCTTCAATCAGACAGTTCTCAGGGGAATTCAAGAAGAGATACAGTAGACTTGATGTGCTGATAAACAACGCGGGAGCTGTCTTCACCAGAAGAGAGTTAACACCAGAAGGTTTCGAGCGAACCTTTGCAGTGAACTATCTTGGTCCGTTCCTTCTTACGCATGAGTTGATGGATTTGCTGAAATCAAGCGCCCCTTCAAGAATAATTAATGTCAGCTCGGGACTAGCCAAAAACGGTAAAGTGGACATTGACGACCTACAAAGTGAAAAACCTAATGGAGAAAAAGGACATTCACATTCTCGATCACCAGCTTACGACAATGCCAAACTAATGGTCATTCTTTTCACTTACGAATTGGCAAGTCAGCTCCAAAACACGGGAGTCACCGCTAACGTGCTCATGCCTGGTTTTGCAGCTACGAATCTTGGGAGAAACAGTGGTAGCCTAGCTTCTTCAATCTTATTTAAAATGGTTCGACCAATGCAAATCAGCGCCAAGAGAGCCTCAGAAACATCTGTTTACCTTGCCTCTTCGGAAGAAGTGAAGAATATATCGGGAAGATGCTTCGCCAAGAAGAAAGAAGTAACGACGTGTCCAATATCATACGACGAAACGGTGCAGAAACAACTTTGGACTAAAACGGAGGAAATACTCGGCTTAGTATGAACACAAAAGCAAGTAACTATTCACGATCAAACATTCCAAGACATAAAAAGCCTCATGAGACTTGTGTAAGCCATATTTGAGGCAAACTTATTCACCTAATTCCATCACTAATCGTTCATAAATCCAGCATGATAAGAGTGTACCTATTCCTGCTCCAAAAACAATGTCTTTTATAGAATCCATAGGATAATTGAAGAATTTTTGACTGATAAGTCCAAAATAATATGCAGCTAATGTTTCTGAGATTTCCCATCCGAAAGCTACGATCGTTAAGAATCCAAGAATAAAGATCCACATGAATTTTCTATCCCAATGAAAGTATCTTTCCAAAGAAAAGGGTGCAAACAAAGCTCCAAGAAGCCAAGGCGATGTAATATGTGTCCATGTGTCAACATAACCGGGTGCATTAAGCTGCGGGTTCCAATACCAGTCATAGTATTGGCTGGCGTTATGGAATGAAATAGCAAAGAGTGCAAGAACAACTAGGTAGACAAGATAGTATTTGTTTATGATATGGTATTGTTGTTTTCTCCATCTGCCAATGAAGTAGAGAATAACATTAATTAGTATGAGGGAATATGCTGGGATGAAAATCCAAGATATGACGTAGCTTCCTCCAGTATTTACAGACAAGAAAGCATCTTGAGGTCTCGTCAAGATAAAATCAATGTACAATTCAAGATAATTTGGTGTTTGTTCCCATAATTGTCTTGGAAATGTGATGTACCAAACAATCGCAAGGACCACGATTAATACAACAATGAAGATGATTGGAATCCAACGGATAATCCTACGATTAATTTTTACTCACCAACCTCTCACTCTTCAAGAATTAAATACGTTTGTTATTTAGTTTTTTGATTTACGCGTAACGTACATAATGCGCTAAGGGATTTGAACCCCCGCGCGGAAGTTAGACATTACTCGATACTCTCTTTTTAATGGTTTCTGGGTTTGTTTTCTTAGCGTGGTTCACATGCTTTTTTACTTTAAGGGAATCAATGTGAAAAGTAGTGTGGTATGAAGTGTTTAGTGCATTGAAAGTGATTATAGTTCCACGCTAGGAAGGATGCCCAGTATTATTAGGTTTGTGTTCGATTGCAGCATGGTATTGTTGAAGGGATTTGACTGTTGATTCTCCTGCGCAGTATGCTGTTATGCCCTTAATTGCTGCTAAGGCTGCGGTCAATGATGTGATGTATGGTACTTTGTATTTTATCGCTGCCTTGCGTATATAGGAATCATCGTACTTGCTCAATTTGCCTATTGGAGTATTGATTATCAGATGTATCTCTTTGTTCTTAATTGCATCGGTGATGTTGGGTCGTCCTTCATGTTCTTTTAGAATGGGTTCAGAGTTAATTCCATGATTCATTAAGAAGACGTGTGTACCTGTAGTAGCTTTTATCTTGAATTCCATTTTGATGAATTGGCTCGCTACTTCAACAAGAGAATGACTACGATCGTATTCAGCGATGGTTATCAGTACAGTTCCTTTGACTGGCAATGGGTTTATTGCTTCTTGAGATTTCCAGTAAGCTAAGCCGAAGGATTCCGCAATTCCAAGCACTTCACCAGTAGATTTCATTTCTGGTCCAAGTACAGGGTCGACTTCTGGGAACATGTTGAAAGGAAATACTGCTTCTTTGACTCCTACGTGTGGAATTAATCGTTTTTGTAGGTTTAACTCCTCTATTTTCTTGCCCATCATCAAACTTGTGGCTAATTTTGCCATAGGAATATTGCATACTTTAGATACTAATGGCACAGTTCTTGATGCACGTGGGTTTGCTTCAAGAACATAGACTACATCCTTGCAGATGGCGTACTGAATATTCATTAAGCCGATTACTTCGAGTTCGCTAGCGATACGTCGCGTGTATTCTTCGATAGTTTTGATATGTTTCTTCGTCAGAGTAACTGGCGGGATTGCACAGGCTGCATCACCGGAATGAACACCTGCGTATTCTATGTGCTCCATAACTTCTGGTATGAAGACATCTGTTCCATCTGAAAGTGCATCCGCTTCTGTCTCAATGGCGTTCTCTAGGTATCGGTCTATCAACAGACGACGATCAGGCGTAACACCGACAGCTGCCGTTACATATAGTCTCAACTCGTCTTCATCGTGGACTATTTCCATTCCGCGTCCACCGAGTACATAGGAGGGACGTACGATAAGTGGGTAACCGATGCGTTTTGCTACCACTAAAGCTTCCTCGAGGTTCATGGCAGTGCCAGATTGCGGCATTAGGATGCCGTATTTTTGCATCATTTGGCTGAAACGGCCGCGATCAGAGGCTATGTCGATCGAATTAACAGATGTGCCTAAGATTTTGACACCAGATTTCTCCAGTTCATTAGCAATGTTAAGTGGTGTTTGTCCACCAAATTGAACGATGACTCCGATGGGTTTTTCTTTTTGGTAGATACTCAAGACATCTTCGACGGTTAACGGCTCAAAGTATAGTTTATCTGAAGTATCATAATCAGTGGATACTGTCTCGGGGTTGCAGTTTACCATGATGGTCTCGTAGCCCATGTCGCGAAGAGCAAAAGCGGCGTGGACGCAGCAGTAGTCAAATTCAATTCCTTGTCCAATACGGTTGGGGCCACCGCCTAAAACCATCACTTTTGGTCGCTGGCTTACTATGGTTTTGTCCTTTGCATTGTACGTAGAGTAGTAGTACTTGGCATCTTGTGTTCCGCTAACTGGAACAAAATCCCATGATTCCAGTAATCCTAACTCAACACGTTGTTCACGTATCTCTGTCTCGTTTACTTCGAGTAATTTGGCTAAGTATTTATCAGCAAAGCCATGCTTCTTAGCCTCTGTAAGTAACTTGTCTGGTAGCTTTCTGCCTTTATAGCTGATGATTTTCTCTTCTTCATCTACGAGTTCTTTCATTTGCTGGATAAACCAAGGCTTGATGAAAGTTTTCCTATAGAGTTCCTGTATATCTGCGCCTTTGCGTAGGGCTTCGTACATGATGAATTGTCGTTCGCTGGTAGGGTAGTTAAGCATCTTCATTAATTCTTGTAGAGATTTTTCGTTAAAATCCTTGGCAAACCCAAGCCCGAACCTTCCTATCTCTAAAGATCTGATGGCTTTCTGGAAAGCTTCTTTATAATTCTTGCCGATACTCATAACCTCGCCGACAGCCCGCATTTGAGTGCCAAGTCGATCTTCGGCATTACGGAATTTTTCAAAAGCCCAACGTGCAAACTTAACTACCACATAATCGCCTGAAGGGGTATATTTCTCAAGTGTACCTTCTCGCCAGTACGGTAGTTCATCAAGAGTCATACCGACTGCTAGTTTTGCTGAGATAAGGGCGATTGGGAAGCCAGTTGCTTTAGAAGCTAATGCAGAGGAACGTGAAGTACGTGGGTTGATCTCGATTATTACTACTCTTCCGGTTTTAGGGTCATGAGCAAATTGTATGTTGGTACCGCCAATGATTCCGATCTTTTCTACTACTTTGTAAGAATAGTCTTGAAGACTTTTTTGCAGTGATTCACTGATCGTTAGCATGGGTGCGGTGCAGAATGAATCGCCAGTGTGGACACCCATAGCATCCACATTCTCAATAAAGCAAACAGTAATCATATGGTTCTTGGCATCTCGTATAACCTCTAATTCCAGTTCCTCCCAGCCTTCTACTGATTCTTCGATTAGTATTTGGCCAACCATACTAGCGGCGATACCGCGGCTTGCAACTACTCGTAATTCCTCAACGTTATAGACTAAGCCTCCACCAGTACCGCCTAAAGTGAACGCTGGTCTTATAATCACTGGGTAGCCTAGTTCAGAAGCAACTAATTCAGCGTCCTCGACATTGTACACGATTTTACTCTTAGGTACATCAATGCCAAGTTCTTTCATTGTTTCTTTGAAAGCTAAACGGTCTTCCCCGCGACGGATTGCTTCAGCGTCTACACCGATCACCTTTACGTTGTACTTATCTAAGATACCTGAACTTGCCAGAGTTGAACTGAGGTTGAGTCCGGTCTGTCCACCTAAATTGGGTAATATAGCATCTGGGCGCTCCTTCTCGATAATTTTGGTGAGTGTTTCAAGATTTAGAGGTTCTATGTAAGTGGCATCTGCCATACCTGGGTCAGTCATTATAGTTGCTGGGTTTGAATTAACTAAAACAATCTGATAACCCAATGATTTCAAGGCTTTGCATGCTTGGGTGCCTGAATAATCGAATTCGCATGCTTGTCCAATAACTATTGGGCCAGAACCAATGATTAGAATCTTCTTAATATCCGTACGTAATGGCATAATTATCTCTCCTTTCGATAACACTAATCTCCATCAATTTCATTTTCGCTCTTTTCACAGATATGTAACATCGTCCAAAATTAACTTTAGTGCACATTATTTCAAAAACATGTTAGTTAAGGAAAGAACAAAATACTTTTCTTCCTCAAAATTATACTATTCGCCGGTAGAAACTTGCTTTAAGTTGAATAAGTGAGTAGTTTGAAGGTTAAAGTATGCGGGTTTCAAATGTACTAAAACATGTTCGCAGCCTCATGAATGTTCGCGGTGCGCATGCAGACTCTGAGTCAAAGATTATAATACCATATGGTAGACATAGTTACGGTCCTCAGCCGCAGATACTAGGGTTTATGCCATGGACTTTAAGGAAATCTTATGGGAGTCGAGTAGGTAATTTTTGTTCCATATCTCCTGGTGTAAAGTTTTCTTTTTTAGGCAAGCATAATTATCATTGGGTTTCAACTTATCCCTTCTATGATTTCTACAACAAATGGCAGGTTGAGGATGCTGTATGGCATAAAGGTCTGCCTGATGAAGACAAGATTGAACCAAAGCCGATTATAATAGAGAATGATGTTTGGATTGCCACCAACGTTACGATAAAAGAAGGGGTAACGGTTGGAAACGGCGCGGTTGTAGGAATGGAAGCACTTGTGACTAAAGATGTGCCTCCTTATGCTTTGGTTGGTGGTAATCCAGCACGGATTATAAAATTTAGATTTAGGGAGGAACAGATAGAAGAATTGTTAAAAATAGCGTGGTGGAATTGGAGTGATGAAAAAATTCGTAATTTTGCTCCTCTGCTCATCTCAAGTGACATAGGCAAATTCATTAGAGAGGCAAAAGATCACATTTAGAACATTATATCTCAGCGCGCGCGCTAATTTTGCAGTACTGTTCTTTTTCACGTCTTACCTATACGATTATTAAACTCTTTACGATATATGAGGCGACAGGGAGCAAGTAGTGAATATTACTGAATGTAGGTTAATTTTCTTCCCAAAGATTTCAGATGTTAGAGGGAATTTGTCTGTCATAGAAGAGAATACTCATGTGCCTTTTACGATTAAGCGAGTTTATTATCTTTATGATGTACCAAGTGGAGCAACTAGGGGTGGACATGCTCACAAGACTCTATCGCAGGTTGTAATTGCTTTGAGTGGAAGTTTTGATGTGGTCTTAGATGATGGAAGAGAGAAGAAAACGTTTTTCCTTAACAGGCCACATTATGGGTTGTATATTCCGCCCGGGATATGGAGAGAAATTGAGAATTTTTCATCAAATTCTGTAGCTCTTTCTTTAGTATCTGACTTCTACAAAGAGGAAGATTACATCAGAGATTACAGCATCTTTAAGAAAATGGTTAGTGGAAAATAACGTGAGTTTAAAAAAAGAGAGGTTAGTTATAGTTGGACCTGGCGAATTCGATGAGATTGACTATAATTACTTTAACCGTTGGTTAGATTGTCAAGCTGTAGAATGCAAGCTTCTTTATATGAAGCATGTGAGTTGAGAATTTACTATGATTCCTTTTGTGGACTTAAACAGAGAATATAGTGCGATTAGAGAAGAAGTGAATTTGGCAATTCAAGGAGTTTTAGATTCAGGTAATTTCATTTTGGGAAAGCAAGCTGAATTATTTGAGAAAGAATTCTCAAACTATATTGGAACTAAATATGCAGTAGGTGTAAATTCAGGGTCAGATGCTCTTTTTCTTGCTCTTAAAACGGCTGGAATCACTGAAGGTCATGAAGTAATTACTGTAGCTAATACGTTTATATCAACAGTAGATGCTATTACCAGAAATAATGCAAAGCCAGTTTTTGTTGATGTGGACCCTGAAACGTATACGATGGACGTAAACCAGCTTAAGGGTAAAATTTCTAATAAGACGAGAGCAATACTTCCTGTTCATTTGTACGGTCATCCTGTTGATATGGCTCCAATTATGGAGATTGCTGAGGAATTCAATTTGTTTGTGATAGAGGATGCTTGTCAGGCTCATGGGGCTATGTATGGTCGAAGCAAAGTAGGTGGTATAGGTCATATGGGCTGTTTTAGTTTTTATCCTACAAAGAATCTTGGCGCTTATGGTGACGCAGGTATGATTACTTTGAATGATAAGAATTTAGCCCATAAGCTTGTAGGAGCGAGGAATTATGGTCAATCAAAGAAGTATTTTCATGAGTTTGTAGGTGTGAACAGTCGCTTAGATGAGATTCAAGCAACAATATTGAGAACAAAGCTTCGCAATCTTGATAGCTGGAATGATAGAAGGCATAAGTTTGCAATGTTGTACACTGATTTTTTGAGAAACATAGTCCAGGTTCCTGTTGAAAAAGGGTACGGTAAACACGTTTTCCACTTATATGTAATTAGACATAGATTAAGGGATGAGTTGCAGCGGTTTTTGCTCAACGAAGGAATTCATACAATGATACATTACCCGGTTCCTATACATGAGCAAGCAGCATATAACATGGATTATTGCTTACCTATCACCCAGCAAGCCTGTAATGAGATAGTTTCGCTTCCTATGCATCCATGGCTCAAAGAGATGGAGATAGAGAAGGTTTCTGAATGTATAAGAGAATTCGTAAGAACCAAGAGTTCTATGTAGAGTGACACGTTTGGTGCTTGTAAGTGTTCTTATGTCGTCGTACAATCATGGGAAGTATATTTCTGAAGCCATTGAAAGCGTTTTGAATCAGACAGTTAAAGATTTTGAGCTTGTTATAGTTGATGATTTTTCTACAGATAATTCTCGTGGTATAATCGATGAATATCGAAGAAAAGATAGGCGAATTCGTGTACTCTTTCATCGGAGAAATATGGGTATATCCGCTACGTTTAATGATTTGATTGCAGAAGCAAAAGGTCAATATGTTGCAATTTTGGCATCTGATGATGTGTGGATTGAATCAAAACTTGAAAAACAACTGGAGGTATTAACGGCTGATGGTTCCTTGATAGTTTGGTCTGAAGGTGAAGTGATAGACTCGAATAGTATGCCTACTGGTGGAACTTTTACAAGTATTTATGCTACACCGGCTACAAAGAAGAGTGGACAAATTCTTGAACAATTATTGTGTGGCAACTTTATTTTTGGTAGCAGTCTTCTTTACAAGACAGAGTATGCGAAGAAGCTTCATTATGATGAGCGCCTAAAGTTTCTCAACGATTATAAGGTTATGATAGATCTTGCAGAGAATTATTCTTTCTTCTTCATTGAGGAGCCTTTGGCAAAATATAGGATTCATGGGAGAAACAGTATACTTTCATATGAAGAAAGTTGGATAAGAGAGGCAGCTGTTATCTCACAATATTTGTTAAAAAAATATGGCAATAGAATGTCTGAAGATGCCAAATTGATTATGTTTAAGAGACTTACTACATATTATTTGAGTGCAAACAGTAAATTGGCAAGGTATTACCTATTACAAACATTCAAAAAGGAAAGAAGTCTAGACAATCTGATCTACCTTGTGATGGGTGATAAGACACCTCAGGTTTTCATTAACTTTTACCATTTATTGGTAAAGCATTTTCTTTAGGACTAACAAGTTTACATTCTAAGATAATAGAATGTTTAGTAGTAATCTCATTTTTGTTTCATGCCAATTTGTCTTGTAGACATTTATGGCAAGTAGAATACCAAGCAATAAGGTATTTCAGTTAATGCATTGCGTATTTTGTTTCAGGAGCAGTTGCATATAAATTTGTATATTTTTTCGATTTCGGTTTCCCAGTTTGTTTGATGGATCAATTCTAAACCATTTGAAATTATTCTGGTACGCAAGTTTGGGTCATTCATGAGAGTTTCAATTTTTTCAAAAACGATTGCGGGTGTGGGTTCAGTGAGAACACAATTTTCTCCATCTTTGAGCATCCAAAGAGTTGATGGATTATAGTTTGTTAAGACTGGGCAGCCACAAGCCATTAACTCGAAGGGCAAGTAAGATGGATGTTTAGTGAGCATAAACACTATTCCAAGGTCGCATTTGCGGTACAATGTGGCAGTCTCTTGATAGGGCAAGGTTCCTAAGACTGTGATTTGTTTTTCGACGCCGTAATCATTTGGGTTCCATTGAGCGCCAGCTGCATATATTTTTGCGAGTTCTCCGTATTTCTGTTTCATTCTGCTCAGAGCTGTTATACCTAATTCGAATGCGTTGCGGGGCGCCTCTGGTCTAGCGTAGAAGAATATAGTAAACGGGTTTTCGGCTGATGGTTTTGATACTTTAGGTTGTGCTGGGTAGAACACGTTTTGATCTACGCTTGGAATAAAGTATTCTGCAATTCA
>DATGZD010000014.1:0-18771 GCA_035297385.1 Candidatus Sulfotelmatobacter sp. | reverse complement strand
TAGAACAGCTAGCGTTGCAAGCACAGCTTCCTCAGTTCGAACCGTCTCTGTTCCTTGACAAGGGACTACATTTAATATGAAATCTAGCTGACTCTTCAAGCTAATGTTTTCATCCGCTGCAATCTCATATATGCCCCTGGCGGGTGAACCAAATACTATAAGGATACTACTTATGCTTCCCAATTTTTCCATAATTTTATCGAGATAGCTTGTAAACTCTTCACCTTTTTTGGATGTACCTAACTTTAAATCCGCTTTTGCTTTCCCAATAGCCTGCTTCAGTGATCTCGCAATCGATATCACGTAGCCCCAATAATAAGGTACATCTGCACGGTTTACTGTTTGAACTTCAACTTGTTTTTCAGTTTTTATTATTTGTAGTGTCAACCTTTCGCCAATAGCATGTTGTTTTTCTCTCAATAATACAGGCGTTCCAGCACCGATATCTACCTGTAAGCCTTCTTTAACTTGTGAAAGGATTATGCCTTCACGATACTCTCCGATCTCCAGATCCTGAGTTTTGGCACTCGCAGGATGGTGAGGTGTGCGTAGCGGTGGTAATATGCCTGCAAATTGCAGATGAGGCTCGATTTTGAAAAGTCTTTTTCGTAAATACTGCGGTGTTTCTATGTATGAAAGAAGTTTCGTGATGAGTTTTAATTCTTTATCTTGATTGACTTTTGGATCATCTTGGTAGATTATGATTTCATCAACACGAAAGATTGCTGCTGCTCTTGCAATTAAACCTATCTTCGAGGTTTTTTCTCGGGGGTGAGGTGTATCTGAGATTACTGAAGCAGGAATGGCAATAATTAATCTTTTTTTCTCCAAACGTGTACTTCTCTCCCTACATTGAGCTTTGGTTTTGCGTTCAGTTTAAAAGACAAAACTCGATATAAATTGCTTGTGAGAGATGTGAGACAGCAGAAAAAATCAGTTCTTGATAATATTGATGAGATTGAGCGTATAGACAAAAGCAATATGCTTCAATTTAGCATAGAAGCACCAGAACACTATGACAAAGCCTTCAAGATATCAGAACAAATCAGTGTAAATTATACGCCTGAAAATATAATCATTGCAGGCATGGGCGGATCAGGAATTGGTGGTGAGCTTCTCAAAGATTATACCAGAAATCAACTGCTTCTGCCGCTCGAAGTTAACAAGGATTATACCTTACCGGCTTATACAAATGAACGAAGCCTTGTAATAATTGTTAGTTATTCGGGAGACACTGAAGAATCTTTGAGCGCTTTTCTTGACGCGGTGAAACGAAAATGTATGATTTATTGTATCACATCAGGCGGGCGACTTCTTGAATTGGTAAAAAGACTCAAGATGCCTTTCTTGGAGATTCCTGCTGGTATGCCGCCACGTGCAGCCTCACCGTACTTGTTTGTGCCACAATTGATTCTCCTGGAAAAACTAGCTTTAATTTCAGATGCATCTGAAGATCTGAAGGAAGCAATTCAGGTTCTACGAAAAATCAGTCAAGAAAATGCGCCCGAAAAATCAATGCTAAGCAGTACTGCAAAAAGTTTAGCTTCGGAAATTAATGGAACAGTTCCCACCGTTTACGGGTTCGGTATCTATCGTGGTGTCGCTCAGCGTTGGAAACAACAATTCAACGAGAACACGAAGATTCCTGCAAAATGGGAGGTTTTTCCAGAACTTAATCATAATGAAATCGTAGGTTGGGAAAAAGCAGATGCATTGGCAAAAGCCTTTTCTATCATTTTCTTAAGAGACAATAATGAACCTGCTGAAATTCGAAAACGCATCGAAACAACAAAGACTCTCCTAGAATCCAATACTACAAGCTCGAAACAGTTCGAATTATGGAGTCAAGGCAAAAGCATACTGGCAAAAATACTTTCCGTGATCCTCATAGGAGACTTTACCAGCGTTTACCTATCACTCTTGCGTAATGTGGATCCAACACCGGTTTCGACGATAGTCACATTGAAGAAAGAGTTGGATAAATCGGGAACGAAAGAGAGAATAGTTCAAGAACTCGAAAAAATAGCAGAACAATAGGTATTGAAAGAAGCCATATTTGAATTGAGCAATTAATAATAAGATTGAATAGTGGTGTTTGAGAGGATGCTTTCATGAGTTCGCGAGCTTTCCTGCTTCTAGGATTAACGCTGGTTACTTTAGCGTTTATTGCGTTCCCAACTAGAGTTAAATTAGCTGATCAAGGAGCAATTGGTGGCTCTGAACATTATAATGTCGGATGGCTTTTTGCTCCAATTATTGGAGTATGGGGATTAGCTAGTGTTGCCTTAGGCTTAATTCAATCTTCTATGTCGAAGCGACGTGTCGAATACTATCTATTGTTGATTCTTGTAGTGGTCTGTACTGGATTAGCCTTTGCTGGTTTCATGGCAATTGTTTATGGTTCAGGTATAGTCATGAGCGTTGGTCGAGGCGAACCATTATTTTTGGTATATTTTGGTTTAGTTTTAGTTCCCAGCCTGATAATTATGATTTCCACAGCTAGGTTTATGAAGATGGGTGGAAAAGCAAATCTTCTAGTTAATAAAAAAGTTAGATCTGTAGTTCTCTTCTTGTTGGCTTCTGTACCGTTAACGTATTCTCTTATATTCTTAACCTATACAAATCTGCTATAGAATGCTAAGCATTTTCGGCTACAAATTTCTTGAATTCTTGTTCAGCTTGTTCTAAGGTCAAGATTTTCGGTGGATGCTTAAACCCGTAAGCACAAATGGGTTCTAGGGCTCCTTTTTGTTTTTTATTTAACGCTAATTTCAGGGCTCGAACAATATCAAAGAGTACGCTTCCAGAGTTAGGTGCGTCGACTGTGCTGAATTTGAGGTCAATTTGCATGGGTGCATTGCCGAAGTAAACGCCGCTTATCCAAAAGTAACTATCACGTTTATTTTGTAAGAAATCAACGTAATCAGTTGAACCGGCTACTACCTCTGCTTTATAAGGTAATGAGGAGGCAACAGACTCCGTTTTGATGGCACGTTTTGCATCACGTGTCCTATCCAACGTGTCTAAGGATTCTGTGCCTCCGCCAACATCAAGTTGATAGGTTTCGTTGATTTTCACGCCGCTTGCAGTAAGTAGTTGAAGAAGAGTCTTATGTAATGCTGTTGAACCAATTTGGTCTACTAAGTCATCACCTACCAGTGGTAAGCCTGCTTCTGCAAAACGTGTTGCCCAGCCTGCATCGCTAGCAATAAAGTTAGGGGTAGCGTTAACAAAGCCACAGCCTGCTTTCAATGCTTGTTCGGCATACCATCGTGAAGCTTGAGTTGCACCACTTGGTAGCAGGTTAATTACGATTTCAGCTCCTTTTATCTTCAAAATGTTTGCGATGTCGGCGTCAGGTTTGTTACTTATCTGGACAATGTTCTTGGTTGATTCGCCAACACCATCTAGTAACGGTCCTTTGTTGACAATTATACCCGTTGGTTTTACTTGGATTATTTTTGGTGCATTGTTTGGCTCTGCAAAAATTGCTTCTGCCAAGTCTTTTTCAACTTTTCTGTCATCAACATCGAAGGCTGCGACAACTTCAATACTCTTTGCAGATAGACTCCCTATTTTTGGGTTCCTTAATCCTATTAAATTCGTTTCTGATTTCCCATAATATTGCAGGCCTTGTACAAAGGCAGAAGCGCAATTACCTATGCCAATCAGCGCAACCTTAACGTTAGCCAATTGCTTCACCTGTTTTTGGCTTTCTTATCTGTAATTGAACTATAAAAGGCTAGGTTGGGCCAATATAGAGTTGGATCAACTGGAGCATATACGGGTTTGTTACATTTCGACTCATTTGTTGCTTAGTCTTCTGTTCTTGGAGCATGGACTTCTTTTCACCACATCTTATCGTAAACAGCAACAAACACTGTAAAAGCAATTATCAGTGCAATTGAGATTAGTGTAATACTGAATCCAGATATAGTGCTTCCAGAATTGTAACGAGTATGAGCCTGAATATATTTCTGTAAATATGGTTGCTGCCAAGAAGTGTTAGCTCAAGAGTTTCTCATGCAATTTACAGAATTCTAAACAGGAGCTTTAAATCTCTAACAAACGCAGAGAAACCTAATTCATAAGATTGGAAGCAATACATATTGACAGGAGAAAATTCACAAATCTGGATTGCACGGGATTATTCACGTTGTACCGGATGCCGAAAATGTGAAATCGCCTGCTCTTTAAGCCATGAGAACAAGTTATGGCCTGAAGCTTCACGAGTACGCGTTTTTATGATAGTTCCAGGTGCAGAATTTCCTCATCTCTGCACTCAATGTCAAGATTATCCATGCGTAAAGTCATGTCCATTTGAGGCTTTATCAGTAAACGAAAAGACTGCTGCGGTAGTAGTGAATAATGAGAAATGCGCAGGTTGCGGCATATGTATTGATGCATGTCCTGGAAGAATTCCTCATGTTCATCCTTCAACCAAGAAAATTCTTATCTGTGATCTGTGCGAGGGTAACCCTCAATGTGCTCAAGTTTGCCAAGAAGGCGGCTGGGGTTGCTTGAAAATTGTGGAGAGAGAAGATCATGCATACAAGCTCTATGCACGAACTCCAGAAGAGACGACGCGAAACCTTGCCGTAAAGCTGTATGGTGAAAAAGGAGAGGATTTTCTATAATGTTAGGTTATGCAGGAAAATACTTGGAAGTTGACCTTTCACATGTTACCTTCAAAAATACTGTCTTCGGAGATGAAGTGCTCAAAGACTATGTTGGAGGCAGAGCTTTAGCTACCAAGATTCTTAGTGATCGACTCATACATAAATGGGATGAAGTTGATCCACTTGAATCAGATAACGTTCTCCAATTGTTGACTGGTCCAATAACAGGGTATTTCCCGGGAGGAAGAGTCTGTGTTTCAGGTAAGTCACCACAGAGCAATGGTGTTGTCGGCTCGACGGTTGGTGGCGAATTCGGTGTTGAACTACGATGTGCAGGTTATGATGGTATTATAGTTACAGGTAAAGCAGAGAAACCGGTCTATCTATTCATTAAGGATTCTGATGTTGAGATTCGTGATGCTAAAGATGTTTGGGGTAAAGATTGCAAAGAGACAAACACATTACTTAATCGTGATTGCAGAAAGCTTCTAAGTGAACGTTATCCTCGGGTTGGGGTCTGGAAAGAACCTGCCAAACTCTTGATCGGTCCAGCAGGTGAACAAAGTTCGGACAGCGGCGGTTATGGCAAAGTGGACTCATGCAGCAGGCTATGGTGGCTACGGTGCAGTTATGGGTTCCAAAAACCTCAAAGCAGTTGCAGTTAAGGGTACTGGCCCTTTGCCAGAAGTTGCAGATCTTGAGAGTGTGAAGACACTAATTGATAATGTATGCAAAGACAACTATGAAAATGTACTATGGCGTAAATGGGGTACAGGAGGCGGTGGCTACAACTTTGGTGCCAAAACCAGCAGTGAGCCAATAAAGAATTGGCAAGAAGAATGGCACAACGAAAAAAGTTATGGTGTGGATCAATTTGAAAATCGCGTATGGATAAAACCTAACTGGGGTGATTACGGGTGTCCAACCAACTGCCTCAAAATCAGTTGCATTCGAGCAGGTAAATACAAAGATGCTATAACTGACATCCCTGATTACGAATTACAAGCTTTTCTAGGTCCAAATTTAGGCTTATTCACACCAGAAGAGAATGTATACTTAGCAGCTTTGGTTGATGATTTGGGCTTGTGTGGTATTCAAACTGGGAG
The DNA here is from genome assembly GCA_035297385.1 of Candidatus Sulfotelmatobacter sp. GTDB lineage: Archaea > Thermoproteota > Bathyarchaeia > Bathyarchaeales > Bathycorpusculaceae > UBA11855. Next base: position 13,046 of record DATGZD010000014.1, on the reverse strand, counting down.
TGTTATGGCTTTTGCAGCTGAATTATATCAGCGTGGTGTTTTAACTGAGACTGATTTAGACGGCATAGACTTGAGATTGGGCAATGCTGACGCTTTTGCAGCTTTAGTGAAGAAAATTGCAGTAAGATATGGTATTGGAAATATATTAGCTGATGGTACACTTCGCGCCGCGGAAAAGCTAAGTAAACTGAAAGGCCAAGATCTGACTTCGTATGCTATCCATGTCAAAGGGATCAGTGTTGGTGCTCATGGTGTAAGAAGTGGTAGAGATTTTTCACGAACAGTTGGCTACGCATGCAGTGTGCAAGGCGGTGATCATTCATCACAAACAGATTTACCTATAGATGGCTGGGGCAGCGAAATTTGGACGATATTTAATGATTCGGCGATACTATGTATATTCAACACATTTGGTATATCTACAGAATTCAAATTTGACTTCTACCATGCCATAACAGGACAAACATTGACACGTAAGAAATGGTTAAATAATGGCGGTATGAAAACCCTACAGACTCAACGTGCATTGTTACTTTTAGGCGGACCAGATTTAAGATGGAATCCGACAGTTGATGATGATATTCCAAGCCGATTCTACGAACCATTACCAACTGGACCATACAAAGGCAAAGCCGCGGACCGTACCAGTGTAAAGCAAAAAATCGAGAAATATTATGAACAAGCAGGCTGGGACAAAGATGGCATACCCACAAAGGAAACACTCAGAAGATTGAACCTCGATGATGTTGATGAAGCCTTAGAATTCGTTCACAAGTAAATCTCACCTTTTTTCTTTTGTAAGACGAATAGAAGTCTATGGCAATGTTTTAATTCCGTTATTATACTAAGCCTAAAAGGGTTAGTACAATTGAGCACTGAAGCAAAATGCGATAGATTTACTGCTGTTAATGAATTAGCTCGTCGTCGAGGTTTCTATTGGCAATCGTTTGAAATCTATGGCGGCGTCGGCGGTTTTGTTACGTATGGACCTTTAGGTGTGCGGCTCAAACAGAATATTGAGAATAAGCTTAGAGAAATGTTTGTAAACAAACTTGGCATCCTTGAGATGGAGTCTTCCGTAATTGCGCCTGGAAAAGTGTTTGAAGCTTCAGGACATGTTGATCATTTTAAGGAACCTATGGTTGAATGTTCAAATTGTCATAAACGTTTCCGAGCTGACCATTTGCTTGAGGAAGTGGCGAAAACAAGCTGTATAGAAACAGAAAAGATGAGTCTTAACGAAATTAAGGAAGCTCTTGAAAGAAATAACATTGTTTGTCCTGAATGTAGTGGCACCTTCAATGCACCTCAACGGTATTTGACGATGTTTGAGACTACAATTGGACCATACGCTGGCGCAACAGGTTATGGTCGACCCGAAGCTGCACAGGGTATATTCGTCGAATTCGATCGCCTTTACGCTGCAGCACGTGATAAGTTACCATTCGGTGTCATCCAAATCGGACATGCACTACGTAATGAGATTTCACCCCGGCAAGGGTTGATTAGGCTTAGAGAATTCACGATTGCAGATTTAGAGTTTTTCTTTGACCCTGAAGAACCAAAGTGTACTTTGCTTCCTGAAGTGGAAAATGAGACACTACGGCTTCTCTTAGCTGGACCACGACAAGAAGGCAAAGAAGAGCCCATAGAAGTAACCGTAAAAGAAGCTCTTGAAAAAAGAATTATTCTTGCTGAATGGCAAGCTTTCTTTATGGCTATGGCAAAAAAGCTGCTCATTCAAATTGGTGTGCCAATTGATAAACAGCGTTTTATTGAGAAATGTCCATGGGAAAAAGCACATTATTCAAGTCAAAGCTTTGATCAAGAAGTTTACGTTGACCGCTGGGGTTGGGTTGAAGTCTCAGGACACGCATACCGTACAGATTATGATTTGGGTTGTCATCAAAGAGCTAGCGGCGCAGATTTACGCGTTTATAAGGAGTATGGAGCTCCGATTGAAACGAACCAGTCTGTCGTGAAGCCTGTGATGGCGAAGCTCGGACCGACATTTAAGCGTGAAGCCGCAAAAGTTGCAGAATTGCTCTCGAAAGCAGACCCAGATGCTGTCGCAACTTCACTAAAGAAAGATGGCTACTTTATGGATGAAAACTACAAAATCCTGCCCGAACATGTAAACATCATATGCCAAAAAACCATCTCACGTGGCAAACGTTTTATCCCATATGTCGTTGAACCCAGTTTCGGCTCAGACAGGCTCTTCTACGTCGCCTTAGAGTACGCTTACAATGTGAAGGATGACCGTATAGTGATGAGTTTTCCCCGGACCATCGCACCTGTCCAATTGGGTGTTTATCCTCTTGTAAGCAAGGATGGCATTTTAGAGAAGGCGATGGAAGTTCAAAAGTTTCTCATCGAGGAAGGGTTCATCGTTGAGTTTGATGAGGCAGGCTCGATTGGACGACGCTACGCACGAGCAGATGAAGCAGGAATTCCGCTAGGCATTACGATTGATTATGACACGTTGAAGGATACAACAGTGACGATACGTGATCGAGATTCTTGGAAGCAGGTTCGAGCTGGAATCAACGATTTGCCATCAATTTTGTGTAGCTATTTTCAGGGTAAAACAAACATCTGCGACTTAGAAAAACCCGTTAAATAGTAGCGTCACTAAGCGCAGTAATGAGTGTCCTCGTTGAATTAAATTTAATGGAAAGCCATAAAAACAATCTTGTGGCAAAAAAGAAGAAAATAGTATTTCACACAGAATGCGAGGAATGGAGTGCAAAAATAACCAATAATTGTTGGTTTAGACTGAGATATAGTCTATCAATAAGCATTTTTCATTCGTTTTGGATCAACTTGGATGTTATTTTCGTCGCTACAGCCTTATTTTTGTTTTTCAACTCGTGGATGATTAATTTTTAGTACTATCCGTTGCTACGAAAATCTTATAAATATAATGTTGGAAACAAGCTGTCTACAATTAAACGGAGAAGGAAAAATTATGTCTAACAATGAAACAAAGATAGCTACAGCTATAATCACCATTATACTCATGAGTTCAATAATTTTCGTTGTGTCTACAATACCTGCTAAAGCTCAACTCGCAGCGGAACAGCCCACAGTTGGAGCATTGCCATCAGGTGTTACCCCGAGCATCACAATCTCAACGGTTTCATACCTGAGTGTTTCGCCTAACCCGATAGGCGTGAACCAGCCATTGTTGATAAACGTTTGGACTCAGCCTCCGATCAACATCAACCGACAATACATCGGCTCCTATAAGGTCGTTGTCACTAAGCCAGATGGATCCCAAGACTCATTGTCTCTAACATCATACGCTGGAGACGCAACATCATGGACAACCTACTATCCAGATCAAGTAGGCAACTACACCGTACAATTCAACTTCATAGGTGAGTACTTCCCAGCTGGACGATATTTCTTCGGTTATATCGTTACCAACTCTTCAGGACAGACGCTAAACTCAGCCTACTACAGTCCCTCGTCTTCGCGGCCTTTAACACTAGTCGTTCAACAAGATATGGTTGCTGCATGGCCTCCAGCAGCGTTACCAACAGATTATTGGACACGTCCAGTATCTCCTAACAACAGAGAATGGTGGCCAATACTTGGATGCTATCCAGCAACTGGCTACTCCCCGGTTGACCCAACTTATACCCAAGGAATCACATGGGATTCGCTATACCCAGGCACTTCACCAACTTGGACTGCAGCAGCCAACTTTGTACCGTACGTTCAAGCACCTAATACTGCACACATACTATGGTCGAGAGTAGTTGGCGTTGGTGGCCTAATCGGCGGACAACTGGGAGACATCACAGCCAGACCAGACGCTACCCCAAGTCCAACAGCTGGCAGTTGGCTCTATCCACAAATAATCTACAACGGAAGATGCTATCAAACACTTACAAAAGTAGTAAATGGCGTAACACAAGATGTTTGGGAATGCTATGACTTACGCACAGGTCAGATATACTGGGATAAAACAAATTCTGCAAACTTTAGCGCGACTCAAGCACCAACAATTGTTAGCTACACCAAAAGAGCTGCTCAAGCTGTACCTGGAGAGGAAGCTATGATGCGAGGCTTAGGCGTAACACTAGTGTACATAGGCGGCGGACGACTAATAAAATATGAACCATTCACTGGTTCTACTCTTGTTAACGTTTCAATCGTTCCATTGACTACTGGTACATACTATTCAGATGAGTACGTTCTCAGTGTACAAGATCTTGGTGCTGTAGCAGCTAACGCAACGGGTGGCCGATACCGATTAATTAACTGGACAACAAACGATGCTGGCGTCGCATTTTCGACTGGTACAACCGTAACTTCCGCTGTTAACTTCACTCAAAGAATTGCAGGCAACATATCATGGCCAATTAGTTCACTACCAAGTACTACTGACTATACTGCAGGCGTGGCGGTCCAAATTGGTTCAATAAACCCCTCAGGTGTCAGCGGCACTGGCGTTACCATCGGACAATTCATGGCGGGTATTAACATTAGAACTGGGCAGGTTATGTGGAACGTGTCGACTCTTAAGAAGGGTGACGGTAGCGAATCATTCTTCAGCACTAATAACTGCATTGCTGACAATGGAGTATTCATTGCAAGAGGAATGGAAGGCGAAATAATGGGTTGGGACCTATATACTGGACAACTTAAGTGGAGTACTAAATTGTCTTATCCATGGGGTGAATTCGGCCCATACCAAATTGCAGTAGGCTATGGCCTTTACATTTCCGGTTCTTACGGTGGTGTCTACGGTATCAATGAGACGAATGGTAATATCGAATGGAACTTCCATGCTTACACACCATACCAGTTCGAGACACCCTATCAAACGGGCATAGGGAGCGCAGAATATGCATTCCATGTTGGTGTTCTAATCGCTGACAAGAAACTCTATGTTTCAGCTGCAGAGCACACACCCAGTGAACCATTGACAAGAGGCTTAAACCTCTACTGCCTCAACGTCCTCACGGGGCAACAACTTTGGAATTTCTCAGCCTCTCAAGTTGACCAGTCCAGAGCCTTCACAGGCGCAGTTGCGGACGGCTATCTAGTATTTGGAAGCGAATATGACGCAGTAATGTATGTGTTCGGCAAAGGACAAAGTGCAACCACAGTCTCGGTGCCACAAACACAAATCACCACAAACGAGAGTGTCATAATATCAGGCACAGTCTTAGACCAATCACCAGGACAACCAGGCACAGCATGCGTTTCAGCACAATCAATGAGTGAATGGATGAATCATCTACATACGCAAGGTCCAATCCCAACCAATGTTATAGGTGTACCAGTCTCAATCGACGCAGTCGACCCCAACAACAACTTTGTCAACATAGCAAAAGTAACCACTGACATGAGCGGAACATTTAGCTACGTCTGGACTCCAACCATTGCAGGCCCGTACAAAATAACCGCCACCTTTGCAGGCGATGATTCTTATGGAAGCAGTTATGCTCAAACAGCCGCAATAGTAGTCAACGCACCACAAGCACCGGCTACACCAGAACCCATCCAAATCAACGCTGCAACACCAACTGACGTCATGACCTATTCATTAATCGCCGCGATAGCAGTAATAATCGCTCTTGCAATAGTTGCAGTATTGGTGCTTAAGAGGCGTCCGTAAATAGGCAAAAACAAAACATCACTCTTCTTTTTTCTTTTTTGAAATGTGATACGGGCGGCAAAAGTCAAAGCTACACATAGATTCTCATTCCATAAGAGGCCCGATCAATAATTCACGAATTTGTTCATTATCCTACATCCAAATTAGTCGTTCAACTTGCCGCAAACTAACACACTCAGACAGTAGTCTAACATAAACAGAATCAACAAAACAAACACAAACAACCGTTAGAAGTTGATGTGCATAGTAGACCATCACAGCTACTAACAAAGAAAAAAACAAACTAACAACAAAAACTCAAGAAGCAAGCAGCTAACCTTTTAAACATAAATTCAATACTACACCTAAGAACACCATATAGTAATTGTGGCGCGGGAAAAAGTTTGGTTCTTCCAGCAGAAACAGAAGAGCGTGTAAAACGAAGAGCGTTGAGTGCATGTCAAGATAATCTACGTAAGGTTGTTGATTTAGAGAGAAAACTTCCTCAAATGGCAGAATTCTTTGCCACAGGAAAGAAGGATAATGCGCGTCAGCTTTTTAGTGAGATTAAACTTGGTGAAGAAGAAGTCATTAAAGCTCGTCGATTAGTCTCTCAAGAATTAGCTGAGATCGGCGCTATTTTGGTTAGTCGAGAAGATTTTTTGAGATTCACCAATTTAACAAGCGAGATCGCAGACTTTGCTGAGGGTGTCGCCTTCTATTTAGTACAGTTAATGGAGTATAATTGGAGTGTACCCGGCGACATCAGACAAGAATTAGTGAAGCTCTCAGGTGCAGTGCTTGATTCTGTCTTGAAGCTTCGAGAAACTATGATGACTCTAACTTACGGTCCGACTAAGACTTTGGAAAAAGCCAAAGATGTTGAAATCGCAGAGAGAGTGGTGGATGATATTTATCGTGCTTTAGTCTTAAGAGTGCTGAATAGTAAACTTGATGTGCCTGTCATACTTTTATTAAAAGATGTTCTCCAAATGTTAGAGAATTCAGCTGATAAAGCTGAGGATGCCGCTGATGCTGCACGTACGCTCTCTTTCATAATGTGAGATTTGAATTGTAATGCCCAAGAAAGTCAAAGTCGAGTTAATCGAGAACTTTCTGGTTGTCTGGAACCCTGCTGCTGGTTCAGAGTTGTACAAGAATGGTTTCTTTGGTAAACCCTTAGGAATTTCTAAACCCAAAATCCCAGAGTTTAAAGTTCCATTAATCTTGGATTTAATGGAAGGTGTATACTTAGCTGAAAAAGGAACGATTACAGTAAGTGAATCTAGCAAAAAGAAGAGTGTAGGTCTCAAACAGTTAAGACAAAAAGCAAAAGAACTCTACGATGAATTTGATGAGAAATATATGGTTTATTACGATCTACGTGAGAGTGGCTTGATTGTTACTCCAGGTATAAAGTTTGGCTGTGATTTTGCAGTATACAAATATGGTCCAGGTGTAGAACATGCACCATATATGGTGTCTGTTAAGGATATGAATTCAGATATCTCGGCAACAGAAATCGTTAAGGCTGGACGGTTAGCAACTACTGTAAGGAAACGTTTCATAATTGCTGTGCCTGATTTAGTGGTTGGTAAAATAAAGTACTTCATTTTTAAATGGTTTAAGGCTTAGTCTGTGATGTCATAAGCACTTGATTTTGAAATTCGCCTCTGACTTCTTGGTGTGGATAGATTTTTGTGGCTTCAAGGATACATCCTTCATGAATTAACACATCATCTGCAATTACCGAAGTGCCGCTTATTTTTGTCTGCTCATTAGCGCTGGAGCAGATTGTTACGTGTCTGCCTATGATGCTATTTGTTATATTAGCTCTCTCGCCAATTATCACTCTATCCATGATGGCTGAGTTTTCGATAATTGCGTTTTTGCCTATTCTTGTGAAGTTATCGATGCAGGAGTTAGTAATACGAGCTCCATCTTCTATTTGACAATGTCTTCCAATTAGCACAGCGCCCTCGATTTCAATTTTTCTCTGTTTTATTTTTCCGATAATTTCCTGTCTTCTTTTTTCTGAGTCGGTGCTTTCACCCTGCACCCAGATTGGTTTTTCTTTGTCTATTCTTCCCCCGAACTCCGTGAGCATACTGAAGCCTCCGTTCAGCAGGTTCTTCATGGCTTCTAAGTAGTTTCTAGGGGTTCCCACGTCAAACCAATTTCCCTTTAAGTTGTAGCCATAGATTGGACGCCCAGTCTCTGTTAGGTATGGTATGAAATCGTATCCAAAGTCTAAGCGTTTTCTTTGTTCGATTATTTGTTTGACGCCTTTTTCTTTGAAGATTTTTCTTGCTTCTGGTGAGATTACGTATAAGCCTGTGTTTGCAAGGTTGCTTGGTGCATCTTTAGGTTCAGGTTTTTCTACGAAGCGTCGAATTCGATCGTTTTGATCGATATCCGCTATGCCAAATCCTTCAACGTTCTGCACTTCTCTTAAGACGATAGTCATGGCAGCATTTTTTTCTTTATGGAATCGTACAAGATCCTTAACATTTATGTCAAATATGTTGTCGCCTTGGACTGCGAAGACTAAGTTAACGATGTCATAATATTCCATGTTTATGCGTGCTGAGTCTGCACTTCCAAGATCTTCGATATTAGGTTGGTATTTTATGTGTATACGTGGTTTTATGTTGTATCTTGTGCTGAAACCATATCCTGCTTCAAAATAGTCATATAAGTCTCGATAGTTGGTGTACCCTTTTATTCCAAAAATGAAGTGTCTTATGCCTTGATTAGCAAGTTGCAGTAATGTATACTCCACGAGTGGTCTATTTAGCAGTCGTAAGCAGGCTTTGCTTGTTTCTGCTGTTAACGGTAGAAGTCGTGTAGCTTTTCCACCTACAGGGATTATTACGCGAATTTTGTCTGGACCGTAACTGTCGCCAATGAGGGGTGCATAATTGGTTTCAGCCAAATGATTCACCAACAAGTTTCAAGCAACAAATTACTGTTTGTATCGTTTAAACCTTTCAAGTCTATTCCTTTCATACTCTAGCTTTTAGGTTCTTTGAAGGTATACTTCTCTCAGTGCATTTTGTGTCTGATTTGTTCAGTGTTTTGTAGTATGAGATCAAGAGAAATTGTTGTTGGCGGGTTATTGCTAAGGCGGTGTCAAGTATATGCGTAGTTGTGCTTTTGAGACTTGGAGCTCTACTCCTCTTTTTGATATGGTTTCCGTGTCTTTTTTTAGCGCTGAGACTGAGAGGAGGTTTCGGAAGGATTTCTTTGCGCCGAGTACTTCTTTAGTGGCTTCGCTTCTTAACTGAACTTCTAGATGAGTTAATTTCAACTCTACTGGGTCCAAGACTAAGTCTCTTATTTTGCCAATTTCAAGATCGTTTGCCCATACTGATTTGTCGAGCAATTGACTGAATTTCAAAATATTTCTTCCTCCATTTTGATTTATCATTATGTCATGCCTCATGGAATAGTACGTTTTCTTTGTTGTATCCTTTCAGAAGTAACGCCATCAAGCTCTAACGTTTTTTCTTCTTTAGTTTTTGTGTTCTTGTACACAATCCTAAATCTGGGAGTGTAGATTATCACACGTTCACTAGTTTCGAAGGTTTCTGCTACAATTCTTTTGATATCATTGGGACGTTTGACGAGTCTGCTTCGAACAAAATCTACATCTGCGTTTTGATCTACTTCTTCTATTCCAAATTCTGCTATGACTTCTTCAGGGTTCTTCTCTGGCCGAGCAGATGGAAGTTCTTTTAGTTTAGCGTCATGACCGTACCCATCTAGTACAAAAGAGGATTCAGCCTCGTTAACTATTCGTTCCTCGCCTTCGAGTTTGATTGTGCCACCTTTTGTTGATGGACGTGTGAAGTGCTCTGGCGTAAATTTGTTGTTTAGTAGGACAACTTCTTTTACTTGGGCATCAACTCTTATACTGTAGCGACATTCACGATAATAATCTATGAGATATTTTCCACTTACGACTATGTAGGGTTCATAGTATTTGTCGATAGATACAAACTGAATTTCTTCTGGTTTAGGTTTCAATAACCAAAATCTGGTAAACAATTGTGTTTTGAGCTTTTCCGTCGCAACTCTAATGATAGTCGGTTCGACAAGCGTTTCATAAACAACGGTCTTTCTTGGAACTACATTTTCTTTTATGAGCGTGCTTTCAACGGCGACGACTATTTTCTGATTGCTTACTGCTTCGGCCAAGATAGGAACCCGTACTATGGTTCCTATCATAATTTATAGAAATTATGAATTTGAGAAATGAAGTATGGATACTTTAATCTAATTTTGGAATGACAATGTTTGCTGATCTAGATTTATTGATAGAACAGCAAGGTTCTTTACGGTTGTCCAAACCAAAGCAACGTAATACAAACTGTATTGTTTGTATTACGTGTCACATGAATACAGGCAAATATTCCATAGATTTAAAAACAGATTTTGGATTAAACATGTGCGGTGATGAAAATGCCTTCCGAGATTGAAGAAACACAATTCATTCAAGCAATGAATACTTTAGCTGAGTTTGTTAAGATACTAGTTAAGGAATATCCTTTAGTTTTTAAGAATGGTTCAGGAGATATCAAGCTTCAATCTTCAACCCAACCATTCTATCCTTACAATGTTTCTTTGGAAATAAAAAAGGAACAATAATCAGAATCCTTATCCCAGACAATAGAAGACATCTTTGTCATTCTACGTGAGAGACTAGTGCTGAGGGCTATCATTTAGGACCGACTAAGCTACATCTAGATTGGAAGTTTACCAGAATATGTCATTAGTTAAAATGCAGCTGACTGCTTGAATTACACAACTTTAGTTTATGTTTTTGATAAATATATTTTATAATATATATTATTTTGAAGAGCTACAGTTATGACAAATTAAGTTATTTATTCAAAAAAGATATCATAAACCAAGACGTGGACAGATTCTAAGTTTTCCATGTTTTTTGCGTTGATAGATTTGGATAGGATTTTGGCCAGTTAACTATGTTTGTGACCTTCCAAAAGAATTTAGGAATACTAATTATAATAACCTCTTTCCTGATTCAATTACTAGTTTGTTATTGGCCAAACAATTATTGAATAAGGCTACAGAAGAATATGTGGATCTAGATGTTCAGAGAGAAATTAGAACCCGATTATTCAAGATTGACCAATTTCTCAATGTCCTATTACAGAAGCATTACTGTCCTATTTTAATGCAAGAACAGTGACTTCTCTTGATCCTCAGGTTATTTCCATTGGTTGCGTTTTCGAATAATTAGCAAAGTGCTTCTTGTTCTAGCGATTTTCGCAAAATTGACAAGGTTCAAAGGTGTCTTCTAGGGCTTCCTTATTGCAGTTGGGGCATAGTGAAATTTTGATAGACATCTTTTCGAGTTCTTTTTTCAATTTCATCTCCTTAATCATTTTGATGCGCTTAATTTCTTTTTAAACAAACCATAAAATTATAATTACAATACAATTAGAATCATGATTGGGAAACTATATGTCGCTCGAGTTTGATGTTTCTACTATTTCTGTTGTGATTGCATCACTTAGTGTGATAGGTAGTGCAGTTTATTACATGCTGGAAACTAAGCATCAACGTAGAATAAGACAAACTGAAAGTGTGATTCAACTTTCTCCTTGGTTAAGTATGGATGCAAAAGACGTGCAAGAAGCAATAAGTAATGTTCATTCAGCAAAATTTACTGACTATAAAGACTACATTACAAAATACGCTGGAACATCTGTCGAGAGGTCGTTAAGGCTATTGGGTAATTATTTTGAGGGTATTGGTTTGCTTGTTCATAGAAAATTAGTGGACACGGATTTAGTGTTTGATTTTTGGGGTGATGTTGCTGAATCTGTTTGGGATGAATATGAAGAAGTAATTAATGGTATGCGTAAGGATTCTGGTACGCAATATTCGTTTGAGTATTGGGAATTTCTTGTTAAAGAAGTTAAGAAAAGAATTAGTGCTCTACGTAAGAAGAAGCATAAACTATAGAAAAGTCTAATTTGTTTTTGCTTTCTAACTCAGGTTTGATACTACCTTTAAATGTTCTTTCCAAATGTTACAATAAATGCAACAAGAATTAGTGCCCCTACCGGTAAAACCCCTCTAAACAATATTACGTCAATTGTCTGTGAAAATCCATATACACAAAAGTTACAATTGCCATAGAAAGACAGCAACTTGCTAAAATTGCTGTTTTAGAATCTCATACTTCCTGCTTCTTTTCTGATCATGCCTACTTTGATAAAAAGAATTGCGATTATGCTCTGCTGATATCCATTGTTGAGCCAGCTACAATAATTGTAACCAGACCTACAACCAACTCAAATGCTCGATTCATGTTATCAATGAATATGAACGCTGGGTTTCCCATTAAAGTGATGATACCTTCCGCTAGCATAAGAGCACCTAAAACAATCAGAATTATTCCTGCTACTAAGCCTCCTATTCTCATACCACGAGCTCGTAACGTCATTTTTTCACCTCTTGCCTCTTCTTTAGTTCTATTAGCAATTAGTTTTAGATTTAACACTTTTCATAGGTTACTATCGCACGCTACTTAGTGAACACTCAACATTTGGCCTTTGAGGGTTCGTTTGGAATATGGCGTCATTTGGAATGCGTGAGGCGGAGCACAACTGATGCCTAGGGTACTGTATTTGACTGAAGAAAGAGAGAAATTGTCTTGTTTTAGAACATGCTCTATATATTGGGTTGTTAGGTATTTTCTGCTTGAGGTTTGAGGGTTGGATAAGGCCTGTGAGCTTCAGAAGATTGCAGCCTTTGAGAGTTACTTGCAAACAGCCGTGAATGCACAGTACTCATTCCTTGCTGGTGGCTTAATCGGAGTTCTAATATTGGTTATTACTTTGTTCATTGAGGGAGTTTTCGATGTATTTGGTGCGCGGTTTTTAGGATTAGTCCCATTTGCTGTTGTACTTGTTGGGATTTTCTATGCGAATTATCGTATACTGTTGTACATAAATAGCCGGCATATAAAATTCAACGCGCTGGTTTTTGACTTAATCGACAGGGTTGAAAGGGGCGAGTCAATACCTTCACTTGCTGAGCTTGAGAAAAAGGTATACTACAAGAGCAAGCTGTAATCTTAACAAAGTGCTAGGTCTTGTTAGAATTAAGCTTTCCGATAGTTTAGTCATCGTCTTGCAAGTTTGTTTTGTATTGAGCGAAAACTGGATAATGGTCTGAAATTTCTGCTGCAAAAGTCTGATTGTTTAATCCATATACTTGGTTAAAATAGAAAGCTTGAGCTGTTCCAGTAATGTATTCATAGTTAAAAGTTGCATCTAAAATAACTATACGGTCATAGGTAAAATTAGTTTTAACCATAGTGTCTACATCATTTGTTATTATCCAATGGTACTTGGATGCCTTGAATGCGTTTGAGACATCGTCTTCATTGAAGTAT
>DATGZD010000013.1:0-4814 GCA_035297385.1 Candidatus Sulfotelmatobacter sp. | reverse complement strand
CACCATTGGAGTCTGGGCCGTTGTAGTCACTCCAAAAGTTACCATCCCAAGTGTTGTTGACTGATTGATAATAAGTTTCAAGAGGCCACTGTAGACTGGAATGTTGTTCAGAAACATGATGCTCATTGTTGATGAAATTATTTTGGTAAAAAGCATTATTGTTAGAGCTGAATAGACTGATGCCTGTTGTGCAGTTGGTTATGTTGTTCTGAGTAATTTTGGTTTGGCTGGATTGTTGGAGGTTTATTCCTGTTTTGCATTCAATCAAAGAATTCTTGGTTACAACTACATTATTTGGACCACCCAAAGAGATACCATTATCCATGCTGGCAATTATGGAGTTTTCGATGATTGAAACGTTGGAGCCCCAAGAATTGATGCTTCCATTTATTATCTTATTGCCAACTATGAGAATATTTTCAGAAGAATAACTGATGTAGATTGTGGTTCCATTAGCTATATTGCCTGAAATAGTGGAGTTACGGGTGCGAATCAGGCTTATTCCGCTTGAGCCATGATAATAGTAACCAGTCGAATTCCTGTTTATCAACAGATTTTTCACTATTATGTTTGTGCAATTATCTAAGACCACGTAGCCAGCATCAGAGGGCACTATCTTGTCATGTTCGTTAGCCCAGTAATAGACAGGTTTTCAATCAACTGTGTTCGAGGGGTCGATGTCGCTTGAAGATATTTGGAATGGTTGTCCCGGATTGTGTATTGACATTTCATCAGCTAGGAAGGGACCGCCGCCATTGTTGTTCAGAGTGTTATCCCTTAATGTTACAGCACGATCGTAGAAGTATATGCCAAAATTGCCGTTTTCTGAGATACAGTTATTGAAAACGAGGGTGTTATTTGCGTGGATAAGCATGCCGTATCCTTTGTTGCCTGTTATTCTGCAATCTTGAATTTCATGGTTAGATCCGCTTACCCAAATCTGTATTCCGTTATAATCTGGACTATCAGTCAGGTTCACTTTTTGCACAACATTGTTTGTTCCTCCCAAAGTTATTCCATAATCAAAGCCTACAATCCTCAAATCCATGATCTTAACACCATTGACACCAACAGGCTCAGGGACGCCTCCACTCGTTCCAACGATTATTGCAAAATCTTTTTCACTCTTTATGAGAGCATAACCAGCTCCATCAATTATGATATTGCTTTTTTGAACCTTTAGGTTGCCGTAAACATCGCCAGTGAACATGTAAATGTTTCCGTTTTGTTGAATGGGCGTTACGGGATTCGAATCAGTGATGCTACCATCAGATTCTATGACAACCATCCTTGAGGGCATTTGAGAATTGACAGGTTGAAATGTAACAGTACATAACGTTGCCGTAAGAGCAATAAGAAACAATGTAGCCGCTATCTTCTTCGTGGTTTATCCCTGGCTAACCACCCTTGGTTACGTTGATTAAAGTGTTTTTGTTAAGGTTTCTTGACTAAATGTTAGTCAAAATTTCTTGACTACCTTAGTTTGTTGAAGTTTACTCAACTCTTCGTTTGAGATTCTGTTTAAGTTTTGTAACCACCAAAACTAATTACTAAAAATGCAACATAAAGAATTAAAAATAATGCACCTTCTCTCCAACTCATTCTTCCACTACCCAAAAAATACCATAAAAATAAATTTACAATAAGTGAAGTAAGAGCCAAATTTGAAAATGCAGCGATACTAATGTTTAGGGGAGAAGCAATCAAAGCAACTCCAAGAATAAGTGTAACATTAATGAAACCACTTCCAACAATATTACCAAGAGCTAAATCAAAATGTCCTTTTCGAACAGAACTAATACTAGTAACAAATTCTGGTATACTTGTTCCAAAAGCAATAATGGTTGCACCAATCACAACCGAAGGTATTCCAACACTAGTTGCAATAGTGGAGGCTGATTCAACAATAAAAAAAGCAGTAGCAATTACTATTGTTGCACCTACTAATGCAAATAATAGATAATTTCGAAGTCCCCTTCTATTATAAGATGAGACATTTACTTTAGTTCTGTTAACTCTAGCTAATTGGATCATGTATAGAATAAAAATTCCAACCAATATTACGCCTATAAATCGACTTGCATATCCAATGTAGAGTAAAGCTAATGGTATTATTGAAGCAATAAAAAGTCCAAATTGAAGATTTCCCATTTCTTCCTTAGCTAACGTTAAAAGAAAACTTGGCATTTTAGGATGTGCTAATACAACTATCAGAATACATAGTCCTAAAATTAAAGCTATATTTACTATATTTGAACCTAACACGTTTCCTATTGCAACACCAACATTTTCTGGATTGGTAACTGCAAACACTGAAACGCTTAATTCAGGTAAAGAAGTTGAAAAACCTACTAAAACAAATCCAATTGTTGTTTTTCCAAAACCTGTTATATCCGAAACTTTAACTGAATTTCTTATTGTTATTTCGCTACCTATAATTAAGAAGAGTATTGAAATAAGTAAAATGAGTGTATTACCAAATATTCCAAACTCTTCAAATATTGTAAGTTCACCGACTGTTTTTTAGAAATGTAATTAATAATGGTTTTGAATTGCCTATACTTATTGCTAGCCAGCGCTTCATGTTAAAAAGCATTTGTCAAACATTCTTGACTAAACTTTAATATTAATCCGTCAACCGATGGTTTCATTGCAGGATTCGGTTGGCTTTATGGCTTGGTTAGTCTGCTTTGAACGTCGTGCAGACGCCCCTGTCTGCCATGTGTGCCTTGCCATCAGCGATGAAGTCACCAAAAAAAAGATTAAAATTTAATCTTGTGTGTGTTTTTTTTCAATGATAATTAGATAATCGACTCTTTCTGTTATACCATAAATTTGCGGTAGCGACATTTTCTTTATTTTTGGCAGGATAGAAACAACTTCACCTTTCAGGCTATTCAAGAATTGTTCTAATTCAAACAAAGCATTTTCCCCGTTCATTTTGAAAAGATGTACTTTGTATTTCATTATTCCAATCACAACAGATAGTGTTGTTTTTTTTTCATTTATATAATTTTGGCTTACTCCAATGAAATTTAAGTTGGATTTTTGTCCTTTTTTTGACGCTCCAAAAATTGTTTTTCAACGGTCCTTATAAGCATGGTCAAGCACCATCGCCTGCATTTTCGCAAAAGTAGGGACTATACCCCACCAGATCAAAATCCACGCAGTAATTTCATCTCCACTATGCCATGCCGAGCGCCCCTGCGAGGCAGCAGACCGTTCTCAAGCCATGGTTCATTAAAAAAAAGACTAAACTTTAATCCCCAAACCCAAACTTCGATGCATATCCATTACCTTGGTAAGTCCGCACGTTAGACTAAAATACAAATCGTAGTATATGTTTTAGGGGGTTAGATGGTGGAAGTGCTACAAATTCTTCGTTGGGCTTACGGTGTTATGCTGATTGCTGTGCTTTTTGTTCCTTTTGGACTGTACAATACGATGGCTGAGCCTTACGCATCGGGTGCTATATGGGGTTTTATGCTTCCAGTCGGCTACATCGCTGCAATCTCAGGCGTCGCTATGATCTACTATCCACGTTTGAAGTTGTTAAGAAAATTTGGGTTGAGTAACCTCTTAATAGTTAGTGGAATTTCATTGTTACTTTCTTTATGGATGTATCCTAGAACATTATCTATTAATCTTCTTTATGGAACAAACATGATCGACACTGATTATTCAACGTTCACTGCAGTCGTCTTTTGGCTATCGCTCCTTAGCATAGTTATAGGAGTTGCTAGTAGAATGATGAGGAGTAAGACATAGCTATTTTATCGCGCTACTAAAAAATATGCTTCTGAAAGGGAAGAACCTGCTAATATGTTGGTTGCTGTTATCGTGTAAGCAGTAGAAAAAATTTTTGGGCTAATTATAGTTATTCACTTTGCGAGTTAATGATAAAGGAATATTATTGAGATTTAAATCTAAGAATTCATTTTCCGTTAGTAATGCTTGTTTCTTTTTCATAGGTGCCAGTTTAACTATCGTTCTTAGTAGTGAGTGTAAATCTCCGTTAATTTAGTAAAGCGCGCGCGGCTGTTCTGTGATTTTAGCCAAGTTGCTGGTAGCTTGCTTAACTTCATTGCATACACCTTATTTTCGTTTACGGAAGATTTTTCCTCCATCTTAAGGTTAAGTTTGATATTCGAAGCCAATTCAAATCAGTTTGCAGCGTTCATCTGTGTTATGAATCAGTCATACGGTAGATTATTGAACAATCCAAAGTAGCTAGGATAATTGTGTACGCTTAATCTTGCACTTGTCGCATCAAAGTGACTTCGAGTGCTCAGATTCTGCCATTAATTGCTCAAATGCGCGGATAAATGAGTCTTTTCTTTAACTCCCATAAAATTCACTTGGTTTACTAGCGGGCGCTACGGCTTCATAAACTCGTCATATGAGATGCTTGTTTAACATTCTTTTGCTTAAATTTGCTCGCTCGACTTCATCAAAACATGTTACCGTTAACAAACGATCAGATACATTTAAGAAAAGACGTTAACTAACCCTTATTGATGCATATGACTGAACCAGATTATCCATATAGGAAAAGGCGACCAGAAAACCCTCAAGGAAGAGATGAGGTTATACCTCCCTCACCAGATATTGCTAAAACAAAACCTGAAAGAGTACCTTTGAAGAAAAAACGACGGCCTGCTTGAGATTTAATTATGATGCCCTGTTTTGAGACAATAGGTTCCTGGTTTTTGTGATTGATACCAAGTTGATGTTTTATGTCCTCTGAATTAAAAATGATGTTGAATAAAGTAGCGAAAGAAGATAGAGAACGTGAAGAAGCGGAATTCGAAGAA
>DATGZD010000012.1:0-59193 GCA_035297385.1 Candidatus Sulfotelmatobacter sp. | reverse complement strand
CCAAAATCTACCTGCATTTTTATGAGGTTTCGAGACCCTATAACATGAGAGGCTTCAATGATTTTTCCTATACGTAAGTCGAGTTTCTTAAATTCATCAAACGAAATATCTGTGCTCACGTTTTCACCACTGCCTTGTTTCGTGCATGTATGTTAAAAGTTTTCTGCGACTTCTTCTTTTACAGGGATCTTCTTAAACTCGCCAAATAAGCCATAACTTCCTCAATCGTAGGTTCTGACATTTTTAAAGCGGTTTTAATCGCATCTCTCGGTTTAACACGTGGCGAATTTTGTATAGCATCTACCGCAGTATCGATATTTGTAAAAAGAGAATCCCAAGTAATCTTAGCTCGCTGTCCCTTCAACTGATAAAGAGTAAGGATTTGACTACTAATAGTGCTTAGGTTATCTTTAAACGCTCTTAGAACTCCAATAATTTCAAGGTCATCTATTTGGTGACCTGCTAAGTATTCTTTCAAGGTCTCATACCGTACATCCAGTGCCTCAATCTCAGCGCCCAGGATTTTATGCATTTGAGCTTCTTCGTCGTTCATAGGTATCCATCGAGCTTTCGCTGTTCCCTCTTAAACTACATAAGCTTTTCCTCAACCATCTCCCAGCTTACGCCTCTCTTCTGTCGCTAGATCATGTGCCATCAACAAAGGCTGAGAGATTCTCCTCTTATGTGTGCAGTACAACACAATCTTAACTGCCGTATCTAGCGATACAAGATGCCCCACACTCACATAGACAGGCTTCAAGCCTTCTTTTGTTGTCAAGACACGACCAATAATCCTTTCATTATGAACTAGATATGTTTCTCCATTGATTTCCTTTTCTTTACCAAACAAACGACTCTTTGCTACACCGATCGTCGGCTTCCCAATCGCTAACCCTAAATGACTCGCAAACCCCAATCCATATGGATGTGCTACTCCTTGTCCATCTACAAGGAAAATGTCAGGATGCAAACGTAACTGCTTGATACAAGCAAGTGCCGGCGGAATCTCTCTGAAGGATAACAAAGTCGGTACATAAGGAAAACTAACCGCGAGAATTGCTGTCTTTGATTCTAAGAGCCGTGGCGAATTATAATCTAAAACGACAACGGCGCCAATAGCTTTGTCATTAAAATATGATACATCTACGCCTGCTACGAGCTGGATTTTCTTAGGCAATCTATCTTCTTGCACCACCCGTTTAGAGAGCTTTTCTTGGGCTTCATGAGCTTTTGAAACAGAAAAACCCGGTGGTACTGCGCTGAATGTCCTCATTTCTTAGTTTTACGCGGCTTAACTTTCTTTATTTCTGATTGTTGAGGCTTTAGTTGTTGTAGCTCAAATTTTCTCAGATAATCCTCCAAAGCTTTCCTACGAACTTCCTGAGTAATATCACCACGTGTCGTCTCGATTATTCGTCGTGCAGTATCGCTCTTATGTCTTAAACCCGGCACGAGCATGTATGCTTCATCTAAACCCATGAGTTCGATAAAGATTTCATCCATAATCTCTAAACATTCCTCACCTTTCTTTACATTTCCTTCTCTTAGAGAATCTAAGGATAAACGTCTCAATTCACCAACAACGTCCCCTAAACCTAACACAAAATCCACAGTTGGAACGTTAATTTCTTCAGGCGAAACGTACCTGTTTTCCTCAACAAGTCGCGAGAAAATGTTGGCTTCTGAATATTCTTGTAATGCAGCGCTAAACATGCCGCCGCCAAACACGATCTCTGGGTACTCATCAGCCAAATCTTGAAGGTTTGAGATAAGTTCTTTCGCATTAATCAATGATTTATGAGCATCTTCGAAACGTTTTTGATGGGTAAGCAAAATCGTCTGTTTTGATAGACTCGTGGCTTTTCGCATATCATCATGAGCCTTCTCTCGAATTGTATCTCTCTTAGTCAAATCTGCTTTAGCTTTCTTCAAGACTGCTTTTAAATTGGTCAAGTTCTCACCAGACAACTCAACAAAATCTGTAAGAAAAAGAAACAAAGAGATTACTTAAAGCTACCCTTCAACTCAAATTAGGTCTATGACCCATCAAACCGAAGAGCACGTTCACGTTTGCTCAGCAAGACAACACGACTATCTGTACATTCATCTAAGATTCTGTAGCCCGTTTTTTCAGCCAAACAGTGTGCGAATGCCAAAACTTCTTTATGTGAAGGCATTCGCTCAAAATCCAACCTTAAATTTGAAAAGCCAACATGCATGTACGCTTTAGCTTCTATATACGTAGGATCTGCCCTCTCAATCAGCCTAGCATATTCATCTATGTGCTGCATGTTTAATCCATGTACCAGTGTCATGCGGATCACAGTTGGACATATAAAACTCGGTAACAAATCTAATGTCTCATTCATTTTGGTCCATGCATTTTTGATCTGTGGCCTGCAAACATGTTTGTATATTTCCTTATCTGGTGCACAAACTGAAACATATAGTTGTGTTGGTTCTTCCTTTAATGCTCCAAGTTTTGAGGGTAATGTCCCATTTGTCACGAGAAAAGTTGTAAACGCTCTCTTATGGAAGGCTCGAATGAGTTCATCTAATGGTTCATAGAGTGTTGGCTCGCCGGTTAAGCTTATTGCAACATGCTTTGGCGTTAAGGCTTCCCTAAATTTTTTCCAATCTGTCTTTTCATTACCTTTGTAGCCAGACAGAATCCTTTCTTGTGCATGTAAACTTCCTTCCACTATGTTCTCAGCGGGCTCCCAATCTGGTAGTTGAAGCTCATTCCACTTAATTTGCAGGTCACCATTCTGTGCTCTCCAACAAAACACACACTGTTGAGTGCAATAGTAAAGTGCAGGCGACATCTGCAGACATTGGTGTGACTTTATTCCGTAGAATTTCTGCTTATAACAGTACCGATTATGAACTAAAGCTTCATGCAGCCATTTGCATCGTTTAACTCCTGAATGCTGACCTACTATATGGTATTTCTGTTTCAATAATGCCTGAACCAGCGGTGAGGGGATAGTCTTTTCTATGGTTTTCACGATTCCATGTGTTGCTTTTCGCTAACAAAAGCGGTTGGTTTTTATAAATCTGTCTCGTAGTAGTCATATTTCTTGCCAATCATAGGCTTGGATGGTGTAAACAGCAGATAATTTGTCCATATGGATATATCAGCTTCGTAAAAGTGCTAACATTTAAATCTGAATTGCAGCTGAAAGAGTGTTGTGTATATAATGCTGATTGATGTGATAGGATTTATCTTAGTAATAGGCTTTCTAAGCATATGCTTTTGGAGTCTCTACAACATACCCATCTTGGCTATGGGCATGAGAGATTTTCGTAAGAAAAGAAAAGAATCTTATAGTAGCTCTGATGATTCGAAATTGCTTTCTTTTTCTATTATTTTGCCAGTGAAAAATGAGGAAAATGTGATTGGTCCCGTATTAGCTGCATTTTCAAGTCTGAACTATCCAAAAAACAAACGAGAAATAATCATCGTTGAAGATGGCTCAACTGACAGAACCTTAGATATCTGTTTAAATTATGCAAAGAATCATGATGGGTTCAGGGTTTTACATAGAGAATTATCATACGGTAAACCCTATGCCCTAAACTATGGTTTAGCACATGCCAAGGGAGATATCGTAGCTGTATTTGATGCAGATAGTATCCCAGACGTCAACGCGTTAATAAAAGCAGACAATTACTTCAAGGACCCTAAAATTGGTGCTGTACAGGGGAAAACCTCATCTGGAAATGCATCAAAAAACATGCTAACGCGTTTTTCTTCCTACGAAGAGACTGTCTGGTGTGAGATTTACCTTCGAGGTAAAGATTTGTTAAAACTATTTGTGCATTTAAAAGGAAACTGTGAATTTATTCGCCGTGATATTCTAACAAACATGAATGGCTTCGATGAAAACACTCTGTGTGAAGATATGGAACTTTCTGCAAGACTTCTTGATAACGGGTATAGCATTAGGTATGCATCCGATGTTATTGCTTTACAGGAAAGTCCTTCAACTCTGAAGAATCTCTTTAAGCAACGGACCCGATGGCTTAGGGGCACGATGGAAGTAGCCTTCAAATATGGTAGATTGATGACACGCATGAATATGAAAAATTTTGATGCTGAAACAACATTGTTTGCGCCTTTCCTTTTAATAGCCTCATTGTTGCCCTATTTTGGAATTCTGCTAACTTTCATGAATTCTCCATTTAACATGTGGTGGAGTGTCCTAGTAGTTCTAGCTACACTTACGACTGCACTTAGCCTAATGGTTTGTGGTTTTGCACTAATTATTGCCTCAAAACCTCGAAGAACTAAGAGTTTACTTTGGCTTCCTTTCATCTATTTCTATTGGACGTTTCAATCATTCATTGCATTGTATGCGTTGATACTTATAGTCTTGCGTCGACCACGCCATTGGACAAAAACGGATAGAACAGGTGATGTTCATAAAACTATGAATCAAATGGCGATTGATCTGCTAAGCGAAAAAGAATTGAGCTCAGGACCTAAGGATTGATAGAAAAATGCATCTTCAAATTTTGAAAAAGACATTTGTACTTAATTTCACAGTAACAAGTTGGAGACCAAAAATTGACTACAATTAACGTTGCAGTTCCCACGTACTACAAATCAGGAATAACTAAAAGCCGACACGGTGACTTAATTGGTGTTCTTCTACCCACGTATTGCGAAGCCGAGAACATAGGAAGCTTGATTCGCGAGATTAAGAAACTAAACCTTAACCTCATGATTGCCGTCGTTGATGATTCCAGTCCAGATGGTACATCTAGAATAGTTAAGTGTCTACAGAAAAAGTTTAGTAACATCCATTTTATTTCTCGCACAAGAAAACTCGGTCTAGGAACCGCAATAGTCACCGGGTTTAAGTTTTTCCTTAACTTAAACAAACCACCAGACTACATAATCACTATGGACTCAGATTATTCTCATAATCCTAATGATATAACACAATTGGTCGATATTGCAAGAAGAGGCAATGACCTTGTAATTGGAAGCAGATATGTTGATGGAGGAGCATTAGAAAATTGGCCTCTTAAACGACGTATAATCAGTCGCTTCGCGAATGTGATTGCTGCTTTTATTATTGGAAGACGAATAAAAGATTGCACCAGTGGGTTTAGATGTTATTCCAAAACCTATGTTGAAAAAGTACTTCCAACTTTGCACAGTACGACATATGAAATTCAGATAGAGACTCTTAGGCAAGCTAAGTTAAACCACTTTAAAGTTAAGGAGACTCCCATAACATTCACAGATAGGAAAAAGGGCAAATCTAAGCTATCTAAAGACGAAGTTCGAGGTTTTCTTACATATATTGGTAAGTCTTGGCTTGCAAATTTACTGTTTCCACGAAGATCTTAGCATTCAATGGATAATTTAACTTAGTGATGGTGTGAAGAAGCAGGAATTACCTTTTTTGTCAGCAAGGCTGAAGCAGAAAACTTCAACTCGAATTGAAGAATGGCTTAATCATAAATTCTTGCATCGTGATATTAGCGAATTAGTAGTTTATTTAGCCGTTTTTTGCTATACTCTAATATTCTCATATTTTACGATTGCAAAGTTTAATTCATTTAGCACGTATGCATGGGATCTTGGGATTTTTGACCAATCATTATGGACTACATTGCATAGCGGCAAATTTCTTTTTAATACTGTAGAAATGTTCATCAGCCAACCAGGTACACCCCTCTATGGTAGCTTCTTTGTTATTCATTTTAGTCCAATCTTATTCCTCGTTCTTCCCTTCTATTGGCTAAATTCTTCACCTCAAACCTTGCTGGTTTTTCAATCTTTCATTCTTGGCGTAGCCGTAGTTCCCTTGTATTTTTTTGCTAAAAATACACTCAACAACAGGGTTACTGCAGTAGTTTTCTCGCTTGCCTACCTTCTGTATCCTCCACTTCAAGGTGTTAACTGGTTTGATTTTCACGTACAAGCTTTCTTGCCATTATTCTTCTTTTGCACTTTCTATTTTTTGGCCAAAGAAGAATGGTTACAATATTTTGTGTTCATTTTTCTATCATTGATGGTTGCTGAAAATGTTCCAGTAACAGTTGTTTTTGTAGGATTGTATGGATTTTGGCGCTTCAGAAAACAGTTCCTTGATATGATAAAGATAAGAAAATTTGACGTGAAGCTTGCAATACCGATCTTAACTGTCGTAATAGCAGTGTTATGGTTATTCTTTTCTAGTTGGGTAAAGCAAACTTATTTTCCGTTTAACTCAGATTTTGCACCACTCTATAGGGCAGTGGCTCATTGGCCTTTTCTTGGAAAAACTGATGATCCGATTAAGCTGCCATTATACTTGATTACAAATTCTGGTGGCGCTTTTGCTGCACTTTCTTATGATTTCTGGCTGAAAATTCTCTACTTGTTCTTACTGTTTGCGCCATTGGTTTTCTTATCGCTTAGAAGTTCAATCACTCTAATCAGTCTAGCATGGTTAGTGCCCGCTGTATTCTCCAACTATACACCGTACTATACAATTGGGGGGCATTTTCCGGCTTACCCTGTCGCATTCATATTCTTGGGTGCTGTAGAGGCACTTAGCAAAAACCCACAGCCCGTTCATCTATCCAACTTCATCAGATGGACGAAAAGACTGCCATCAGCTAGTGCTTTATTCAGAGTTTTCATAAGCCCCTTAAATCTAAAGAGATGGACAAAGAGAATATTAATAGTTAGTGTTTTGTTCACAGTTTTCATAAGCCCCTTAAGTCCCGTAATGCTAGAAGCTCAGAATGTTTTTCAATCTTTTGCAGATTATCATTTGCCGATCATGAATATCCATGATGAATTGTTACAGGCAACAGTTGAATTAGTTCCAAACAACGCATCTATCTTAACCCAGAACAATATTTTCACCCATTTTTCAAGCCAACTCAATGCTTATGTTTATCCACTCCCTTTGATAATAGAAACTTGTAACAATACTGAGAAAGCGCGAACTGACCTGCAAGTTCATATCGAGAACCTTTTCGCAGCATCAGAATATGTCCTAGTCGATGATGCGACGGATTCTTACATAGCGAGTGCCGTTCTTTTGAGAAAAGAAATTCTTAATTTTGGTCTTTTTGCTTATGGAGACGGTATCCATCTTTACCTGAAGAATTACTCTGGTCGTATACTGTTTCTTAGCTCACGTACACGGTTTTCAGGAACAATTTGAACAAAGCCTAGCTTATGAGCAAAATGCTTAAGATACAAGTTCTAATTGTTGTATCAAAATAAGTGTTCAGGTAATGAAGGATATCCTCCTTATCAATAACAAACCGGAGACTACGGGAATTGGCAGATATAGTTTTTCTCTTTATGAAAATCTTAAGAAACTTGACAAGAGAAATTTTGATTTCCTGACATTGGGTTCTTTTTCTAAGGACAATGACTCAATAATCAAGGCTTTTCTGCAGAACATGAAAAAACTAGTAAATCATGCAGATTTTCTGTCGAAAATCCCTCCTTCCTACAAAGTATATCATCTTCTTAATCCAAATCTAGGAATGTTGTTGCCTTATCTTCATCCATCAGTAGTAACAGTTCACGATATCTCAATTCTTAACCCTAAGGTAAGTATAGATATACTAGCAAGATCTTACGGATTAGAACTTCCTATGCTTCTGGGCATGCAGTTTAATATGCATTTTATCAACAGTGCTGATAGAATCCTTTGTCTATCAAATTACACTCGAAATGACTTAATCTCTATTTTAGGCATAAAAAAAGAACGCATCGCTGTCATTTATCCAGGAATTAATTCGGACTTGTTTAAGCCAAGAGACAAACTGACAGCGCGTAAACGATTGGGACTCCCAATTAACAAGCCGATAATGCTGCATATTGGAACAGATGAACCTAGAAAGAATAGTAAAACGTTAATTGAAGCCCTATACCTAGTCAAGAAAAAAATTCCTAATGTTATCCTCATAAAAATTGGTGATATGCGGGAAGCTACACGAAGATTAATTCTAACAAAAGAATTAAATGATTCTGTGCTACATTACAAAAAAGTCAGAGACGTATCGTCTTTCTACAATGCTGCCGACTTATTCGTTTTCCCATCTTATTATGAAGGTTTTGGGTACCCAGCAGCTGAGGCGATGGCTTCGGGCTGTCCCATAATCGCTGCTAATGGTTCTTCCCTCACCGAAGTTGTAGGAGCGGGCGGTATACTCTTCCCACCATTTAGTGTACTCAGTCTCAATGAAGCTATTACCGAAGTACTGCTTGATCTAAAAAAGCAAACTATAATGATAGAAAAAGGACTTGAACAGGTAAAGAAATTCGACTGGAAAAAATGTGCCGAAACAACATTGGAAATTTACGAAACTTTATAATTTCGAATAATAGTATCTTCTTGAATACATTTAAAATCAAGCAAGTTATTGACCAAGCCTACGATACTTGTAAAACAAGAAAGATGTCCTATGAACTTTAAGATATCGATAATTGTTCCTACATTAAATGAAGAAAAGAACCTTGCAAATTTACTTGAGTCTCTCAAAAATCAAACCTTGATAGATTATGAGACAATTATTATCGATGGTGGAAGCAAAGACAAAACCGTTTACATCGCCAAAAATTACAACTCCAAAGTCATAGTTGAAAAAGGGTTACCTGAATATCCCTCAAGAAATATAGGAGCAAAAATATCTAACTGTGAAATTTTGCTATTCACATGTGCTGATGTCATATTTCCAAAAGAACTGCTTGCAAAAATTAATAGAGACTTTCAAGATGAACGACTAATAGCGTTAACAGGTCCAGATTACCCAGCAGAGTCCCTGTTAGCTAAAATTGAATATGGAATCTACAATGTTCTACGATTCATTTTTAGCTCCTTCCCAGAACCCAGCAAAAGATTTTCAACGAGTACAAATTTCCTTGCCGTAAGGAAATCAGCTTTTGAAAAAACAGGCGGCTTCATCGCTGATGATATCAATGGTGATGGTAGACTAGGAAAGATGCTCTCCGAGATTGGAAAAGTAAAATTCTCTAATAGTACTCTCGTTTTCATATCACCACGTCGATTTTACAAGATGGGCTTTTTGAAATTCAACTTACATTATTTGTATGTTCTTGAAAATTTCTTTCCGTTTCTATCGAGCACTTCTTTTCTGAAGTCTTTGAAGAGTAAATCTGGCTCAGTTCATCGAGATATGCATTTAACAATATAAGATTTTTTTTCCAAAAGAAGCGCTGGTTATGGTTGCTCATGAAGGAAAGGTTAAAATCTTCTCATCAGTTAAGTCTTCATTCAAAATTCGTGAAGAAAGATCAAAACTGGGGTAACGATACTGAAGATTAACACAATTGCTCTAACTGTTTTGATTGTTATGGTTATTCTAAGTTCAGTGATACCTACGATGCCAGTATTAGCCCAAGTTGGTTCTAAGATAGAACAAATCTTTCCTTCAGAAAAAGTAGGTGTAGTTGGACAAGCAGTTAGTGTGTTAGGTTCAATAGATACTAGAAATGGGAAGTATGAACTCTACTTTGGCTCCAACCTTGTTGTATCTGGTATTGCTCAAGATAATTCTATAAGTGCAAATTTTCGCGTTCCTGAAGCTCCAGCAGGAACATACACAATTACTCTTAGAGATGTTGCTACTAATAACAATGCAACTGATAGTTTCAAGATAAATGTAGCGTATTCAATAGCGCCTACCGTTCCAGTTACCCCTGAACAACTACAAGAAGGGAGCATCGTAACTCTTAACGTAAGCGTTACAGGTGGACAACCAAACACGCCGTACTCAGCAAATATTATGGTTATGGTTCCAGCTCCACTCAACACTAACTATTCGCATGTGGTTACACTCCCAACATCAAATGCAAACGGTACTACAACAATCCAAATCAATTTTCCCGATGCTGCATTTACACCTGCAGGCTCACTTACAGATTATGCGGGAACTTACAATGTCTACTATAACGTCTCACAATCATTGGCATGGAGTCAATTTACAATAGGGTTCACTAGCTTATCTCAATACCATAGGGGACAAACAGTAAGAATTCGAGCAATAGGCTACCAAACAAACGATACGACCACAATAACAATTAAGAATCAAGATTCAGGCGCAACTTTTCACTCTGCAGATATAAACCCGACAAGTAACGGTACTGTTATCGACACATGGATTGTTCCGTCAAATGCTCCGATTGGAGCTTATCAGGTAGCTGTTACACCTCGTAATTCACCTAAGCCAGTGCCTGATTCACAAAACATTACTATACCAGGATACCCTGTAACGATTCAAATCATGGACTTATCAAGCAGATCTGTTTCACAAATATCAATGGAAGCTCTTGACATAGCAACAAACAAGACCTATACTGGAACTAGCGATGCTGGAGGCAACACTACCATTTACCTTGAGAGTGGACGACATATTCTAACAGCTTTCTGGAATGGATTACAAGTTGGCGAAACCAGCATTAATGTAACTGAAGCAGGCGAGTTTAAATTTCAAACTGAATTAGGAGATATCAAAATAACTGTGAAAGATCAAAATGGGTTACTTATTCCTTCAGTTAATCTAGCAATTTCTTATTCATACATGGGTACGAAGAACAATCAGCAACAAACTGGAAGTGCAATAGGTCAAACAGACGCAAACGGAGTGTTCAGCCTTAATTCTACTCCGCCGGGAATATCTTATGTGATTGATGCTTCTGTCTATGGTATTATCTTTAACAGCGACAATAATACCGTCAGTAACCTTCCAGTGAAAGCAGTTTCTGAGGTAACAATAATATGTCCACCTCGAACTTTATCTTTCAAGATAACTGACTACACTGGCGCTCCAATTCCTAACGCCCGCTTATCATTGCTTGAATCTAATGCGGGAATCTTCTACAGTTCTTATACTGAAAATGATGGTTCAGCCACGATGAATATAACATTTGGAAGATACAATACCAAGGTCTATACAGGAAACATATTACTGAATACAACCGTTGTAGATGCTTTCATTGATAAAGAAGTTAATGTTCAATGCGTCATCTATAATCTACAAGTTACTGTTCAGGTTGTTGACTTTTTTGGACAAGCTATACTAAACGCTAATCTTAGATTACTAGAAGCCGATGGCACAATCCTGACTGCCACTACTGTCACTAACGGAAAAGCTACTTTTGATAGGGTAATAGGCGGTGATATGCAAATAGTAGCATACCTAAGTGAAGATGATGCTTATTATGAGGCACGAAGCATCAATGTTGAATCACCAACAACCGTCCAAATAATTATGGGTAGGTACGTTGCCTTGGGTATGTTGCTTGTTCAGACTAGCGTGTTTATTACTTTGCTTATCATCCTTCCTGCTATCATTATTTTTCTGATAGTGGAGTTTTACACAAGAAGACGAAAGTTAAGAAAGCCTAATATGCTAACTGGAAAAATTGCTTTGAAGTAAAAAAGTTTATATTGTAAAATAAGACGTATTCTGGTTTGATGCTAAGGGAACATTGAAATTTTAATAATCACAGAGGTGTATATCTATGGCTCAAACAAAACCTTGTTCTGCCACATGCCCATCATTTAAATGCGTCAAAAACGCTGCTTTCTACCGTCGCAACTTCGTTTGGTGTAGAGAAGCTGAAGAAAACTGTAACGTTGCAGGCTGCATGTATGCTGTCTGTGTTAAAAGGCGTTTACTGCCACGAGGAATCTGCGGAGAGACTGTAAAACGTGTAACTGTTGATAGAGACGTAGATGAGGTACCAGTTGATTCGGTCAGGATCAAGGGAAAAGCATTTAGAAAGATTGGAGAAAAAGACATATTCTAGACAGTTAAACGCCTAAAATTACCCTTTTTAAGGGGCGTTATTTCTTAACTCTTTTTTATTTTGCTTGAATACGTTTTACTACTGGCGGCTTGACTTTTTTTAAGATTCTGTAGCCGCAAACGATGCATTTTGTTTCTCCACCACGCATTTCAATTTCATCCGATGGAACTCTTGAACCGCATCTTGTGCATTCGTAAACAATTCCAGTTTTTTCCATTAAGACAACCTCGCCTTACGAAAAGGAAGGTTTTTTGCTTTTAAACGTTTCCAGTTACTCATGAAATAATGAAGGATAAAACTTGAAAAAGCGATTAACAGAACTACTTTCACAGACGCTTTCCCCCAGGGAACTTTCTCACGTTTATGGATCTTTTGACATTGTGGGCGATATCGCAATAATTAGATTATCAAAAGACTCTGAAAAACATGCCATGACAATAGCCGATGCCATAACGACTATTCATAGAAATGTAAGAACCGTATTCGCTCAGACTGGCTCCGTCAATGGTGACTTCAGACTTCGCAATTTAGTATATGTTACAGGAGAACACAGAACAAATACACTTCACAAAGAATCTGGATGCCTCTTCTCAGTTGACATAGAGGCTTGCTATTTTTCTCCTCGACTCAGTCATGAAAGAACACGTATTGTAAATCTTGTTCAACCTGAAGAAACAATTGTGAATATGTTTGCAGGTGTTGGTTGCTTCTCTATTCTCATTGCTAAACACATTAATAACGTAAAAATCTATTCAATTGACATTAACCGTGTTGCAGTTCAATTTATGATCAATAACATTAAGCTGAACCGACTTTATGGCAAAGTCATTCCAATTTTAGGCGATGCAAAAACCATTATCAGGAATCAGCTTGAACATTGTGCAGATCGAATCCTTATGCCGTTGCCTGAAAAGGCCTACGAGTATCTTCCTTATGCCTTGTTAGCACTAAAACCATCGGGTGGTTGGATACACATTCACACGTTTGAACATGCATCTAAAGTCGAGAACCTAACTGAAAAAGTCAAGAAGAAAGTAATGCAGGAATTCAATGCATTAAGCGTAGATTGTCAGATTCCTCATGTTCATGTCGTTAGAAGTATAGGCCCAAACTGGTGGCAACTAGTCGCAGATGTACACGTCGGACTGAATTATATTGCTTAGCTATTTGCCTGACTGTTCAATATCTAAATGAGTAGTTTGATATCCCCTTTATATCTCACAAAATATGTACTTTCTTAGCTTCATTAATTGCGTAAGTTTAATAGTCTGGCAATTCGTTATCTCTTTTTCAAGTGTTTAAAATGAAACGCAAACTTATGGAGATTCTTGCTTGTCCAATTGATAAATACCATCCATTGGAGTTACATGTTTTTGAGGAAAAAGATGAAGTTGTTGAAGGCTTAATTGTCTGTCCAAAATGTTTACGATGGTATCCAATTCGTGATGAAATTCCTGAAATGTTACCAGATGAATTGCGAAAAGAGAATGAAGACTTACCTTTCCTTAAGAAATGGGCAGATAAAATCCCTGACAAAATTGTTGAGGAAGGTAAACCCTTCAGTATTAAAAAGAAGTAATTAAACTCACTAAAGCCTTATTGCTCTATTTTTTACAGATGATTTTAACGCAGCGATAGCTATACTTAATGCTTGGATTCCATCTTCACCCGTCACTAAAGGTTTCTCTTGTTTCAAAATACAATCTGCAAAATGTTGAAGCTCAGCTTTTAGGGGTTCTTGCCATGGAAGCTTTGGTTGAACATTTTCGTTTGGAGCTTCAATCCATAATTCCTGTGTGATATAATCTAACCTCATTATAGCGTTACTACCGGTTACAGTCAATTTTCGAGTTTTGTATGGTGTTAGCCAATTTGACTCAATAAATGCACTTTTGCCACTTGCAAAAGTCAACATAATCAAGGCATAATCCTCAAACTTCCTATGCTTCATGCACCCCACTTTTGCATAAACAGTAGTAGGGTCTTCATTAAACACAAAACGCATAACATCAATATCATGAATTGCAGTATCCTTAACCACACCTACATCGCCGATTCTTTCAGGCCACTCAGAAACTCGTCTCGCTGTTGCACAGACTAAGTCTCCCAGTTTCCTCTTACTCATAGCTGCCTCACGAATACTCTGCAATCCAGGAATAAATCGCATTAAGAAACCAACAGTAAAATGTAGGTTATTTTGCTCAGCTGTAAGCACAAGTTCCCGGGCTTGCTTAGTCGTTGTAGCCATAGGCTTCTCTACAAGAACATGTTTTCCCGCTCTTAACGCCTTCATGGCTTCCTTAGCTAAACTTGTTGACCAAGTACAAACACTAACTGCTTCAATACTCTCGTTCTTTAGCATATTTGAACTATCTGTGTAAGCTTTCACTCCAAATTGAGCCGCAATGGTTTTTGCGCGTTCTACATCTTTATCACATATTGCTATTAATTCTGTAGATTCAAGCTCTTTGTAGACTCTTGCATGGTTTTTGCCCCAAAAACCGGTACCGATGACAGCAACCCCGAGTTTCTTCATATTTCTTCGAATCCTCTTCCTAACCTACGGTATATGAATCCTTCTCTCTCAACTTCCTTTGGTTCAAAGCTGCCTGCAACATCTACGATGACAGCAGGAGTTCTCATAACCGAACGTAGATTCTTTAGATTCCAATCCTTGAATTGTTCTTCTCTTGTCAAAACCACGATGCAATCCGAATTCTCAATCGCTTCAGTAATGCTCCTCTTTGAAATACAGGTTACGTTTGGGCTCTCGTTTTTTCTAGAGCGAGCATCATAAAGGTTAATCCTTGCTCCTTTTGTCTCGAGCATTTTGACGAACATTTCGCCGGCTGTTCCTGCTTCCATTGAAGCTAACACGGCAATTCTTGAACGACGCAACGTCTTACCACAAGCACGTAGCGTGTTTTGCGTTAAGTTGATTACATGTTTAATTATATCATCGTTAATATGCCGGGCTGATTCCAAAAGTCTGAGTTTTATTCCTAACTTCTCTGCGCTTTCTAATAGAAGTGACGCTCCAAGCTTGTTTTCTTCTTCATTAATCCCGGGAATGTAGCCCATTTCCTTCAATTCCAAGCTTAAAAGCTTTAGCACTTCCAAATAATCTACCTTAGTATTCTCACAAAGTATAGCAAACTCATTGCCCAATGCTTTTGAAACGTCTTTGATTACTAAAGAAAAAAGACTCGCTAATTCTGCGAGCTTAAGGTTCTTTACCAACTTCAATCTCTCAGTTATCGTCGATAAGATTAATGCAGCAGCATCCAAACTGATGTCATCATTTGCGGAAATCATAAACTCTTGTTTACGAATAGTTTCATTTGTTGCTTCATTTTTATTGATTGATTTTTGTATGTAGGCCAAACCGAAATTCTTTCCTGCTATAAACCCTGAACTGCTCTCTAATCTCTCTTTGACCACGCCTTCCATGAATCCTAATTCAGCCACACCAGTGTAAAGAATCAATTTTTCTTGCTTCATAACCTCACCGATTTGTTTGAGGACAGTCTCTATTTCCGAAGCATCGAATCTCTTTTTCTCGTTAATTTTCATCGTAATCGATAGAACGATTACGTCAGCCTGAGCAATACTTGTCCTCAGGTCACTTGTAACAGTTAAGCTTCCTGAGTTAACGTAAATTTTTAACTTTGTCTCTAATTCTCGATTTATGAAACCTGTTTTTCCCTTCACCAAATTCCTAACAAGGCTTTGATCTGCATCTACACAGGTGACCTTGAACCCTGCTTCCAAAAACATTATGGCATACATTAAACCTATTTGTCTACAACCTACTATACAGACGTTGTAATTTCCACGTTTTTCAACAGCATCAATTTCTTGAGGTTTTAGATGCAGAACACTGGGCATGTCAACTCTCCTTAAAATAAAACTTAACGTCTTATGTTACAAGGTTTCTAGGAGTTTTTTCAGCCTTGAACTGTACTCTTCAACTAGTTTAACTGCTCTCTCCTGACTTTTTGCTTCAGCATAGAGTCTGAAAATTGGTTCAGTTCCGCTTGGCCTAATGAGTATAGCACTTTTATCCTCAAACCAAATTTTCACACCATCAATTGTTGTCACGTTTAAACCCTTAACATCTTCTTTCAGCCTACTCAATAATTTCTCTTTGTTTTCTTCAGGACAGGCAATTTTACCTTTTTCTATGAAATATTGAGGTTCTTCTGCAATGAGTTCAGTCAACTTCTTTCCAGATTCAGCCATTATGTTCAAGATTAAAGCTGTTGTCATGGCGCCATCGCGAACTGCTTGATGTGGACCATAAAACACGCCGCCATTTTCTTCCCCACCCAATTTTGCGTCGATTTCTTTCATAGTCTGCGAGACTGTTACACTTCCAACCTTAGTCCAAACAATTTCT
Organism: Candidatus Sulfotelmatobacter sp.; assembly: GCA_035297385.1. Classification (GTDB taxonomy): domain Archaea; phylum Thermoproteota; class Bathyarchaeia; order Bathyarchaeales; family Bathycorpusculaceae; genus UBA11855. The sequence goes on along the minus strand of DATGZD010000012.1, from coordinate 42,997 downwards.
CCACCGTAAGTATCTGCAACATCTTTTACTAACGTTGATGAACTCACGGGTGTAACAATTTTTGCTTTGGGATTATTCTCAAGAAAATGTTTTTCGATAATGGCGAAAGTTTTGTCACCCCAATAAACCTCGCCATTTTCGCCGATAAATATTGAACGATCTGCATCACCATCAAACGCTACTCCTAAATCTGCACCCAAAGCTTTGACTACTGTTGCGATGTCCTTAAGATTCTCGGGTCGTGGTTCTGGTGGTCTTCCTGGAAATGTTCCATCAATGTTTGCATTTAGACTTGTGATTTTGCAGCCTAACTCTCTCAAAAGTTTTGGTGCTGTTAAGCCTCCAACACTATTTGCTGCATCAACAATAACGCGGAAGTGTTTTTCAGCTATTTTCATTGGATTAACGTGTTTCTTGATGGCTTCTACATATTCTTCGTTAATTCCTGGTAATTCTTGGGTTTCTCCAAGTTTATTCCATTCTACGAGCTCAGTTCTTCCTTCAAAATAAATATTTTCTATCTCTGTTTCTTGTTCATGAGAAATTTCAATTCCATCTTTCCAGATAACTTTTATTCCATTGTATTCTGGTGGGTTGTGTGATGCAGTTATGATTACGCCTCCATCAAAACCATGATTCTTTACAGAAAATTGTAGAGTTGGTGTAGATGCCATGCCTGCAAAAAATACATTACACCCTGTAGAGTTTAAACCTGCAACCACGGCTTTAGTTAAGATTGATCCGGTTGTTCTTGCATCGTGGCCTACGAGTAAGTTTTTCTTCTTAAAAAATGTTCCAATAGCTAACGCTATTTTGAGCGCCAATTCGGCAGTCATTTCTTTGTTTGCTAATCCTCGTATGCCATTTGTTCCAAAAAGTTTCTTCTCTGTCATTCTTCCTTTTCAACTCTAATTGTTAACGGAGTGTCTGGAATTTTAACGTTTTTCAAAAGATTTCTTTGGCTGGACAAACAGTTGTGTTTTTGGGTGGAGTGGCGTTCTTGCGAATTTTTGCATGGTCACCTATGATGCACCCTTCGGTTATTTTGACGTTTTCTTCGATAATTGCTTCTTCGCCTATTATTGCGCCATTTATGCGCACGTTATTTGCGATTTTAGTTCCTTGAAGAACAACTGAGTTGCTTATTTCAACATTGTTTCCAATAGTTACGTTTTTACCTAACACCGTATATGGTCCAATGATTGCGGCTTTGCCGATGCTGACTTTTTTGTCTATGGCGATTGGTTTCCTTATTTCATATTGATTTGCTTTGAGGTTTGGCTTTGGCTTAAGCATATCCAAGAGAATTTTATTTGTTTGTAGATATTCTTGGGGCTTCCCTATGTCGATCCATAACCCATTAAAAATGTATCCATAGAGTTTTCCTTCTTCAGCTAATCTTGGAAAGATTTCATGTTCCATCGACGCCGCTCTGTTTTCAGGTATAAGTTGTAGGACTTCTGTGTTCAGAACATAGGCGCCTGCGTTTATGAATTTTGACGGTTCAGTTCCCTTTGCTGGTTTTTCAATGAATCGTTTAATCTGTCCGTTTTCTGCAAGTTCTGCAACACCAAATCTACTTGGATCTTCAACTCTACAAAGAGCTAGTGTTGCTACTGCACCTGTTTTCGTGTGACTCTTCCAGAGCTCTTTATAATCTATGTCTGCAAATATATCGCCATTTAAGACAAAAAAGGGTTCATTTCCAAGTAAATGTTGAGCATGTTTTATTGGTCCCGCTGTTCCTAACGGTTTTTTTGGTGGATCATGAGAATATTTTACGGTTAATCCAGTACGGGGAATTCGATGCTGTTTAATGTAGAATTCAGTCAATTGATTAACCGCTAAAATTGCTTCATTGACATCGTCTTTTACCAGTCTTTCAAAAATCCATTGTAGTAAGGGCTTATTGAGAATTGGGAAAAGTGTTTTAGGCCTAGTACAGCTTAAAGGTCTAAGTCTTGTTGCAAAGCCGCCTGCAAGAATAACAGCTTTCAGCTACAGTTCACCTATTCTTCTAAACATCCATAAATCGCTTCATATTTAAGTAATTGCTAACGTTCAGTGTTTCATTCCCATTCTATAGTAGCTGGGGGTTTATGTGTTATGTCATAAACGACGCGAGTAACTTCAGGAATCTCGTTTGTTATTCTCGTTGAAATTCTCTCTAATACGGAATAAGGTATTTTGGCAAAACTAGCCGTCATAGCTTCACGACTTTCAGCAGCTCTTATTGCTACAACATAGCCATATGCTCGTGCATCACCTTTAACACCTGTAGCTTTTGTATCCGTTAACACCGCAAAATATTGCCAAAGGTTTTGCTGTAATCCTGCTTTCTCAACTTCTTCTCTAACTATCTTGTCCGCTTTCTTAGCTATGTTAATCTTTTGTGGCGTCAATTCACCTATTATTCTAACTGCTAAGCCTGGTCCCGGGAATGGCTGGCGATAGACTATGGCATCTGGCAAATCTAGCATCTTTGCCACTCGCCTGACTTCATCTTTGTATAGGTCACGTAATGGTTCAAGAATTTTCTTAAATTTGATTTTTGTTGGTAATCCCGCAACGTTGTGGTGTGTTTTTATCTTATCTGAGTTTCTTCTAAAGCCTGATTCGATTCTGTCAGGATAGATTGTTCCTTGAATAAGGTAATCAGCGGCTGATTTTTCTGCAATTTCTTCGAAGACACGAACGAATTCTTCGCCTATAATTCTTCGCTTTAATTCTGGGTCAATAACGCCTGTAAGTTTTTGCATAAATCTTTCCTGAGCGTTTGCAGTTACAAAGTTAAGCTTAAAATTCTTGAATGCATTCCTAACTTCTTCAGGTTCATCTGCACGCATGAAACCGTGATCAACAAAGACCGCTGTTAACCTATCATTCAAGGCTTTCGACGCAATGGCTGTCGCGACACTAGAATCAATGCCTCCACTTAAGCCTATTATGGCATTTCCGTTACTGACCTCTGTTCTTATCTCATCAACCATTTTGGTAATGAGGTCTTCCATCTGCCAATTTGCTTGACATTTGCAGACTTCAAAGATGAAATTGCGAAGCATTAGGGCTCCATTTTCTGTGTGAATTACTTCTGGATGCCATTGCAGTCCATAGATTGGTTTTTGTTTATGTCTAAAGGCAGCGACTGGACAATTTTGTGTATGTGCTAAGACCTCAAACTCGGCAGGCATATTAGACACGGTATCGCTATGACTCATCCAAACTCTCTCTTCATTGCCTAAACCCTTCAAAACGCCGATTGCTTTATCAACATTAATTTGAGCTGTTCCATATTCTTTGCAACAGGCAGAGTTTACTGTTCCTTTGCTTAATTTAGCAATAATCTGGTGACCATAACATAAGCCCATGACTGGTAAACCCATATCTAGAACTCGTGAGTCTAGTTTTGGAGCGTTCTCCTCATAGACGCTAGACGGACCTCCTGAAAGAATAATGCCCTTCACGTTGAGTTGTTTGTTGATTTCTGCTATTCCATCAGGTGTAATATCATGCGTGACAATTTCAGAGTAGACGCTATTCTCTCTGATCCTTCTAGCTATTAGGTGACAATATTGTCCGCCGAAATCCAGCACTAGAATTGTGTCATATTTCATATTCCTTGTCGTCCAGTGATTGTGAAGTTGGTTTCCACTAGTAATTTAACATTGCTGTAATGCAACTGCACACTGTAAAAGCGCTTCTTTTTGATCAGTATTTCTTTCTTTGCTTAATTTTTCTCTTAAGAGATGTTTTAATATTCTGTAATTATGTTTAGAACTAAACTTTTATAAACATAAATGACTAATTATTGAAAACTTGTACAGGAGCATATGCTGATGGTGTTAAGCGAAACTGATGTGAAAATTTTGCAAGCTCTCTTAGAGGATGCACGCTTCTCCAGTAGACAGATTGCTAAGAAAGTTGGTGTTTCCGTAGGTACAGTTCTCTCTAGAATTAAGAAAATGGAGGATGATGGGCTGATAAAAGGCTACTCTGTTATCATGAATCATGAGAAGTTAGGCTATGAGTTGACTGTGGTTATGGAAATTACGGTTTCAAAAGGCAGACTTATTGAAATGGAGAATGAAATCGCTAAGATTCCTAATGTTTGTAGTGTGTATGATGTAACAGGGTTGACAGACGCTTTAATTATTGCAAAATTCAAGACTCGTGAAGAATTGGGGAAATTTACAAAACGATTATTGGCTCTGCCCTATATTGAACGCACAAATACTCATGTTGTTTTAACGACAGTGAAAGAGGATTTTCGTCTTCTATAACTATAAGGTATTTTTTTTCTGTAAATGGGATAGTTATAATAGGAACTTGATTTAGCTTATATCTTCTAATCACAAAAGCTGAATCTGGACTATTGGATATCCTATGCGTTTGAGCAGAGAAATGCTGAAGAAATCATGGTTCCATATCGCTTTGTTAACCTTTTTTGGTGTAGCCATAGCTTTGCTCATGTTTTTGGATTACTTTAACCTTGAGAAGATTGTTTTTTTCAGTAATGCGGGTTTCTTGTTTGACTATACTTGGAAAGGTCGTTTGTTTCTCCTGTTCTTTATCTGGCTTTTTATCTTGGAATCTTTCTTGAATCTTGATTCACTTAAAGAGGAAAACCTGAATAATAGGCATAGAAGCCGATTAAAGATTGCAATCATTCTTGTGTGTGCAGCTATTCCATTGATCTATATAGTTGCCATTAATTTCTTGGGGTTAGACCAAGTTGTGCTGGGTGTTGGCGACTTGCTTCGCGGTGATTACTGGCGAACAATTGTGGGAGCAAATTGGGGAAACAGTCTTCAAGGCGATTGGCCAATGTCGCTAGAATATGTTGTGTTTACAGTTTCTTTCTTGCCTACTATACTGTTAGCTTATGGAAAAAAGGGTTTGAGCGTGTTTGCCTTAAGTGCTGCTCTTGTTGCTGGAGTAGCTATAGTGTATATGATTGATACGATGTTTCCGTACGGAACTTTTATGCCTTTTCAAGCCTTTGCTCTTCCTACTGCTGCATGTGCAGCTGTCTTGCTTCAAGCCTTGGGTATTCCCTTCACGATGGCCTATACCCCTGGGTACTCAGCACCGATAATATCGGTTACTGCAAATGGTATTTCAATACCCACAAGTGTTGCTTGGCCCTGTGCTGGTGTTCATAGTCTCTTTCTCTATACAATAATTATTCTGTTGCTCTTCAGAAAATCTGATATTTCAGGTACTCGTAAACTGGCATACTTCATTGCAGGCGCTGCTGGTACATATTTCATGAATATTCTAAGGATAGTCTCATACTTTGTCATACTAATTAATCAAGGACAAGAACCTGCGTTGATTTTTCACAATGTCTACGGTGAGTTATACTTCTTTTCCTTCATCTTAGCATACATTATATTAATAGTAGGCATCCAAAAATACAGGTTGATAGAAAAAGCAAAACTGTTGATCTCCAAAAGAAGTTATCATTTACCTACTTTAGAGAAATCTACGTAGGTTATAGTTGCACTTTTTCTAATTTCTTTTCCAGCAAAAGCGCTCTGATAGAAGAATTCTTAAAGATATCACATCATACCCATTTCTCGTCCTTAAGAGGATAGGATGAATTGAAATGAAAAGAGTTGTCTCATTAGCTCTCGTAATTGTTACGGTCTGCAGTCTGCTTTTTGCAGTTTATGCAACGCTGGCTTTCGCCGTAAATCCCAGTTATTCAATAACTGTGTACGGTGGAACAGACGCAACTATCGATGGAAAATGGACGACCGATGCTGAATGGGACGATGCCGCTACTGCTGTAATCTCCCCAAATGCAATCTTCAGACTCAAATATTACTTTGCAATGTCAGGTAGCACCTTTTAGTCTACGATGAGTTTCTCGTAGAATTCTTCGCCGATAAGACTAATGACACAGGAGATTATGTTAGAATTTGCTATGACTGCAGCGCAAATGGTGGTTCTGCTCCTCAAACAGATGATATAAGAATAGATTACGTTGGACACAATGGAACAATAGTAACCTATAAAGGAACGGGATCAGCTTGGGCTCCAACTACCCTAACAGATTATCGAATGGAAGAGTTGGTAAGTATATCGAAGCTAAATGGTACTAATCCTCATTATACTGCGGAATTACGATTAGAAAAGACGGGTAACGGTCCTGATATTAACAATGCGATTAGAGTAGCCATCTTTGATGCGAGTAACGCAGCTTTGGGAGAGCAAGCATGGCCACCTGGCTCCAATCTGAATATCCCCGATGGTTACGGGGGAGATCCTGCGGATACAACTAATCCCATCCCAGAAGGTTTGAGTTTCGAAGTAATGGCGACACTGTCATTTGCTGCAGTACTCGTTGGATTCTACAGTTTGCGAAAAGGACCAAAGAATATTTGGACTAGGTAAATGTATGAAGAATATATCGCAAAAAGGACGGGAATAAGTTATTCGATCTCCCATCTTTTTTTGTTATCGCTCTTGAGAGAAGGATATACACGTTTATACGATCTCTAGATGAGCATATTTTGAGACTCAGCCTGACGGTTTCCCATTCTTTTTATATTTTAGGTCTGGCGGAGCGATAGTAATTTTTGTGCCTGATTCAACACGACTTGTTATCCAGACGTTTCCACCAATCACAACATTATCTCCAACTACAGCGTCGGGTCCTAGAAGTGTAGCTCCTGAATAAATTATCACATTATTTCCTATGGTTGGGTGGCGTTTTGCACCACGAATCAGAGCTCCCTTCTCATCTTTTGGAAAACTTAACGCTCCTAATGTGACACCTTGGTAGAGTTTTACGTTGTCTCCGATTTCTGCTGTTTCTCCGATGACAACGCCCGTACCGTGATCTATGAAAAAGTTTTTGCCAATTCTTGCGCCAGGATGAATATCAATACCTGTTAGAGAATGAACATGTTCACTCATTATTCGTGGAATTAACGGTACTCCTTGTAAGTAGAGTTCATGTGCTATTCTATGCGTTGTAATGGCTAATACGCATGGATAACTAATGATCACTTCTTCTGCACTGATTGCTGCAGGATCACCATCATAAGCTGCTATGATATCTCCATTTACTATTGATCTTAATTCTGGTATTTTCTCCAAAAGTTCTGTAACAACGACTTCGGCTCGTTTCCGGCAGACATCATGGGGGCACTCTTTGATTTTTCGGCATATATACTTGAGACTCTTCTCTGTCTCTTCTGTGAGTCGTGTTTGAATGGAGGATAAAGTGTTGCCAAGAAAATATTCGATGTTTGTTTTATTGACTTCTGCCTTTCCGAGGTATCCTGGAAAGAAGATAGTAAATAAATCTTCTAGAACTTCAATGACGACTTTCTTTGAAGGCAAATCTTTGCCTTCAAGATGATCCATACCGCCGAATGCTCCATAGTTCTGCAGAATCTTATCAACAAGCTCAGGTAACCTTGTTTCGTTCCTGTTGTAGTTTAGACTCTTAGGTTCTTTGAGTAACGCATCCACCATTTTATCTGGAGTCCAATTATGTGCCTCAATTTCTTTGTTTCTAATTTGCTTCTTTTGTGTTTCAGCTTGTTTCGTCATTTCAAGTTCCACTTTCTTTGTATGTGGAAAAAGTGGAATATAAGAAAAGCGTAAAGATCAGAGTATTCTATGTGAGGAACTGGTTCCGAATTCTATTGAAATAGTTGTGTGCTTAAGTAACGTTCTCCTGTATCAGGAAGGATTACAACTATGAGCTTACCTTCATTCTCTGTTCTTTTGCCAACTTCTAAAGCTGCGAACGTAGCAGCACCTGAAGAGATTCCTACAAGTAACCCTTCTTTTAAGGCTAGGTTCCTACTGGTTTGCATTGCTTCCTCATTCTTGACCTTGATGACTTCATCTACTAAATTCATTTTCAATACATCAGGGACAAAGCCAGCACCTATACCTTGAATCTTGTGTGGTCCGGGTTTACCGCCGCTGAGAACAGGCGAATCATAAGGTTCCACTGCTATAGTTTTGAATTCTGGTTTTAGTGGTTTAATGCACTCTGCTACGCCCGTAATTGTTCCTCCTGTGCCGACTCCAGCGACTAAAATGTCGACTTGTCCACCAGTAGCTTTCCATATTTCTGGTCCTGTTGTTTCTCTATGAATTTTTGGGTTAGCAAGGTTTTTGAATTGTTGTGGAATAAAAGAATTTTGCTTTTCTTTAGCAAGGTCTTCTGCTTTTCTAATCGCGCCTTTCATTCCTTCTGGTCCAGGTGTAAGTATAAGTTCAGCTCCATAAGCCTTAAGCAAATTTCGACGTTCGACACTCATAGTTTCAGGCATGGTCAAGATTAGTCTATAGCCTTTCACTGCTGATACTATGGCTAAACCTATGCCGGTGTTACCGCTTGTTGGTTCAATAATGACAGTGTCAGGTTTGATTAGTCCTTGTTTTTCAGCTTCTATAATCATACTGAGGCATATACGGTCTTTTACGCTGCCGCCTGGGTTTCTGGATTCAATTTTGCCTACAACTGTACATTTTAGTCCTTCTGTCAACTTATTTAAACGTATTAGTGGGGTTTTTCCAATGGTCTCTAAAACGTTGTTGTGTATTTCCTTCATCTTTCCACCACGATTATAACAGTGTTATAGTAATAAGCTGTTATATAAAACCCTTACTCTTCTACACCAAGCTATGATCATGAATAATTAAGTAATTTGAAGCAATAGACATCGTTAATTATATAACATAATCTTCAGCGATTTCGCTTGCTCCTTCTTCATCAAGGATAGAACACAATTTACACATATCTGTAGCTACTTCGTCAGCACTTATCTCATTGTTCACAAGCCGTTTAGCCGTTTCATGAGCTATAGCTTTTATTTTAGGTAGTATATTATTGAATTGCTCAGTGCTTTTGTTTGCACGTTTTGAACTTAAATATTGGCTTATTGCTGCTTGGGTTGTTCCCAATTTTTTTGCTGTCTCAACTTGAGTTAGGTTGAAATTTCGAACGAGCTCTTCTGCGATGAGCGACCTAAATACTGGAAGAACATACTTTCCTATAGTTTCGCACCGAGCAGTCATTCTAATCCTCAAAATATAACGCACTTATACTTATAAACCCATTTGATCTTATGAGCCTGTGGGTGGTAGTGGTTATCTAAATGATTCTCAATAAATCCGCCTTCGTAATTATGCCAACGATGACACCTTTTCGTGTCGCTAGTACGGCGGAGTAAGTCTGCAGTAGGCTTGAAATTAATGATAATGGTGCATCTTCGCTAACCTGTGGAAAAGCTTCCTCCATTATGTCTTCAACAGACAATTTTGATATTTGAGCCAAATCTTTTCCTGCCAAGATTTGACGAAGGATTGTTTTTTCTGAGATGCTTCCAACAGATTGTTTTCCATCAAAAACAGGTATTTGAGAATAACCATGCTCCTTCATCAGCCCAACAACCTTCGAGACTGGCTCATCTTTTTGTATGCTGATTACTTGGTTGGGTACAACTTTTTCTTCTTGAACCTTTGTTTTCGTCTCTAATCTATCAAGTACATCAAATATTGTTTTTACCTTGGTGTATGAGGAATCTATTTTCCCAGATTCCAATTTCGCTACTAAAGATTGACTTACACCAGCTAATCTTGCAAGTTCTGCTTGCTTTAAACCGAGCATACGTCTCTTTTTGGCAATATCTTCGAGTGAAGGAAACATATCAATAAAATAATCGAGTAGCTAAATATTCTTTTTGGAATAAAGCGTAGGAAGAGGCATATAATTACGTTATATATAAACGTCTTTATAAAGTGCTTACTTTAGGTTAAGTAAGCCTTTTAATATTATACTTGTTTTATCTATTGCCACTGCAAATGGTCTCGTTGAAAAACGTTTCAACTGCGGGGGTCGCCCAGCCAGGTCAAAGGCGTAGGACTGAGGCTCCTATCCCGAAGGGGTTCGTGGGTTCAAATCCCACCCCCCGCACTCAATTTCTAAATCTAAACTAAGAAAGAACCTTCCGCTTGCATTTCCTTCCTATAACCGTAAGTACCTTATGCTACTGATATATGCTTTTTCTTTTCTCCAAAGTAGCATAAATCTAGGAAAGCAGAGCCATTCCATCATAGCTTTCGCTAATTGCCGGGTGTCAGAGTCATTAAATTTTTTGGTGCTCGTTTCCGAAGGTCGTCTATGAATTATTGGTTAAAGTAGTTCCTTAAACATTGGTAATAAGATTCGCCCAACAAAAACCAAAAAACTGGAAAGATACTCCAAAAATCTTGCTCAAATCTGTTCTTAACTCAATCACTTTCACGAGTAGCTTCCTGTTCTCTTAGTTTCCGTTCATTTTCTTCTTTCTTAAGCTTCTCCGATCTAGTATCTATATATATGCTTTCATGTGACGTATCTAACCGTTTTTCGTGCAGTCGCCGCTTATTATGAGCAGATCTGGACATAAATATCATTTGTACATATAGCATTACAAGCAGATAACATTTGCGCAATCTCATGCATTCTGAATCTTAAAGGAGCAAGGACATCTGTTGACATTTGTTGTAGCTATCAGGGAATCAACAAATGATAGTTATTCATTTGATCCATTTCAACAATGGCATCTTTAATAGTACACTCAAGCAAGTGTCCACCTACAGTATGATCATCAGCTAAGAAATGTAGATGATACCCTATCGAGTCGACACCTTGCATACTATTTGGAAAATAAAAACCAACCATTGTTCCCTCAACATTTTGAAGAGTAAACACGGTCTGATTTTTCACTGCGTCTGTTAACGTCGGATAAGGCTTACTCTGAGCTGGAACGCTTCTAGTTTTGACAAAATTGAAGAAACCATGCACTTTTATGGCGTAGATTGCATTGTAATTCGTCAACGTTAAATTAATATCTCCTGTCAATTGCAAATAGCTAGATACATTAACAACCGAGAACTTCTGATCCGAGTTAAAAAACGTAACAGTGGCATAAGGAGCCTTCTCTGAGGAACCAATCTCTCTTGGAGCGCCAGTGGCGGGAATTTGATAAAACTTACCATTCAAAGCAAACATTTCCCCATTTAAATCATTAAGTGTGCCTATCCCAAAGTCACCATATTTCGCAAGCTCCGCGTAGGTCATGTTTCCTTCAAAATTGCCAGCAGAAAACACATTAAACGCTGAAACCTGAAACAATGTATCCTGCTCAGGATATGTAAGTTCATACAAAGCAAAAGATAAAACCAGTGTGACAATGATTGTCACGACAACAAGCATCAGCATGTCTCTTCTGGTCAACTGATATCCCTCAATCCGCTATCTTAACTGATATCCAGCGCAGACAACTTAAAACTTGCTAGAGAGCCGATGAACTGCAGAATAATTTCTGAAAGCACATAAACGATACGTAAGGCTTTAATCCGCATTACACACAAAAGGCTTTCAGAGACATCGATAACCCAGTGATCCTATGGACAAATTTATGAAGGTAGCAATTGAAGAAGCAAAGAAGAGCTTGGCTGAAGGAGGAATTCCCATAGGTTCAGTTCTTATGAAAGAAGAACAGATTATCGGCAGAGGGCACAATAAACGTGTCCAGCAAAATGATCCTATTATGCACGCAGAAATTGAGTGCCTACGCAATGCCGGAAGAATAGGCAAATACGATAAGACAGTACTCTATTCTACTCTAATGCCGTGCTATCTTTGCGCTGGAGGCATTGTCCAATTTGGAATCAAAAAAGTTGTTGTAGGCGAATCAGAAACCTTCACCGGCGCAAAAGAATTTCTAGAATCTCACGGAGTTAAAATCATTAACTTAAACCTCGATGAATGCAAACAAATGATGAAGAAATTTATACAGAGAAATCTCGAGTTATGGAAAGAAGACATCGGTAAATTATGAACAATCAAATATTTTGAAACCCAAAATTCCCCCTAGTCACTTGACATAGCAGCGCGCGCTTAATTAGACGCTTAGACCTATTATTTATCTTGAGGGAATTTATTTGGCAACACCTCAAGAAACAACAAAAAGAAAGTTGCCAGGCGCTGTTGACATAGCGTATGATCAATACAAGCGTGATTTACAGCGTAATCGAACAGCACAAGAATTAATGAGTCAAGATATAATCACGACAACTCCAGAGACTTCACTGGACGAAGCGGCTCGAATAATGGGCTCCAAGCATATTGGAAGCCTAATCGTTATGCAATACAAAACACCTGTGGGGATAATCACTGAGCGAGATTTGCTAAGCAAAGTTTTAGCACTTGGACTGTTTCTAAGTGATGAAAAAGTCAAGGAAATAATGTCGTATCCATTGACTGGCATTTCTCGAACAGCCAAAATTAAAGAAATTGCTCAACTAATGATTAGCAAAAAAGGCAGACTTGCAGTATTTGATGCCGGATTGCTTGTCGGAATCGTAACTGCCTCAGACTTAATCAAGAGTCTTCCAAGTGTTCCTGAAACCGAGGTTAAAGTCGATGACTTTATGACGAAACCCGTTGTAACAGCTGACGAAAAAACTTCCATAATTGACATTGCACGAATTATGGGCAAACAACGTATCGGAAGCGTCATAATTTCCCATCAAGGAGAACCATTTGGAATCTTCACTGAACGCGACTTGCTCACGTCTTTCCTAGCCAAAAGCAAAGCCTTATTCACTGAGGTAGGACCCACATGCTCAACACCATTAATCAATATTGCTGCGGGCACAAGCGTGCACAAAGCCGCTGCCACAATGGCATTGAAACATGTTAGGCGATTACCTGTTACCCAAGACGATAAATTAGTAGGAATCATTACAGCACGTGACCTCGTAGAGGTCTACACAAAATAGTCGCCTCACTCCCTTTTTTTATCTCGTATTCTCTGTGAGGAAAATGCCCACACATAAACGTAAGATTATTCTTCACTATTTTGAAACACTATGCTCTACGACGTTTTAGATAATGCAACGAAAACAACGATTCCCACAATACAGATAACAGCAACAAACACCAACCAGAAAAGACTAGGTGTCATTCCAAAAATTCCGAAAACATTATGATCAATCTTATATTCTAAACTAACAAGCTTCGTCTCGGCCTCATTATTAATGAAATGTAGCGTGTATTCCCCCTTTTCAATGCATGTAAAACTGTAATTCAATGTTCCTTGATCTCCAAGATCCGTTACAGTACCGTTCGGAGAGACTATCGAGAAACCAATTGTGTTCGCTTCTGCTCCCCAAACAACACTAAACTTGATTAGCACTTGGTCATCTGCTGATAAATCAAGAAACCGTGTCACATCTTCACCTGGCTTAACATAGAAAGAAGAAGTTGTGGCTGCCTGAACGAAACCAATGAGACCAACTACAATTATTAAAGAAACAAAGAATGTAAAGACATAAGACCTTTGTAGCATAGCCCTCAATCTATCAACAGATGCGTAGCCAATAACATTTCTGAATTCAAAATATATATGAAACACTAAGTTCAGGAAAAGAACAAGCTTTAACCCTTAAACTGAAACAATAATAAAGACTTTTGTTATTATAGACTCTGCAGTGACTTTTATGGTGATTTTATGTCAGAAGATGACGAAGAAGAAATCGTCCTTCCTATGAAAGCAGAAGATATCATGGTAGAGGACGTTGTAAAGCTAGATGAAGAAACTTCTGTTAAGAAAGCTGCAGAAATTATGGTTGAAGAAGGGATTACTGCCATAATTATAACCAAAAGGAAGAAGATAGTAGGAATTGTTACGGAAAGAGATATTCTAAAACGTGTAGTTGTAAGAGAAAAAAATGTTGCAGAAACTAAAATGAAAGACATTATGTCTAATCCTCTAATAACTATCGAGCCCAATACAAAACTCGAAGAAGCTGCACGTCTAATGTTTGAGAAAAGAATAAAGAACCTCCCTGTTATGAAAAATAACCGCTTGATTGGTTTAGTCAGTCTTCAAGATATATGCAAATTTCAACCTAAGCTTCTAAGAGTGTTAAAGGGATTAATGGAAACGCCTGAAAATCTTGATAGAACCTTGAAATGTTACATAATTTAAAAGATTGCAGATCCACCTCAAAGACAATGAAGCATACGACATAAGATAAGGTACAACCGCCCGTTTCATTGTACTGTTTTTGTGGTTCTTTTGATAACGTGTTCTGTCGCAATTATTGTCTGGCGCACGTGTCGGTTTCCTTAATTATTCCATCTTCCAGCTTAATTTGTCGTTCAGCATAATTAGCAACGGATTGTTCATGAGTAATAACTATAATTGTAGTTTCTGTTTCCTCATGAAACTTTTTGATAAGTTCCATGACTTGTTTACCCGTTTCTGAATCCAAGTCGCCGGTCGGTTCATCTGCAAATAATACTTTTGGTCGATTTGTTAATGCCCGCGCTATAGCTACCCGTTGCATTTGACCTCCACTTAATTGAGCTGGATATTGCTTAGCTTGCTTACTGATACCTACACCCTTAAGAAGTTCTTCAATTCGATTTCTCAACTCTTTGCTAAGACCAGCTAAGTCAGCAGGTAACGTTACGTTCTCGCGCGCATTATAATGAGGTAACAAAGCATAGCTTTGAAAAATAAAACCCATATCTATTAATCGAGTTTTTGATTTTTCCTTATCATCCATTTTCTGTAGGTTTTTTCCTCTGAATAAAACAATTCCATAATCAGGTTTGTCTAATCCAGCCATACAATTTAGAAGTGTAGTTTTTCCTGCCCCAGAATTACCAACAATCGCTAAAAATTCCCCCTCCTTGACATTAAGATCTACACCTCTGAGTGCATAAACTCTTGTCTGCCCAATATTGTAATTCTTTGCTAAACCTCGAACTGCAACTATAGTCTCTTCAGGAGTTTCTGGGTTTTGGGCAATTTGATCGCTGAAAAGTTTTGATTGGTATGTATAGTATGGAAGATCAGTGCCAAAGAAGTCTAACCACATTTTTAACAATTCAGCTTGAATAAACAAATCAGAGCTTGATTCAGTTAAGGATGAAAGCGTCGCTACGAATTCTTCAGCAGGCAAAACTATTCTGTCTTCACTTTTTGCTTCATCAAGCAACAGTTGAAGTTTCGTTTGACATTTTTCGATTTTATCTTGAACTTCAGACAGGAGATCTTTTCCTTCATTCATTTTCCACGACATTTGTCTAATAGAAGTGCTAAGTTCTTCAGAGATATTTGTTAGTTGGTTTCTAACGCTTGAGATTTGAGGTGAATTGAATAGTCTAAAGATAGCAGAAATGGTTTTGTCTACATTTTGTAATGCACTGAGTTTGGCTGAGATAATTCTTAGAAACATTTCAAATTTAATTTGCGAGTCTGGGTTATCACGTTTACAGTGTACGCCCTGAAGACTGTAACTTAATCGTTCTAGTACACTATTCATTTCTCTAAGCCGAGTAATTGTAGGTTGAAGAAATATCCAGAAGAAGTTGAAGAGTGTCAGTTTATCAACTATCATTTCAGAATCCAAGAAGTCTTGGACTTCTGATACTTCAAAAATTGATGTATTCCATCCAGAAAGGAGGAATCTCATTTTCTGTTCTTCGACCACATCCCAAAAAGCTACAATACTCTGATTCTGAAGATCATATTGATTTCTGGGCATCTCTGAAATTGATTTTCTCAATTTGGAATTAAAAATACTGGGAAGTTCTGGATTTATCTCTTTTACGAATTCTTTGACAATCTGAGCGGTTTCCTTCAATTCTTGGTTAGTTTTCAAACGTTTTTGTAGGTTAACCCTGTAGTTGAAATAGTACTCTTTAAGGTGTCGAGCAAATTTTGCTTCAGTATTTTCCATAATTTCTTGGTCCAAAGGTTTTTTGAGCGAATTTTCTGCTGCCAAAAAGACAAATGTATTATGTTCCTTGATATGTAAACTCGAACGAGGAATTTTGAGAATCTTCAAGTCATTTAGTAATTTCTTAAATAACTTAGAATTATCTGAAACAGTTGACTTGTTTATTAATGCAGCAAAATAGGTTTTCATGATTCTTTCTCCTTTATCATAAACGGACCATCTTCTATGTAGGAGATTTTCCCATCAGTCATGTGGATGATGTAGTCACATTTTTCAGCAATCCAACGACTATGTGTTACTAAGACTAGTGTTTGCTTGTTGGTTCTGTTTATTCGACGGAAGAGAGCCATCACGTCAGCACTTGTTGCGGAATCCAAATCTCCAGTTGGTTCGTCGCCCAGAATTATGGCTGGCTGATTGATCAGCGCTCTAGCAATAGCTATTCTTTGTTGTTGACCCCCAGAAAGTTCAGAAGGCAGATGATATAACCTATCTCCCATACCTAACTCACGAAGCAACATTTTTGCTTGTTCTCGCGCCAAACCAGAGCTTAAGCCTCGAAGCAATAATGGAGTTTCAACGTTCTCTACAGCTGTCAAAAATGGAAAAAGATTGAATAGTTGAAAAATAAAGCCTATATTATCTCTTCGGAATGCTGTCATCTTAGAATCAGACAATGTGGATGTATCCACTTTGTCAATTACTATTCTTCCTGATGAACGTCGGTCTAAGTGTCCAATCATATTTAGGAGGGTAGTTTTTCCGCATCCAGATGAACCCATAATTGCAGCCATATCACCCTTCTTGATTGTCAAATCTATTCCTTGAAGAGCATGCACCTCGTTGGGCTTTCCTTCGTTGTAACGTTTATGCAAGTCTGAGATTACAAGAATTGACTCTTTGAAACGTGATTTTTTGGTAGTATCTGTTTCTTTCATCCCACATACCTCAACGCTTCTGCTGGAGGAATCCTTGAAGCTACGTACGCGGGGATTGAACCTGCACCTATGGCAATAAGAACAATGAACGTTAGATATACTCCAAGTTGATCCCATGGAATAATCAGTGTGGTATTCTGTAGATTTGCAAAGCCAAAACTCACAATGAGTCCATTAATCACTCCAAGAGCTAAACCAATTACTCCAAGAACTACTAGTTCCAGCAAAACTGAAATCATGACTTGGCTTCTTGGAAAGCCTATTGCTCGCATCATTCCAATTTCGCGTTTTCTTTCAGCCACATTTCTGACAGAGATAACACCCATACCAACAGCTCCTATAATAAGGCCAAATGAAACATAGATTTGAAGGAATGAGGATATCCTATCGGTCATTCTCAAAGTAGTTTGAATTCGCGTGTATACAGGCTCTGCACTTCCAAAAACAAAATCATCTTTTGCAAGCAGACGATAGCCTTGATCGTTCGTATTGGTGAAATCTTCAATTTTTCTCGCTATGTTATCTAGTTCTGGATCATCTATTCCTAATGTCGTTTTAATTAAATAGGTATTATATTGATTCGGTCCTCTAGAGATTGATGTTGCACCATTTGCTTCACCTAGAAAATTGGTCTGATTTGCCCAGTAATCAGGCATATATATAGTTCCTAAGAATGCAGTAACATCTACGTCTCCAGACATAGAATTCGTAGAAGTCGCAAGTGGAAATCCTCCACCTCGTTGATTATCCAGCCGACCTCCAATAGTGAATGCTTGATAAATGGGGATTCCTAACGTTGAGGTGTTCATTGGAAGCCAAACCTGCAAACCAACAGGCAAGAGAAATGAATCTGTAAATACTATTGGATTTTCAATTAGACTTCCGTTTTCATATTTTAGTGGTTGTAAATCTTTGAGTGGATCTTCGTTACCCATTCCGGGAGCCTCTACATCAAGAAGATTTGTATCTCCTTTAATTATGGATGAGACTATTGAAGAAACATTGTAGGCTGGCATTCTATAGGATCGATCAAGGAATCGATCCCAAGCTTTCCTAGATAACTCCAAGATCTGGGAATCAGTTAAGTCGGGATTATAAGATTCACGTACTCCATCTGGAAAATCACCGAGATAGAAATCATACCTCCAGTTACTATCTAAATAATTGGAAGCATTACCCCTAATTTGTTCAGGTCTGAACTCGCCAATAGAGACTGGTAGCATATCTGTGCCAGCTTCGAATTCAGAAGAGAAAGGATCTTTCAGAGCCGTGAACTTAGTGAAATCCATATTTGGGTTAAAAGTTTTGAAACCTATGACATCAGTTATGCGATTGTCAATCTTGTAGATTTCATTTGAAAATGATGTGTCATTGACCATGACTTCAGGTTTGTTCAAGAAGACAGTAAGGTCTACACCTCGAGATTCTTGATCATACTGGTTTACTGTTCCCAAGTTGGTTGGAACCAGTGTAGCTACTACAACATTTAAGGTTAGAATTATTGCAAAAATAGCGAAGGTTAGTGTGGACCGTGTGATATGCGAGGATATCAATGATGGTGATATTTGACCCACGCCTTTTAAGCCCTTAATTTTTATGAGGGCGCCACGCAAACCACGCATTATTGCTGGCAGATTAAGGGCAATAAATAATATAGAACCAATTAATACCTCAATAAGCCCAACGATAAGAAGTTCAAGTGGAATTCCCGTAATGCCTGTTATCCAACTATCCATAGCAACTACGAAGAGGAATGTTGGTATAATGTATAGAGAAATGGCTGTAATGTTGAAGGCTTTTGTTCTACTGATAAATTTAGACAGAACAAGACCTATGCCTCCTGCAAGTAAACCAAAGGCTATGATAAGTATTCGCCACTCTTCCAGTGAATTCCATCCTTCACTGCTCCATATAACTTGAGTTGCAGTATCAATAATGCCATTGTATAAAAGAAGAATTACACCGGCTATAGTCATGAGAACACCTAAAGCTACCAAATTACGACTAGACTTTGCTTTGAAAGCGATTTTTATTCCCCTTAGCGCCTCGACAATATTGACTCTGGAAGCCCTCAAAGCTGGAAGGATACCCGTTATTATACTAATTAAAATTCCTACAATTAAGGACAAAATAACCACAGATAGAGAAACTACAGGCCGAACACTTAGTTCTCCAGTGCCAAACAATCCAATAAGATACATGGCAACTACTTGACCAAAAGCTATTCCCCCTAGGTACCCTACTAAACCACCGACGATTCCTTGGAAAAGGTTCTCTATAATTATGGATTGAAATATTCCTCTACGATTTTCTCCAACCGCACGCATAACGCCAGTTTGAAATTCTCTATCTTCTACACTCATCAATTGAACATTAGTTATCAACAATACTCCAGTTAGCGCGATAAGAAAGCCAAGAGTGCTTAAGATAGTGCTAAGTAAGCTAATGAAAAAGTCCGCGATATTAACAAAATCAAGGCGCAATGAGCTTACTCGATAGACCTGCTCTGACTTATTTGTTTGCGAGTTTATTTCTTTCGGAATTATCGCCTTAAGATTTTCAAGTTTAGTGTTTAGAGTGTCTTTATCTATTTCACTGACAAAATGGTCAGTTTTGTACGATATTAAATAAGCGCGTATTATGTCCGTTTTCCTTTCCGAATCTTGGAGACTAAGCCATTCCTGTAAATGTTCTAGCTTGAAGACAGCTCCAGCATATCGTGAGCCTATGCCTGGACGATTCGAATCAAAGATTGCAGTTACCTGAAGATATAGCTTCGCTAATTCAGAAGTGTATGAGATTATTGGGGTTCTTATTACACCCGCTGGAGATGCAGTTTCGAAGGCAATTTCAGTAACGTTTACACTTGCTTGAGTCCCGTTAGCACTTACGATTGCAAGATAAGCATCACCTCTTAATTGTTTGCTGGAATACTGAGTTATGTCAAATTCTGTGTTGTTGAGGGTTGCAGGGTCAGTCCAGTTTGCAACGTCAAAATTGCTTCCATCAATAGTTGAAAAACCTAAGAGAACCCTAACATTATTGGTACCTGTTGTTGTTACGTTAACGTGAGTATAATTTGCTAAATTCAACCTTGGACAATTCAAGGTGTAAACCATTGCTACACCCGTAAAATTGACTGGTTTAACTTCAAGAAACAAATTAGACGCTGTACTATCCAAACTGTATCCAGCACTTGTGAAGTTTGAATTTACTGTCCAATTAGATAAGGGCACAACTGGCGGTGTAAAGGTTGTAGTAAGGTTAGTGAATTGTGTAGTTAAATTAATGGGTAATACAATGTTTTTGTCTAATCCAAATTTTTCAGCTTGATCGCTTGATAACAGAATACTATTATTATATGTTAATAGAGATTCAAGTTCTAATTTATTTCCTGATTTCCAATCATAGAAATCGCCGAATGCCTTTGAATAATTAATCGGAATTCCAGCTACAGCCATCTTAGGATTAAATTGACTTTCTACTACTGCCGGTATCTGTGTTGAGAGTTCGGGCATGATTCCTACTGCATCTGGAACGAGACTGCGTATTGTTGCCATATCTGCAGCTTTGAGGTACGTTCCTCCAGTACCATTTACAATTTGAAGGTCGACTTCACCTTGACTCTGAAGAAGAGTTGTTAAAAACCCATTTTTCAGAGTATCTGTTGTGATTTGAATGCCTACTAATAAAGTGACTCCCAAGGTTATTGCTAGTACTGCGCTGAGATTCTTTGTTTTCCTTCTTGACAGTGATCTCCAGGCAATCTGAATGCTAGATCTTAACCCCGTAAATTCACCAACTGCTTCTCACATTGTGCATGCGTTTCTCTACCTAATTCTTTTAGAGAAGACTGCTACCTTGGCTCTAAAACCTTCCGTTCTCAAAATACATATGGGTGCTGAGTCAGTGATATATTGAGTTTTTGATTCTTGAAAGAGGATATTATTTTTTGAAATATCGTCTGCTATATGAATGAGAAAAAGATATGTACTGAAACATCTGTATATGCAAACGGTGTCTGTTTGGGAGGAACATCAGAGAGAGAGTTTCTGGAAAGAATAGTTGCGACAAAAGAAAAAGCAAGCAAAACTATCAATGATATACGAAATGACCTTACCAAGATGGAGAAACTTAAAGCCGATGCATTAAAAAAAGTAGAAGAAATGCGGCGTTCATCAGAGGAACAACTTGAAAAACTTGAGCGTAAGACAGCAAAAAGCAAAGACTTGGCTATAGAATCTCGAAACAGAATTAATACAGACCTTGAACAAGCAAGAAGAGATATTCAACAGAAATATGCAGATATGAAAGCCAGAATTTCAGCCGCAATTATTCCACAGTAAAATATTCTATTTTTTCTGTTTCAAGCACACGATTAAATTGTACATTAGTTGTGTTACAAACAGTTTATATTCATAAATCATTTTCTAATCAATTATCTGGTTTTAAGTAATGCAAAACTCTGCTTCAGAGATAGTTAAAGATAATTTTTCTTTCATCTTACGCAGAAAAACTCAAAAGATAATGTCGAAACTCGCCTATAGGTTTGGTTGGCGCAAGTACGATCCAAAACAGTTTAAAATAGAACATATTCAGGTTGTTATTTCGCAATTGCCAGCATCTTTTAGAGATTATCGCATAGCGCATATCACTGACATCCATTATGGTCAGTGGATTTCATCAAGTCGACTTGAAGGAGTTGTCGATCTAATTAACAAGAATAACCCTAATCTCATTGCAGTAACTGGCGATTTCGTATCATAGCTCTTAGACGATAGTATCGAAGAAATGTCAATATATCTAAGAAAGTTAAAACCACATGACTTAACAGTCGCAGTCTTAGGGGATCATGATTACTGGATTGGAGCTGAAAAGGTTCGCAGAATTATGAAAGAAAGCAACATACAAGATATTAGTAATAATGTATGCGCGCGCTATACCAGGTCTATTAAATCATGAAGGCATAGGTTTCGTAATGGTAAAATCACAAAATACTGGTTCAGTAATATTAAGCGCAAAGGTAGATATTGTCTTGCCAATGATAAGATAGAAGGCGAAAATCCATTAACAAAATTTGGAGAAAACGCTGCAGCACATCTACGAAGAACTGACACTTTCAGTAATGTACCAGATATCTTAGTTATGAGTCTGTATGATCCAGAAAAAGATGAAGTCGCTGCTTTTGAAGAACTTATTGGCAGTCACGGTGGATTAGGTGGTTGTCAATCAAGACCATTCATAATGTATCCATCCAACTGGAATTTAGGTAATGAAAAAATCATTGGAGCAGAAAAAGTCTATCATATATTTAAGAATAAAATAAGCAATACTACATTAAATAAAAACACTTCAAAATGAAGCGCAGCTTACAGTCAATGACTTTACCTTTTTATTAAAGAGCTTAGAAGAGCTACTTTAGCTGTATCCTCAACCAAAGAAGTTATATGGTAAGCATTTTCAAGAGTCTCACCAATTACCACCACACCATGTTCTTTTAGAAGGGCAGCCTTGATTCTTAGGTTCTTAAAACAATCTGTAACACTTATCGCCAGCTCAGTCGAACCGGGCGGTGCAGATGGAACAAGTGGAATTTCAACGAGAATTATTTTTGCTGCTTCAGTTATCATAGGGATCTTAATTCCCGCAACTGCGTACGCTGTAGCAAAAGGAGGATGCACATGAAACACTGCTCGCACTTCTTTTCTAACCTTGTATATACCCAGGTGGAAGTTCGTTTCGATAGAAGGTTTTCCTTTTCCGTTGATAATATTTCCGTTAAGATCCAAGGTCAAAATATCTTTGAGTTCAAGTCTGTTTAAATCTGTGCCAGACCTCTTTATGTAAACTTGCTTTGATTCAAAATCAAAAAGACTAATGTTTCCTAGTGTTCCAGGACTCCAACCTTGTGCTCCGCATCTCTGAGATATTTCCACAATCTGCCTTTTGAGACGAACCTCAATTGAAGCTTCCAACGCGTTACCTCTCATCTTAGATCATAATAGGAGGAAGGCGCACCTTTAGCTCTTTAGGAGTTTAGTTTCTTACTCTTTCGAAACTCTATTTTTCTTATTTCAGAAACATTAATCATCATGAAACATATCTCAATTTCCGAGGAGAATTAGTTGCCGATTGTACATGTTGATGTTTGGTCTGGCATAAGTTTGGAAAACAAGAAAAAAATGATTAAAGGAATTACACAAGTTATGGAAGAAATAGGTATCCCACGTGAAGCCGTCACGATTGTTATTTGTGAAGAACCGAAGGAAAATTGGGCTTCTGGTGGAGACCTGCATTCAGAAAAATTTGCCAACCGAGGACACTAAACTACAGTGCGAAATTTTCATGATTATTCATTGACAACCTCTAAATAATAAGAAAAGAAAGGGATAGACCACAAGTCAATTAGCTTGGGGTTATTTTCCCATTTTTTCTTCATGTTTCTTCTTTTTAGCCTTGTTCTTCTTCTCCAATGAAGGCATACATATGTCTCCTTAGAATGTATACTTAATCAGCGTTATGCTCGTGTTTGCCTTTAAGCTTAACTGTTACCTATTTAAGCTGCATGAGAAATAGTTGTTCCAGAAGAGCTTTTAATCGTTAAAGTAGCAATTATGCTTAGGATGCATAGTTAAGAATGGATTATGAAAACCTGTTCATGCTAGCAAAACCATATTTGGAGAGAAATGATTTAGGAGCAGCACATACCAGCAGAGTCCTCAATATTGCAGAAGAAAACTTCATGATTCCTCAAGAAATTAAAGATTTGACTATTGCATCAATAATCCTACATGATATAGGCGGTCCGACCATTAAGGAGCAGTATATCAAAGGTCCCAAATTAGCAGCCATGCTTTTACGTCAAATGAACTGTGATGATAATTTCATTGCACAAGTCTGTCAAATCGTGGGTATACATCACGATCATCCAGAAAATCCCTCATTACCATTCAGGATTCTATACGACTCGGATAAACTTGTAATGTTCTCACCAGAAGAATTCTCAGGCTATAACTCAGCATCAGGCTTTGACTGGAATAAAATTATCGGCTTACTCTATTCTGAGAAGGCAAAGACTCTAGCTAAAAGATTACTGCGTGAACGATTAAAAGAAGACAGTGGTCAAAGTAAAAATCAAAGGTAGTCCAATGAGTCTATTTTTGGCTTTACATAAGGCTTTTATAATTGCATGGTAACACTAAATCAGTAAATCGTGTTACTGGGGCTTCCTATGCACATTCTTGATGGGTACATAGATCCTACAACTGCTATACTTATGTTAATTGTCTCAGGTGCAATCCTAGTATGGTCTTGGAAGAAAGTTAAAGCCGACTACCCCCAATCCTTTGTCGCTCTACTTGCTGTTTCCAGTGCTTTTATTTTCGCCGCTCAAATGATAAACTTCCCCATAATGCCAGGTACCAGTGGACATATCGTTGGCGCAACCTTCTTGGGTATTTTGCTGGGACCGTATGCAGGTATACTGAGCATGACAATAATTCTTCTGATGCAAGCTTTCTTCTTTGCCGATGGTGGATTGCTGGCGTTCGGTGCAAACGTATTCAATATGGCAATCATAGGAGTATCGAGTTTCTTCATTATCAAACTTTTAACTAGGAGTTCGAAGTCTTCTAAACGTTTTGCGTCATCCATTTTTGTTGCTTCATGGCTCTCTGTTGTCCTTGCCTCTTTAGCAGCGGCTCTCGAAATGGGAGCATCATCAGCTTATGCAAGTGCTGGCGGAATCACGTTTACTATTCCTATGATGTTATTCTAT
Source organism: Candidatus Sulfotelmatobacter sp. (assembly GCA_035297385.1). Classification (GTDB taxonomy): domain Archaea; phylum Thermoproteota; class Bathyarchaeia; order Bathyarchaeales; family Bathycorpusculaceae; genus UBA11855. The sequence goes on along the minus strand of DATGZD010000012.1, from coordinate 18,508 downwards.
TATGGACTTACGGGCTTAGCTGAAGGTGCCATAACGACAACACTTGTTATGTCACTTCGACAGCTACAGCCCGCAATAATGAGCAGTCTAAGTATAATGAAAGGAAGATGAAATGATGAAGAAATATTTTATAGCCGTCCTCTTACTAATTGTGTTTCTTGTAGCGTTCTTACCACTCGCTTCGAGCAATCCAGATGGGTTGACCACAGTAACTTCATCGCTTGGCATTCAATCAAAGCCAGTATGGCAAGGTTTAATGAATGGCTATTCTATTCCAGTTCTTGATAACGATTATTTGTCTACACTATTGGCTGGTACATTAGGAATGATTTTTGTATTTGTGATTACTCTAATTTTAGGGACTATGATAACAAAACATAACCAAACCAAGAATTGGAAAACTTGAATCACTCAAAGAAATGTCAACTATCTTAGTCTTGACTTAATTGTTGCTTGCTTGCAGATAATCTTGTTGCTTCATTCACTGCTTTTATTGAAACTTCAAGCATATCATCTGTCGGCTCCTTTGTAGCTAAACGCTGGAAGGTTATTCCTGGAAACGTGAAAACTCTCATGATAGGAGAATTTTTGTACTTACCACTTAATCGCAATAGTTCGTAGGATATTGATGCAATAATTGGTATGAGAATAATTCGATATGCGAGTCTTAACCAGAACAATCCGAAGTCGGGAACAATCGAAAACAAAATGATGCTTACGATGACTATCAGGAATAGAAAACTGGTTCCACAACGTGGATGTAAACGTGAGTAACGTTTAACATTTTCGATATCCATTGGTGCTCCGGCTTCCAAAGCATTAATTGCTTTATGTTCTGCACCATGATATTGAAGAACTCTATGAAATTCTCCCCAAGAAGAAATCGCTGCTAAATAAGCAATAAAGAGTCCAAGACGTATGATTGCTTCAGCGACATTGAAGATAACTCCAGTTAAATTAAGCCAAGTAGCCAAGAAGAATGGCACAATGAAGAAAAGTGCTGCTACACCCAGAGCTAAAGTGATTGCCAAAGCAAATTCTTTCCATGTAAATTTTTCCTGTTCTCCTCCCTCTTCTTCCTCTATTGCCGCATTTGCGGAGAAGAATAGACCCTTGAATCCAAGGTATAATGTTTCAGGTAGAGCAGCGATACCTCGGATAAATGGCCATCCTAAGGCTCTGTGTCTCTGTGAAAGCGGTTTTACTTCTTCGACGTTTGTGACGACTTCCTGGTTTGGTTTTCTAACACATATTACCAAGTGTGAACGTGAACGTATCATTATTCCCTCTATGAGAGCTTGTCCACCGAAAGCTAACGAAGGTTCCTTATCTTTTTTATCAGACAGCCTTCCTTCACCTTACAAGTAAACGTTAATTCTGTCAGAGTTGAGAGTTAAAGAGGATTGTAGCATATTAATACATCTTGTTCTTCGATCGAAACGTTTTGAACCTATGAAAAACCAGATTTCACAATTCATGATGTTGGTTCTGAAGATGGCAAAGGCTGTCTATCGAGCAAACTTTGAACAGCATTACTTAATTCTTCGCAAGCCTCACGTCTAATGCTAACGGAGTTATCAGTTTCCAGTTTTTCAACTTCCTTCTCTAGCTGCTGCACATGTTCAGTGATGCTACTTCTTTTCTTCTCATAAGTGTCATGCAATTTTTCCTGTTCAACTTTAAATGCTTGTACTGCTGACTCAAGTTTAGTCTTAGCAGCTTCAAGCTTACTGCGTGCTTCTGCTTCTTTCTGAGCTTTTGCTTTCTTAGTGAAGCCAAAAAAGCTCGTTTTCATTCTGTTCGCTTGCTCTAGCTCAGATTCATATTTCTGAACATCAAGAGTTAAACGCTGTATTTCAGCATCTTTTCTAGGTCCTAATTCACGTGTTTTCGTTGCATAATCAGCATCAGTCTCTACTAGTAAATGATTGTTATCCGCCAACTCCCTAACGGCTTGGTTAAGCTTTAATTCTTCTTGTTTTAGTCTAGCGAATTCAATCTCTAGCTTATCGAATGTTTGTTGACGTTGTCTCACAAATAGTTCGTCTGTATTGATAGTATCGCTTGTTTCAAATTTTGATACAACCTCTTTGACGTTGATAAGCCAATCATCAAAATATTGGCTGAACGGTGAGACAGCAAACACCTGTTCACCCAATCTTTTTAGATTACTTAATGTTTTTTCTCCAACTTCTTTGACCGTAACTTCGTGCTCTTCTTGCATTATTTGATTTTTGCTTTGTCGTTTGTGACGTCTTACTTTTGCTTTTTCGTGTGATGATTTCTGGAACTTTTGGCCTGATCCTCTTGATGAGCCTTTACGAGAAGATTGATATCCCATGAGACAAAATTAGCATTGGCACTATTTAAGATAGACCTGTTTTACTCTCTAACATAAAAACATAATTCATATATTTTATTCAAAAATTTGAGATAAAACTCGTAATTCGAAAAACAGGAAGAATACATTCCAGTTTCGTATAAATGAGTAGTATCCATATATGCAGAATCTGAATCGTGTTTATTAGGCAGTTCAACTATAAGAGAAATTACGCTTCACGTCGACGGAGAGGAAACGTGAACCGTAACAGAGCAACAACATAATAAATAAGAGTGTAGAGAAAAAATGGCAGAAAAATCTGATGTAATCTTCGTAGGAAACAAGCCCCCCATGAGCTATGTGCTTGCTATCATAACAGCTTTCTCAGGTGGCACCACAAAAGATGTGACGTTAAAAGCCCGAGGTCAAGCAATAACCACAGCAGTTGATGTAGCTGAAATTACCAGAAACCGATTCTTGAAAGACCTCAAAGTCAACAGCATAACTATCGGAACAACTGAGATGCCCCCTAGAGAAGGCGAAAACAGATCTCGAATGGTTTCAACGATTGAGATAAACCTGTCTAAATAATCGTTAATCGCAGAATAGCAGTATTTAGCTCTCCATCTTTCCTTTTTCGTTTAGATACGGTAGAGTTTAATTTTAGTCAATAAATAAGAAAATTCAACAAACAATTTAGTTGAATAATCTTATCATAAGTTCAGAAAATTTTTAACCAACCAAACACTACTATTGTTTTGGGAATATACGCCAAGAATAGCAGGGGTAGCGGACAGTTCCTCAATTAAAGGAGAATGACTAGTGAAAAATCTATCTAAGTATGTGCTGATTCCTGCTATTGCAGTTCTGGTCATATTACTCGTTCTTCCAGTTAACGCTTGCTATGGCCCACACATTACGGGAATCATAGATCGAACTCAAGTTAACTTGAACGAGACTGTAACCGTGACAGGCAAGATTTGTCCTCCTGCAGACAACGTGACGATTAGAGTAACATTCACTCGACCCGACTACAGTTACGTTGAATACTGGGTCCTAACCAACAATGTAACTGGCGAGTTCAGTGCGAGCCAAAAGATGGATATGGCGGGTTACTGGAACATCTTCCCAATCTATGGGCATTTCTGTGATAGACTCTACGCTAATGTCACTGATCCAACAGCTGATGTCTCGGCTCCTATTCCTCCAAGACCTGTTTTGCCAGCTTACAAAACGAACTACTACGTGTTAGGCGTGGCTGCCGTTTCCTTAAGCATCGGTGGAATAGCCGCCGTTACTGGTGCTAAGAAGAGAACTAGAAACATCAGCTCCCTTAGGCTTCTGATTCAAATAGGCTTCGTCTTCATTCTTTTCTTCGGCATATTCATCGACCACCAGAATTTGGCTTGGCCAGCGGAGCAGATTAATCCACATGAGGTTTTGGTTGGGACAAATACGTTTGGTATACAGATGCCTGATGGGCTGGTATTTCCTTCTTTTGCATGTTACTTTCCTTGCGGAAAAACTGTCACGTGTCCGTTGTGGGAGATACAAGCGTATCTCTACCCGTTTTGGAACTCTGGACCAGGCTGGGGAGTAAGCTACCTAGCTTCAGGCGCAGCTAGGTTGGCCGTTGTTTTTGGGCTCATTATTGTGGCATCTGTCATTTTAGGTAGATGGTGGTGTGGTTGGGTTTGTCCATTCGGTTTATACTTGGATGTTGTTACCCGTATCAGAAAGGCATTGAGGATTAAACATAGAGTCTTTTCAGATGGGTTTAATGAGAAGTTTCATCAACTCAAATATGTCATTCTAGCTGTTATCCTTGTGGTAAGTGTTGTTTTCGGGGCTGAAGCTATAATGGGAACGCAAATCGTTCCGGGAACTGAGAATGGCGGGTTCATTTACATGTATTATGCGGCGCCTTTCTGCCAGTTCTGTCCAATGAAACCGCTTTGTATACTGCTCCAGACCTCGGTGGGTTTGATGAGACCCGAATGGATTTTTGGTCCAACCACTGGTGTATTCTATGAATTAGGCTACTACATAACATCGATTAACTTATTAATTCTCGGCTTGGTTACAGTTGCTGCCTTTTTCTTCCGTCGGTCATGGTGCCGAATCTGTCCATTAGGAGGATTAATCGCAGTCTTCAATCGATTCCCGCCCTTCAAGTGGGTGTCTGGAGTCCGATTAGAAAAGACCGAAGAGAAATGTACAAAGTGCGGCATCTGCAAACGTGTTTGCTCCTCTCAAGTGAAGGAAGTATATGAGAATAAAGGTGGAGATATTACTACGAGCAAATGTATACTTTGTTTACGCTGTGTAGAAATGTGTCCTGAACAGGATTGCCTTAAATTCAAGTTCGCAGGTAAAACCGTTTGCAGGTCGCGTAATTGGTTAAACACGTCTGATAAGAAAGTGAGTGAATAATGAATACCAAAGTCCTACCCAGTTTCGCCTTAGTGTTTTTCTTACTGCTAAGTTTATCGGTAATTTCGATGCCTAAGCTGGCGTTTTGTCAGGGTTCAATTGCTCGCCAAACAATTCTGGTTCAAAGCGACGGTAGCATCTATCCATCGAATGCGCCTATCCAAATAAACGATAACACATATACTTTAACTCAAGACAGCTACGACCCAATCCTTATACAGAAAAGCAGCATCGTCTTCGACGGCGCAGGATACTCACTTATTGGACCGTTGAACGAAACACAGCGCAAAGCTGAACAGGTAATTGGTGTTGGACCCGGTAATGAAACGCAGGTGCCATATATTATCGGTATCGACATAGACGATGGCATCTCAGAAGTAACCATCAAGAACTTGGAGGTGCGGAATTTTAGTATTGGTGCATATATTCACTCAAGAGGTAATGCTCTGCAAGGCAGTAACATCCACGATAACATTGTCGGCGTGTTGCTTTCAGGCTCTGCAAACAGTATAACATACAATTATATTGCTGGTAATGAGCAGGGATTGTTTTTTGGTTTTGAAGATGTCGATGGCATAGGAAATATTCCTTCGGACATACTTATCAGCCACAACAGTTTCGTGGAAAACACGCGTCAACTGAGCGGATGCGTCTGCAAAGAATACAATCTCACTGAGAAACAGCATTCTTGGGATAATGGCAAAGAGGGCAACTATTGGAGTGATTACAACGGAACAGATGCGAATCGCGATGGCATGGGAGATACGGCTTACGTTATTGATCCTCTGAATCAGGATAGGTATCCATTGATGGTGAATCCCTTGAGTCAGGGGATTTCTATTTTTACGATTGCTTTGATTGCAGTTGTAATTGTGATTGTGGTTACTACTGTAATAGGGGCTTGGAGTTTTAAGCGGAAAAGAAAGCAGAGTTAGCGAACATGTTTTTGCATTAACCTTACATTTTAGTGTGTCTTGCTTTAAGGTATGCTTCAACTTTTTCGACGACTTCAAGAAAAGCTTTCGACGCTGGTGAATCAGGCTGTTCAATCACGAATGGTATGCCTCTGTCTGATGAGCCGCTAACTTTTGGGTCAACTGGAATCTTACCTAGAAACGGTACGCCTCTTTCTTTTGCCAAAGCTTCGCCAAGACCGCCCTGAAAAATCTCAACTTTCTCGCCACAGCTGGGACAAATGTAGCCGCTCATGTTTTCAACGACGCCTATCACGGGCATACTCATGCGTTCTGTGAACGTTATGGCTTTTGCCACAACAGCCTTAGATAATTCGCCTGGTATTGTAACGATTACTGCACCATCTAAATCGGGCACAAGTTGTGCAATGCTTAAGACTTCATCACCAGTACCTGGAGGCAAATCAATAAAGAGAACATCTAACTCACCCCAAACCACATCCGTCAATAATTGACGAATTGCTCGCATCTTCAGGGGTCCACGCCAAATCGTCGGCGTTCTCTCTTCGGGCAAAAAGAAATCTATTGAAACAACTTTCATGCCTAAAGGTCCTACAACGGGGAAAGCCCCTGGCGGGCCAATCTTAACTTGCTCTCCAACTATACCGAGTAATCGAGGCACGCTTGGTCCATGAATATCAGCATCTAAAAGTCCAACTTTGTGTCCTGTTTTGGCGGAGGCTGCAGCAAGGTTCACGGTTACCGTGCTCTTACCTACTCCACCTTTACCGCTTAGCACGGCGACTTTATGTTTGATCTGTCTCATCCTCAAACGTAATGTTTCTTGCTGTTGCATCAATTGCTGTCTTGCGAGTTCTTGGTTACTCATAAAAAAACTTCCATCCAAAATTTCTGTGATATTGCTGTTTAAGTAAACTAAAAAGGTTTTGTTAGAGCTAATCAGCATTAAGGTTTTATTTCTCATAATGTTTAACTGATTCATCGCTATTTGGCTTTTTTATGCATGAATGGGCGCTTGCCGAATCCGTGATAAAAGCTGCTTCTGAAATTGCTGAAAAGGAGCATCTCAAAGAAGTTAAAGAAGTTAACATAAAAATTGGTGAACTTCAAGACGTTGAACGTGAGATCTTCAAATTTGCGATCCAACAGCTTAAGCCAGATAATTTTGAGAATACAAGGTTTCGTATAACAAAAGCTAAAACTACTCTCAAGTGCCGTAATTGCAGTAATACATGGGTACTTAGGAAACAACAATTGGACCCCAGCACCAAGGAAGCGATACATTTCATTCCGGAGGTTGCACATGCTTACATTAAATGTCCTCGTTGCGGAAGCCCTGATTTTGAAATTATTTCAGGAAGAGGAATCTGGCTACAAAACATAAAAGGAACACGATAAACTCTATGACAGACCCAAGAATTAGCATCATTGATGAACGACTTAAACAAATAAATCGAATAATTGCTGTCTCTAGCGGCAAAGGTGGTGTAGGAAAAAGTCTCATAGCAACCACATTGGCACTTGAACTTGCAAGAAAAGGATGTAAAACGGGTCTATTCGACTTAGATTTCACTAGTCCAACCACACACATAATTCTTGGTGCAAGAAATCTACAACCAACAGAAGATAAAGGGCTCATACCTCCAAAAATTAACAATTTAGAATATATGTCGCTAATTTACTACACAACTGATAAGCCCGCCCCATTAAGAGGAGAAGATACGTCAAATATTCTTATAGAAATGCTTGCGGTCACACGATGGAACAAGCTAGATTATCTTATTGTTGATATGCCACCGGGTATTGGAGATGCCGTTCTTGATTTGATCAGGCTCGTGAAGAAGATTGAATTTATTATTGTCACTACATCCTCACGATTAGCTTTTGAAACGGTTAGGAAACTTGCGACTCTACTGCAGGACCAAAAGGTTCCGATAGTAGGCATTATAGAAAACATGAAGATGAATAAAGAAGATGATAGCATAAAACTGCAAACTAAGACGTTAGGTTTGTCATATATTGGCGAAATTCCTTTCGATTCAAAGGTTGAAGATGCAATTGGAAATCCAATGTTGTTAGATACTGCTATTGCAAAACAAATCAATATTGTCGTACAACACCTCAAACCTAAAAACAAAAACATTTTGCAATAGAAGGCATAAGTTTTTCTGCATATAGTAAAAAATAAATTGAGGTTACAAGTCGGAATTGGTCATCAAAGCTGTCATATTTGATTATATTGGTACATTAGTTGAACCAACAAATTACACTCTACAAGAATCAAAGATTAAACTACATAATGCGTTATGCCAAGCAGGCTTAACTACTAATATAGACGAGTTTATGGATGCATATACAAAGACACATGAAAAATATCGTATAATACGTTATGAACAGTTGAAAGAGGTAACAAACGCCATCTGGGTTTCTGAAGCACTAACTAATATTCAATGTCCAACCACACTTGGTGATGCACGCTTAAAAGAAGGGCTTAACGTCTTCTTCCAAGATTTCGTAGATTCACTCAAACTTAGACCATATGCCAAACGATTGATAAAAAAGGCTTCTGAATACTTCAAAATTGGTTTAGTCTCCAACTTCACTTATGCGCCAGCAATCCATGCAAGTCTTAGAAAACTTCACATTGATAAATTCTTCAACGCAATTGTGATTTCTGAAGCCATTGGCTGGCGAAAACCTCATGGTATTATATTCAAAGAAGTGCTGCGAGCATTAAACATTAAACCTGAAGAGGCAGTTCTTATTGGCGACAGTCCAACCGAGGACATTAATGGTGCAAAAACAGTTGGAATGAGAACAATTTTTGTTGCATCCAGTTTCAATCCACTAATAAATGTAGAAAAGCATTATGAAAAACCAGACTTAATCTTTAAAGATTTAGAGCAAATCTACCTGAACCTGCCCGAAATTATCAATGGTTTCTAACTATTCAAAAGTTATTTTATCCATTAAATTCTTACTTATTAAAATAAGGTTTAAATAAAAAGTTGTTATGAAAATTTGACCACAGGTTTGAAGTATGCCCTACAAACTAAAATCTTCAGCTCGTAGAGCACGACGAAACAGAAGGATTGGAATCATAGTTGGCATAGTAATTTTAGCCTTAATAATAATTGGATTAGCTTACGTGTTCATGAAGCCAGCGCCTCAAAATGAATTGTATATTGGAGTTAGTGGTTCTGGTTCTACAAATGTCACTGGTACTCAATCTTATCCTGTTGGATCACAAGTTGCTATCAAAGCAATAGCAAACCCTGATTGGGTGCTGAATGATTGGCTGCTTAACGGTGCTTCTATAGGCGCAACCAACCCAACAGTGGTGACTACTTCATCAAATCAAAACTTGACTGCTGTTTTCACTCAAGTTCCTGCTTCAGATGACGTCTTGTTAGAGACGTCGATGGGTAATATAACGATTCATTTACGTGATGATAAACCAAATACATCAGGCAATTTCAAGAAACTGGTTCAAGAAGGAAAATATGATGGAACAACTTTCCATAGAGTAATCAAAGATTTTATGATTCAAGGCGGAGAAGTAAATGGTTCAGTTGCGAGCATACCTGATGAAATAGGTAGTAACAACACTAACGTTAGAGGAACAGTTACAATGGCAAAAACAAACGATATTGATTCCGCAACTAGTCAATTCTTCATTAATGTAGTAGATAATAGCGGCACAAACCGCTATGCTGGATTTGACACAACTTATACTGTTTTCGGGTATGTAGTTCAAGGTATGGACGTGGCCGATGCGATTTCGAAGGTAGCAACAGACAGCACTGATAAGCCAATTCAGGATGTAACAATAATTAAAGCAATTATTCTACCATAGATGATTGTTTAGAAAGAAAAAATGTATTAGAAAATGTATTAGTATCTTGAGATAATCTATTCTTTCTTCTCTTTAGGTTTAGAGCCTATCTCTACGCATTGAATGTTGACTTGGTAGTTTTTTCCTCCAGCCATCATTTTTCCAGTTCCATGGTAACCTCTGCTTCCAGTGCTAAAAGTTTTCTTGTTTAAGATGAAATTTTGTTTTTCTCCTTCCAATTGAATCGTTGCCATGTTAACATCGCTCATATCAAACATCCACCTTATATGATACATGATTGCGGAGGTGTCTTTTCACCTTTTCGCATAACAAACTTTTCACTGTTTGACGAAACTGGAAGAATTGGTGTTCGAAAAACTGTACCCCCATTATTAAGCGTGCACATAGATGCGTGAGTTTTGGTTTGGCTTACTGCTTACGTGTTTCCAGTGGTTATGTATAGTATGTGTCCTTGGTCAAGAAAAAGTAAATTGCCGCTGCGATGAGACCTACTGCGGCAAAGACGAAGGGTAAGCTAGCGTAGTTTTTAAACACAACAAGCGTTGCTCCGCCTATGGCAGCTCCAAGGCCTATGCCTAAAGTTACAAAAATGGAGCCAATTGACATCATCGTCCCACGCGATTTAGGGGCTTGTTCAAGAGCTAAACTCACGGTTGCGGGAGAGCTTAAACCATGAATAAAAGCTTCAACGTAAAAAAGGACGAAGGCAATCCACAGATTGGGAATAAACGGTAGCAACGCTAAAATCGGGCTGGAGACCACCAAAGCTATTATTACTTGATGTTTTCGACCAACCCTGTTTACCAAATGCCCACCGATTATATTAGCTAGAATACCAAGTCCACTGACGCTTAGGGCAATTAAGGCTCCAAAAGCTGGCGACAAATCGAACTGTTCTCTAAAGAAAGTTACGCTAAATATCATTGCCCATGCTAATCCAGCTTGTCTTACTAAATTGCCGAGTAAGCAGCCAAAAGCGGATTTATTCAGAATAACCTGCTTGAAGCTCTTTAAGTAAGCCTCCTTTCCAAAGATTTTTCGCTTCTGAGGAGAAAAAGGAACCCCCAAAAATACAGCGGTTAAAGCTATCAGTGAGATTGGGAGTGCAAACCATAACAAGAAGGATCGCCAGTTACCTGTTTGAAAAAAGAGACTGGCAACGAGCGATCCGCTGATGCTTGCTAAGGAGCCACCCGCTAATATCCATCCTGACGCCTTCGGTCTTTTGTTTAAGATTAAGAATTCCCCGACAAGTGTAAACGTCATTGCACTAACAATAATTGTGCCAATTCCTTCTAAAGGATAGAAAATCTGCATGACAAAGAAGCTAGGAGCCAAAAAGCAACCCAAAGTTCCCAATGTGACCCCTAGAACACCAAGAAATAGCAGTTTCTTGTGATCATATCTAACACTCAAAACGCCAAGCACTATTCCAAAAACCACTGAGACTACGCTGGATAAGGTGATTAACTGGCTTGTGATGGCTACAAAAAAGGGGTCAGAAGAACCAAAAAACGTCGTTGATAGGTCCTTTAGAAATATGCCCGTGATAGCTTCTATAATCCATGTCGAAGAGAATGCTAAGGTTAGAGCTGGAACAAACAGTTTTCCAGCGGAGGACTTTTCATTCGCATTCTGAGCCCATATTTTTTCCTGCAGAGCATTTTCGAGGGATTAGGCGAATTAATGTTCCACATTCAAGCCCTTATGTTCGAAATAGAATAAAACCTTTTTTTTGCAGCGTTATCTACATCTTCAATCGAACATTGCGTCAACCAAATGGTCATTAATTATTTGAAGTAAAATCAAGTTTGAACAGTTTTGGTCAAAGCTGCAGTTACTTATGGTGGATACATCGTCACAACCAAGTCTCTGCTTATTCTTCCATCCGTTTGAGGTCCAGAATACTTTGATACAGGATGAAAGAAAGTTATGAACGCATCGAAACCATTGTGCTCAGGGACTACTTTGACGCCAGAAGGATATCTGATTTCACTTATGCCAGTTTCAATCTTACCATTACCTTCCAACAGTATGCCCGAGGGAGGCAGAATAAACGAAGTTGGAAAAAGAGGAATAGGGATAGTCCATCCTGCAAAAAAGATGTTGCCATGAATTCGAATATGGAGCTCATCTTTCTTAACCAAGTGAATGTTTTTTCCAGAAGGCGTACCGAAAGAAACTTTTTTATGAAACTCTACGTTTTCAGGGTTATCGGTGACGAAAGCCACTGGCACGTAAGCATGTCCTTTTGGCGTTTCCAGCCACAAATAGACCAATAGGCAGTCCGAAGCCCCAAAAGAAGACATTTTGTTATGATGCATGGCCCAAATCATGAAGTCAGGCAAGCTAAAATTCTTTGGCGGATGTATTATAACATGTCCGCTACTGCCATAAAATCTTAATATATCATTTGGCCAATTATCGCTAGGATATTTCTTAGCGTTAATAATCTTGTCCAAAACATCCTCCTCTGTAACTATTGTCCTTTTTCCCTTAAAGTCCAAGCTAAGCCCAATATCTGTTTTAGGAAAGCTTTTTTGGCTTTCAGCAGGAGGGGCTGCCATTGGCATAGCAGGATCTATGATAGAGTCCAAGGTCAGGTCTGAAGGGACAGAGGCGTTTCTCCAAACGTCATTTAACATGCTCTTTATATTTTCAACATATACAGGATCATTTACATAGAAGGTACTATCAGAATACGGGCTTCGATTTAGCTGTCCCACCAGTTGTTGATTCTTAGATTGAAAAAGGTATTTCCCATCGACGATTGTTGTTTCTAAATAGCTTGTGGGGATATGTCTAATAAAACAATAGTGAGATAATTCTCGCATGGCGTGCCAGTTATCTTTAGTTATAGGCGCCATAATTCTGATGGAGACTCCTTTTTCATACAGTGCACTCAGCATAGTAATTCGCTTCTTAGATTCAATTAGACCTGTAGATGAAGTCAAAATTAGAATTTCTTTTTCTGCATTGTTAATGATGTCGTTATAGGTTTTGATAGCAATGCTGGCGTTGTTGATAACACGCGTCGCTGCTGTTGGTTTTCCAGTCTCGATTTCCGCTATCTTTTCATTAATGTCTCTAGAGTTGCTCCATAAATCCTCAAAGACAGCATTAAACGATTGCACCAGAGTCTTGCAGTTGGTCCACAAACAAACGTTGTCTTCTTCTGTTATTTGCGTTTCAGTAGTTGGTCTGATGAAGAACAAGAGTTCTTCTTTGTCGCGCATTACCATACGAGAAGAAAGCTTTAAGCCAAGATTAGGATTTCTACCTCTGAAGTCTAGCCCTGTCTTGGATATTTTCTTGAAAAAGGTTTTGATAGCTCTCAGATTTTCGTCAGACAATTCTGTTAAGAAACGAAACTTAATAGAATCTTTGAACGGATGATTGACTGCAGCGTCAAGAACGCCAAATTGATCGGCACGAGCTAAACCTTGAATTGTTGTAGCAAATGATAGTTGGCTTTCAGTTTCTTTTACCATGTTTAAAATTCTTGAATAAATTCTTTTGTTTCCTTCAACCACAACAAATTTCTCTAAAGAAATTTCAGGCTTAATTTTGCTGATGATTCTCCAGTCATTGAGCACACTCTGTTTAGTACTCTCTATTAACGTAGTCTCCTCTCGCTTAGCCTCAATAAATGAATCCAGAACAGTTTCGAACGGCACGGTTATAAAACGCGAAGGCAATTCAAGAGTAGCTTCGACTACTCCTTTGGCTTGGAGACTCTTCAGCATTCGGTAAACCTCTACTCGGTGAGTCTTGAAGCCTTCGGCGATTTCTCCAGTTCGAAGAGCACCATGCTTGGCGAGGAAAATATAAAGTTCTGCCTCTTTTTCAGTTAAGCCGAAATCTTTAAGAATCCTCTGGACTTTTTCTGTGCCCAATTCTCCCAAACCCGCGCATTTTGGAAGCTGTAAGTTACTTTAGTTACCAGCCCATGCTTAAGTATTGTAAACGGGTTTAACTGTTTTTCGCCGATTCGAACTAAGTAAATTGTAACTCACGCAAGGAGGAGGTGAAAAACTTGAAAACAAAAATAGTTCTTGGGATTCTTCTGTTACTCTCCATATCGATTACTGGTACAATCATTTCTATCGTTCCCGCACCTGCTAACTCCAACTCGAACGAAATAAAATACAACCTTAACCCCTACGGTTTAGTAGTTCTTCAAGTGCCACCAGGCAGCGGAGCAGTTGCCAATCACCCTACTGACTTAGCCTTAAATCCTTATCATTTTGCCAGAAACAACAAATTATTTGATTATGCAGGTTACGATGAAATGTGGGTAGCCATATGGATTCCCTCAACCAATAAACATGTACCCGTAGCTATTATCACAGACAACCTTAATCCTGAAGCAGCCAACTTCTACAAAAAAATCTACGCTGGCTCACCAATAACTGAAAACATTATCGTGGTAGAAGACGTAGAGCTTGAAGTGTGGACAGAAACTTCATGGACGAACTACGGCTGGGGCAGAAGCAGCGGGCATGTAGCTAACGGTGACGCTCTTATCGCCAACTTGACGAGATCAGTTGAAATAAAATTCGGAGACCACTTCCCACAGTTCAAATCATTCAACTTCACACTGCCACCGCTAAGTCTGATGTTCCGCCAAATTGGCGATGACTATCGAATTGAAGAAGGTGAAGAAGTAACTATGTTGAATCACCCACCGTATACGAGCGGTTACTCAATAACTCGGTATGGCTGGTCCAAACCCGCATGGGTAGCAACCAAGATTCCAGCTTGGTTCGGACCATATCCAAATTTTGCTGCAGGAACCATGAGTAACGATTGGACAATAGCTCACATTCCGCCAACATAAATCGAAACGGCTCAAACCATTTTCCCCTTTTTAAAAAATTTAACGTGAACATAAAAAATTGGGCATGCGAATCAAATGAGCCACGAACGAGTCCTCAAAGTCCTCATAAACCTTGGACTTACACGACGAGATGCACGCGTTTACGTTCATCTTGCAAAGCATGGTCCTCAGAAAGTAAGAAACATAGTGGAAGCCCTGAAAATGCAAGAACAACACTTGTATCGCTGTCTCAGAAGCCTCAAAAACAAAAGAATCGTAGATTCCACCATCGAACGTACTGCGGAATTCTCCGCTATACCCTTCGACAAAGCTTTAGAACTACTCATAAACGCTCATCTGAAGGAATCACGCAACATAGAGCAAGAAAAAGAAGAGATTCTTAACGAATGGTACTCCATGATTTCGAGAATTCAGACTTAGCCTCATTTAATGCAGTGATATGAAGCGAGGCTGAAGTCCGTTGGGAAGATGTGACTTGATGATTACGTTACGGTTTTAATGAAGTGGATTTCCTTAAGTGCCCATTTCGTCGGAAACCTTTCACCCGTATCTTTGTACCCCATTTTTGTCCAGAAAGCATAAGATTTCCAAGGTGTCCCTTGAGCATTTTCTGTTGTATCCGTTTTCATTACGCTTATACCTTGACTTTTAGTGATTTGTTCAACGTATGAAACTAAAGCTCTACCAACACTCTTTCCCTGATAAGTTCTTGCGACATTAATGTTATCGATGTAGCCAAATTCGTTCTCTATCTTGAAAACAATGAACCCAATAACTTCTTTATTGTTTTCAGCAACCAATAGATTCCACCCGCCTTTTAGCTTATTGTCTGTTTGCCAAGCTTTCTCTAATCGTGCAGAGGAGTAGAATATGCTAGGTGTAGGAGCAGTGAATCCTTGAACTTCTTCTGACGTAAACGCTGCTTTTCGGACTTTTACAATTGATGAAATATCCTTATGATTTGCTTTTCGGATGAGTAATTTATCGATATTTGAGGTTGAGTAGTTCAAGGTGTATTACCAGAAAGAGCTTGTTGGACTTCCTGCACTTTTAATCCTTTCACCAGTAATTGCTTCTGTTTTGAAGTCAAGCCCGAAATAATCTCAACTCTAGCATGGAAAAATTTCGCCAGCTCTTTCGTAATTTGTTTGTTCACTCTGCCCTTAACTGGCTCTTCTGTGGACGAAACTAGGATTTCGTCATAATCGACCATAATTTTAAAGTCTGATTGATTTGGTTTTACAAATATTTCTATGATTGTGCCGTCTTTTGTTTCGATAAGTTTCATGCAGGAATGCACTCAGCTTCTGCTCGTCGAGTTTCTAATGCCCAACTGAATTTTTTCCGCAACGTCTTTGGATAGAATTTTTCTAAATCGAAATCTACTTTCTTTGCCCATTTCACATAAGCTACTGGATCAATATACGATTTTAATGATGTGCCCAAATTGTACTCCTTAGTAAGTTTCATAAGTTTCAAGTCAAGTTTTGCTTTCTCGATTCTATTTTCGAGGGCTTCAGTTTTTTTGCCTTCCTTCTTTTTTCTTTCCAAGTCTGCAGTCAATTCTTTGAGATGTTCTTCTTTTTTGGCGACACGATTATCGTAGGTTGGAGGTATCTTGCGTTTGTGGTTTGCAACTTCAGCTACTTTCAAGTTAGCCATTTTGGCAGCGTAGCTTTTTCGATAATCTGGATCTTTTTTATTCACGTTGCTTTTGTCCAATTCTTCCTTTACGGTTGCCGTGCAGCGCCACGTTCGGAAGACTTTAGCAGTTAATCCAGGCATTTTTTCTGAGAGAAAACGCGAGACTTTCTTCGAATCGATACCTTCGAAAAGATATTCTTTGCTTTTATTACTGAATTCTTCGATGTTCCGAATAGCGGATGCTGGCGCTTCAACACTCTTTATCCATCGAACGCAATCTTTTCCAAGAAAATCGAAATGGATTATATCACCTTCAATTTTAATATGTTCAGGTCGAAGTGTAATAGCACCCACGGTGTCTGCTTCATCAGGGTCTTTCTCATCTCCAACTCGCATATTCGGCTTAAGGATAAGCCACGAAACCGTAGCTACTTTTCGTCTATTTTCATCTTTGTCATTAAGGTTCTTGAGTATATACGCCTCAATTTTGTTGATCTGTTTACCCAATAGTTCAGACTTTCGAAATTTTTCTTTCTCGCGATTCTGTTTCAAGAAAGCATTATCAGAGAACCAAACATACTTGACTTTTCCTGTGAGCTTATCAATCCATTTTGCCACATACATCTTGTTTGGTTCCCATGTTGTCTTCCACCCTTCAGGTTTTGGAGCATCAGGCGAAAGATTAAGGATTATATCCTCTTTGTTTGGGCCATCCTTCCATCGTCCACGCTGGGGGTGATCACCTCGACCAGCAAAAAGACAGGAAGGTTCAGCAGTCCAATTGGCTATTTCCAATTTTTGTCCATCGACCTCAGCATAACCCAATTTTTCTTTGAGCGCTTCACGTTTTATTTTGCGCTCCTGGGCTTGTTGTTTCTTTATCTCTTTTGACAAATTGAGTTTATTCTGTTTATCTTGCTCCAAATAATTGACGACTTCAGAAAAATCAATCTCTGAATGAATAGACGCCTTCGGATCACAAATCACACTATTCTCTTGACTCTCAATTCTCTTTATGTATTCACAAGCGAAAGATGGTAAGAACGTCAGTTTAGGATTCTCTATTTTTAATTGGTCTAAGAATTCACGCATGAAATTTCGCATGAAAACCTTATCAGGTGGTGATAATGTTGAATATCTTTTTCGTATCCATGCAACTGCCATCTGCTCGCTTTTCACTGTTAAGGGTATTCTTTGTCCTTGAATGGTGATCTTAAAACCCTTTAAGTCGTAAAGGGGAACATATATACCATTATGTCTTAGACTCTTCAAAACATGTTTCATGCTCTTAGCAACTCTGCTTTGATGTTTGGAAACTTTGCCATTTTTTGTGGCATTTCCATTTCTTGAGCGTTTTCTTCCTTAAAAACTTTCATGAGTAAAAGACTCATTCGTTAAGAAAGAAATGCTCTAGTCTCTTAGAAGCCCGCCTTTTCTGTAATTTAGAATATAATTCATCCACAATTTGACGTTCAACGTAGCCTTTATGAGGACGAAAACCACCGGAAAAACCACCTGGAATATGAAGAAGCTCGTGAATCAAGGTTTTCTCCTTCTCTACAGCGGACATTTTATCATAAATCTCTGAAATAATCTCAATAGTATAACAAGCTGGCATGTTAAGTACATCCTGCCATATCTTGCCCAAACCATGAATACGAGCAATCGTTCGACGTGCTTTGCTGCCTCGACTTCTCACACAATAAACAAATTGTGGAATAACATGAAAAAGCTCTAATTCTTCAGCAAGCTGATCAACTTGTTGCTTGATTTCTGGAGCTTCATAATACTTAATCGGCATAGCATCTCGTCCTTGGATTGCTGAGTATCTGTAAGTTTAAGTTAAAAAGGTTAAATGTTGTGCCAGGTTTTACCTGATATCCTTCATCATTGATGACATAGAATCACTTGAGCGCTGACATCAGAGTCTTAAGAACTTTTTCAATTCTAACCAGAACGTCGCTACAAACGCTACGCCTATAACTAGTACCCAATAAACTGGGCTCAGATTTGTAACACGTAATGAAAGGTTCACAATGGGTAAACTTGTTCCGACAAGCAAGGTTCCTATTGCAACTACTGCCCAAAGTATCATGATTTTATTTGAGAAAATTCCAAGTCTAATTAGTGGCTCTTTTTTCGACCGGAAGTTAAATGCTAAAAATATATGCCCAAACATCCACGTTGCAAAAGCTACAGTCTGAGACAAGAGTAATCTACTATTCTGATCTGCAAGATTTGTGTTACTGAACCAAGTGAAAAGGTAAGTTATTGAAACAGCTGCAAACAAGCTTAGTGCGCCTAACATAATATTAGTCAACATTGATCTATCCATAAATTTCTCGTGTGGATCCAACGGTGGTTTGTTCATGATGTTCTTCTCCGCGGGTTCAGCAATGAAAGTCGCTGAAGCAGCTAAATCCATAAACAATTCTAACACGATTAATTGAATAGGGTTGAAAGGTAAGGGGATGCCCAGT
>DATGZD010000011.1:0-5957 GCA_035297385.1 Candidatus Sulfotelmatobacter sp. | reverse complement strand
AGACGCGAGACCCTGGACTTCGGGGAGGAATATTTTATATGAAAACCATCTACCAAAATTGCTAGGAGCAGAGCTTCAGAAAGAGAGGCTATAATAAGCCATCTATCTAGAAATCTGACTGTGTTAAAGAAAGGCATGTATTTCCATAAAAAAGTGAATGCTACCCCAAAGGGAGTGGTTATCCCCGACGCCAATAATATGCTAATGATTAGTGCGGCGAACAGCCAAACTGAAAACCTCCGCCGGAACCATATTATCGAAATACATGAACCGACAAATAACAACATGCCTCCAAGGCTTACTCCCGAAAACGCGATGGAAGATGGATGTGAATAGGATACATTCTTCCAGAAATAGATAAAGGAATTCTCTACGGATACTCCTGTGATACTTCCATAGAACCAAGATGTAATCGTTTCAGTTGGTTCAGCAGGAATTGAAGAGTAGGTAATGTATACAGGTTGTGCGCCCCCAAAGTAGGGGATAAGAAAGGAAGCTGAAAGGCTAATGCTGACTGTCAATAAAAGAACTATTCTTTTCACTAAGAATTTGATGCCCAATCGTCTGTGTACTGCAGCCGAAAAAATGATAGTAAGCAAAATGCATACTCCCCCTATGTAGGCTATGTTTAGATGAGAAGAAAGAAGAAAAATCACTTCAAATGCGCCATAGAACAAAACTCGTATTTTTGGCGCTGAGA
This sequence comes from Candidatus Sulfotelmatobacter sp., assembly GCA_035297385.1. Classification (GTDB taxonomy): domain Archaea; phylum Thermoproteota; class Bathyarchaeia; order Bathyarchaeales; family Bathycorpusculaceae; genus UBA11855. The sequence continues at coordinate 5,257 of DATGZD010000011.1, read as the reverse complement.
ATAAGTTATAAGCAAAATATATTGCTAATGGAAAAATCGAGTAGCCAATCATTGCATCAAGATGACCCTCAAAAAACTGCGAAAATAGAAATTGCGAATTCATGTAAACTATGCCAGAGACCAAAGCTGAAAGCGGAAATCTAGCAAGTCTTAGCGCCACGAAGTAGGTTGTCAGTCCTGATAGAACAAAAGATAGTATAACAAAGAATTTGTATGTCACTATTTCTTGCCCAAAAAGGGACATTGCTAAAACAAGAAAAGATTGATAGAAAGTTGAGGGTTGTCCAAAATCTAGCCAAGAAAACCATGTTGAAAGGCCAACATCATGTTGATATTTCACAATAGTCGGAAATATCATGCTATCTGTTCCTCCAGGATAACCGGCACTAAATACTCCTCTGCTATTGAAAAAAGCAAACAAAACTAGTATTATGATGTGCCAATAAGTAAAACGAGTGAAGATTCTGTTTAGTCTGCAAATTGAGTTTTGATAGATCCAGCTATGAAGACTATGTCTCATGCTAACATGTCCAAAACGAATGTCTTAATGCTCTCTCTAAAAGCGACGTTACTAAATGTCAAAGCTCTATTCTTGAGAGCTGATATTGTTCCCTCATCTACACGATTTGGAAGCGAACCAAGAATCTCAGATAACTCTCTAATGTCTCGAAAACCATGGCCAAATCTGCCTCTCTGCATGATATCAACCCAGGGACCACTGTCCTCACCTGCGTACGCAATTGGGACGCACCCAAAACTCATCCCCTCTGCAATAGATATACCAAATGGTTCAAACCGGGCTGCACTCAGAATTGCTGACGATTCGCTTAATACTTTCTCAAGTAAAGAGCTCGATCCGTTTGGAATCAACTTGACTTGGCGCTGCAAGTCTAGTTCCCTTGTTAATCGAGCTAAATATGCAAAATAATCGTCATCATCAAGAAGCCCGACAATTACAAGTTGTAAGTCTTTTCTTCTTGATAATTTCAAAGCACGAATTATGTCTCCAAATCTCTTGTTGGCTCTGAAAGCACCCACTGCAACAACTTGGTTTTTTTTCTCTATAGCGTGAAAATTTGCAATTTTAACAGGGGGATGAATTATCAAAGGGTTGATATTATCTGTTGTCATCCTAATGTATCTACAGGTAACAGAAGAATTAGCTATAACTTTCTTGCAGCCGAGAGCATTCTCACCAACCAGAAGCTTCGTCAAGAATGGAGAACCACGATAATGTTTCTTCGTAGGCTCATCCTTTGTGTCATATTTCTCCCATTGCTCGTCTACGCAAACTCTCAACCTAGTATGTAATGCAAAATTGACATACTGTAAAGAATCGTAATCTCTTAATTTCTTTTCACATATCTTTGGGACATCATCATTAAACCATATAATCTTAGGTCTTATCGCATCAATTCTATTGAATAGATGACAATGATAAGCAAGAAGTGTCAGGGAAGTAGCTTTCGCTGTTGCAATTCTATGTGCGCCATAATTTCCAACTTTTCGCTTGAAAATATAGTTGCTTGTTAATCGGTTGCAATAAGTGGAAAGGTTGGTGCCATGAAGGTCATCAAGTGTTTTGTTTGAATAGCCTGTAAGCGCAAGTAATGTTACATTTAGATTCGCCTCCAGCATTGCCTGTGCAATATTTGCTGCAACTGAGGCACCGCCTCCACCTGCAAAGCTAGCTCCAAGATTCGGCGGGACCAAGATCGCTTTTGCAATGGGCAAAATCGGTCGACTTCAGAAATTAAGAGACATAATACTTTATATTATCAGGGCTATCAATCGCGTTGCTCGAGAAGAGACTCATATACTGAGGAAGTCGAAGTTGCACATGTTTGAAGGCTGAAACTTGTTTCAGCGATACGTCTGCTTCTCATTCCAAGCAATTTTGAAGAATTATCATCAAAAAAAGTCAATGCATCTGTTATGGCCTTGTCGTCGAAGGGAGAAAAGAGAACGCCGTTAGCTGGTCCTACTAGCTCTTCAATCCATGGAGTATTTGGCGAAATTATTCCGAGACCTGAAGACATTGCTTCCATTATAGAGACTGGAAGCCCTTCGGCTAATGAACAAGTTACGAACGCATGTGCGTTTGCATATAGATATGGCAAACAAGGAGACTCAACACGACGAAGTATCTTAATTCTGTGGTTCAGACCATATCTGCATATCAATCGATTAACGTTTGGGAACCCAGGACCATTACCAACAATTACAAGTTTCTTATCTCCCTTGTAAGATGCGAAGGCTCGGATTAAGTCAATGTGTCGCTTTCTAGAAACCAGACTTCCAACCGTAAAAAAATAAGATGCAGTATCCAGATCTAATTCATCAAGAATACTTTTACTCATCTTTTCTGAGTTTCTTTCTGGAGAGAACACGGAAGTGTCAATTGGATTGTAAATCACGGATATTCGGTTATCTGGCAGTCCCAATGTCATGAGTTTTCTTTTGAGCCAGTGACTTACTGCAATCAAATGATCCACCCGTTTGAATGCGTGAACATCAAAAAAGCGATAAGAGTATATTCTTACAAACGTTTCAATTTTTGAATCATATTTTACGGTCCAAGGTACAGGTCCATGAATGCTCAACACAGTAGGCATATCCTTAGAACCAAAGAGAAAATGGACTGGCAGGTTGCCCCTAGTTTCGTGAAAATGAATAAGTTGCACTGAATATTTCGCCAAAATCTGCTTGGCCATATTTGCCACTCGAAACGCCAAAATCGGTGAGTATAGTAATCCCCCCAAGAATGTATCTCCAAAACAGGGTTGACCAGAAAATGGATTGTGAACAAAAACGTTTTCTGGCAAGGTCGTCTTACTGAGCTTCTCAACATAATGAATTGACTTAACGTTCTTAGCCAAGCTGTTCACAAGTAGATAAGCTTCATTTTCAACCCCTCCCCTCGGATTGTCTGGCGGTTCCCCACGACCAGTCGAAACCATTAGCACGTTTATATCTAAATGGTTATTACTTTTAATGGGTTAACCCTTCGTCGATTTGAAAATTCTGTGAAAGGCAAGGAAAAGCAATATTGTTCTATAAGCCAAAGCCAGAAAAAAGTTCTTAGGTTTCTTTTGCCATACGCCACATCAATATTTTGAGCGTAAGAAGAAAATAGTTTTGTATTGTTTCCAATAGGCGCATTTTGCTTCTTCCCTTCTTATCGCCATATCGAAGCTCAAAGGGTATTTCATGTATAGCTTTGGAGACGGAACTGAGCTTCACTAGAAGCTCAACTTGCACTTCAAACCCTTTTGCACATACAAAGTGAGAATTGTATTTTTTAAACCCCTTCTTCAAAAGTGACGCTCTATAGCATCGGTAACCAGATGTAACGTCCCTTATTTTTAATCCACTCCAAAAAGGCAGAAAATAGTTTATGCATTTGCTTAACAATATTCTATTATTAGATACTCCAGTCTGCAAACCGCCACTCACATATCTTGATGCAATAACAATATCAGCACCATAACGGGAGGCCTCGATCATATCACGAATATAATGCGATTTGTGAGTGTTATCTCCATCCATAGTTATAACAAAATCGTTCGGTTGTGTGATAGTAGCCGCATACAATAAACCATGTTTTAGTGCAGCTGACAGACCTAGGTTTCGCGCATGATGAAGTAATAATATTGGATATTCCTTGGATAGATTCTTCAGGGTTAACTCTGTCTTGTCAGAGCTACCGTCATTGATAGCAATTATCTTAAACAGAGCATCTTTCGATAGCACTCGAGATAAATCATCTACTAACATTGGTAAACTTGGTTCTTCATTATAGCAAGGAATTACAACGTAGATACATGGCCTATCTGAAAGTTGGCTATCAATAAGGACTTTGGTATATTCTTCCTCGCCAGTCACAAGCGAATTTAAACTGGCTTGTTCCAATTTCAGTTTTTTATACATTGATTTTACTCACCGATAATATTTGTACAATGAGTTCATGAAAATGAGCCATAAACTTAGACCAGAAGACGAAGCCCTTCTTTTAATTCGCACCGAGCAGAAAATCCGAGCAGCTCTTGGGCCTTCGAAATATTTGCATAGCTATGTTTGATGTCTCCAACCCTTGGCTTCTCATAAACCGTTCTTTTACCCGAAGGTACCAACTCCAAAACAGTCTTAGCCAACTCGTTAACCGTTGTTGCTCTTCCAGTACCCACGTTAAACACCTCACAGCAAGCCGAAGGGTTCTCAAAGCAGAGCATAATTGCACTTACCACATCGCCGACAAAAACAAAATCTCGCGTGGCGCTACCATCACCATAAACCGTCAAAGGCAACCCATGCCGAGCAGCAGTCAAAAACTTTGTAATCACACCACTATAATCGTTCATAACTTGACGTGGACCATAAACATTGAAAAATCGTAAAACCACACAATCTAACATTTGTCTTTCAGAAAAGCCCAAAGCAAACTTTTCAGCAGCCAACTTTGACTCAGCATAAGGTGAAATGGGTTTAACGTCAGTTTCTTCACTCACGGGCAAAGCTGCTGGATCACCATAAACCGCGCATGTAGACGCCAACACAAATCTCTTAACTTTAGCTTTCATGCAACCAATCATCATATTCAAGCTGCCACTTACATTCGTCTCGAAGGTAAAACTTGGATTAGCAACAGAAAACGGAACACTAACTACAGCTGCTAAATGCGCCACAAAATCAATACCACTACAGCATTCACCAACAACCTTAGCATCCTTAATGTCACCCTTAATAAACTCAACTTTTCCACTGTCAAGGTGCCCACGAATATTGTCTAAGTTGCCTGAAGACATATTGTCTAAAACCCTAACGCCAAAGCCTTCAGAAACCAAACGATCAACTAAATGACTGCCAATGAAGCCTGCACCACCGGTAACTAAGACCTTAGTTTTATTGTTCAAGTGATTTCACCTATCTCTTGCAAGGCAAATTCAGGACTTGCTATTGTACCAGATTTCTCTGTTTTAACCCAATTAGCTGGACGACGAAAAACAATCAGTAATACAGCATATAAGGCCAAAAATGAATCCAGACACCAATAACCAAACACAAATGGAACCCACAATAAGCTTCGAGAATTCCGAGGTTTCGTTACCCAGATCAAGGTAAGTCCACACAAAACAATTAACAAACTAGTACACGCTGTCGAGAATAAATTAAACAATCGCAGCAAGAAATCAAATTGCATGGCGCTTAACACAGCCCAAGATGCAAACCAATACGAAAACATCGATGCAATTGCAAC
>DATGZD010000010.1:0-10426 GCA_035297385.1 Candidatus Sulfotelmatobacter sp. | reverse complement strand
GCTATCGGTATTTGCATGGCAAAAAACACTAGTCCTATTGACAAAAAGAACACCAATAGCATTAGAATAAGGTTCTTAATTCCTCTCATATTAATCGCCTTCTCCTTTCTTTAAGGCATTATCTATTATCTTAAGCCGCATTATATAAGATTTACTAAAAACTCATTTTTCATCAAACATAATTTACTTCCGAAAAAGAAAAATCCTCTAATTGTAGCGTATGATTTAATACGAGTGCCTAAATCAAGTAGCGAGTTTAGAGTAACTCGCAATCATAAATACTTCAAGAAATGAAAGGCACTACTTAAAAAGCCAGAAAATTGATACCTGTATAAGTCCACCTAATTACCACGTGCAATAAGAATTTAGGCAGTACTTCTCATATGAGTTTAGGGCTCAAGCTAACGTAAAGCCTTGTCTTTTTGGATGCTGATGAAAACAAAACGATCATTATGTTTTTACGAGTCTAAATGCGAATGTATTTACCTCGAGGCTGCTATAGAACTTGAACTGACATTAACGTGTAAATTGTAAATCGATGGTTTAAACGACTGTGTAAAGCAAGCTCTCCCGACCACACAGTTCTTTGTAAATAGCACGCTAACTGAAGAAATGCAGCCAAGAACTCAAATAGAAAGGTTAGCAAAACCATGTGATGAGACAGCTACCGATTATGATGCGATGATTTATCTTCATACAACAAGTTTAGCCAGTCTTTAGGTGAAGAGTTAGAAAAAGTTATTCATGCCTGTCTGTGCTTCTATTTATCCTTCTAAGCTAATGCATTTCTTTCAAAGATTCACTTGGGGGTGCTGGAGCCAGGGTTTTTTGATGAACTCGTAGGAATAACAACTATTATATGTAAGCATGTATTAACATTTAATACAGAAGACTTTTTAGAAGAGGAGAATGAGATATGTTTGAAGTGATTTTTAGCAAACGTGTTGATATAACTCCTGAAGAAGCAACGGAAATGAAGATGATGGCTAAAAAACCAAAGGGTGAAGGTGGAATGGAGATTGGAGTTGAACCATGTGCCTATATTACAGTAGGTTTCATCTGGCCCTGCGGCACATTGCATGTTGGTGGCTGCGCTACGGTAGGAGGCAGTAAAGTAGCTGAATTAGGTGTTAGTAGCACCGCTGGCAAGATGAAACTGGATCCTAAAAAGGATGCAGCCCTCATACAAAAGATGCTTGTTACCCAAAATGTAACAGCAACCAAACCTACGCGTCTTGTACCAACAGGTCGATCTGTGCAGCCTTAGAAAACTGTTTAGATACTGCAAAACATATTTGACCATGAAGCTAATTTCCCAAAAAGCTTCGGAGAAATAACAACGCGTGACCGATAGGAATATTGATCCTATAGAAATACACTGGGGAAGAAGGATTCGTTTCCTTCACGGCAACGGTCAGACCGCTTTGGTAAACCTTGAACGTGGGAATTTCATGAAGATTCGGTCAGAGGCGTTTGCCATTATAGAAGAAGCCTTGACCAACGGTTTACCCAGTGTTACCAAAAAACTAAGTGAGCATGATAATACAGAGCTATTTGATCTTCTAAATATATTGCTGCAAGAGAGGTACCTTGTAGATGGTGATAATGAATTCAACGACAAAACATTTCGAGAATGGAATATCGATCAATATGTGAAGACCCCAAAAATAGTTTACTATGCTGTTTCTGAATCCTGCAATCTCAGTTGCCCCTTCTGCTATGCAGACGCAAAAAGTAAATCTGTTCCTTATTATGGAGACCTAAAACGGTCACAAAAGATAGTAGAAAGATTAACTCAACTAAACGTAGTTAATCTTATACTAAGCGGCGGAGAACCTCTCCTTAGACTGGACCTTTTTGATATAGTGGAATTTGCAAAGAAAAAGGAATTGCTCGTCGGTATTACAACGAATGGAACACTAATAGGATTAGAGCAAGCCTCCAAGCTAAAAAACTCCGGTATTGACTACGTGCAAATAAGCATTGAATCACCACTTGAAATGGAACATGATTCTTTAAGAGGCAAAGGAACTTTCAAGAAATGTCTTGAAGCAGTTCACCTACTAAAGGAACAGGGATATCGCAAGGACCAATTATACATTACCGCGACCTCGACACGCAAGAATATTGCTACATTAAAGCAGTATGCTGAGTTTGCAGAACGTCTCGGTGTAACGCCGGGAACAAGTTTTTTTCAACCTGTCGGAAGAGGACACCGCAACAAAGTCAATCTGACCTGCTCGGAACAAGATATGCTTGATTTCATTCTATGCAAAATGAACAAAAAGAAAGACGCCATCAGCGCTAGTGTTGATATTCCCAATAATAAGATTGCTGATGCTCTCATTCCAAGAGTAATCAATTGTTGCGGTATGGGACTTAAGACACTTGGGATCGAAGAGAATGGCACAGTTGTACCCTGTCACCTCTTTTTTTCCTGTACAAACTATGAATTAGGAAATATTCTTGACGACAATATTTTTGATAAGTTGTTCTCATTTGTAAACTCTTTACCTTCAGTTGATGAAATTCAAGAATGCAAAGACTGCAATGTACGATACTTTTGTGCAAGCGGATGTTGGGCACACGCTTATTGGGAATATGGAAGCATCAACAAGAGAAGCCCTTACTGCAGCTTCTATAGGAAACTTTTTTCAGCCATATTATGGAATCTAGGGATGGAAAACACGATGACCAGAATCTACGATGAATTGAAAACCTCTCCAGTATAGTGACTCTGTTTCTTCAACTTAAAACATGAATTCGATGTAACTTTAGGACTGCCTAATTCAGCGAATCAATGTGTTTACTCGACATTTTAAGTATGCATGCTGTAAAGATAGAAACAATGCAACTCTCTATTACCCGTAGAAATAATGGACTGTGATTTCTAGTACACGAATTTCAAAAAAACTTTAATAATTTGTTGAGTTTAGAAGATTCATGGGTTTTCTTTTCGGTGGGTAACGTGACTAAACGAGAGCATGCTAAAATCATGTATAAAAAATCAACACTTAAGCAGTTGAATGAAGGACATATCCAATTAATGCTTTCTCCGTTTGTCCATGTATTTAGCATAAATGAAATTACAAAGTGTCTTTTCAATTCTTTGACTCTGCAGAAAGTATACTTGACCAATGAAAAATATACAAGGATTTTAGCAGATTTAAGTAAAGCAAATCGCAGTGATGACATAAAGAATTTAATTGAGTTAAAATTTGTAGTGCCTAAAGGTTTTGATCCTAAGCAAGTATTTGATTCTGTTGCCAATAGTTTACTCAGAAAGAAGCCTTGTCCAAGTATTTCATACGTTTTGGTTACTGATTTCTGCAATTTTAAATGTGGTTATTGCTTCATAGAGAATTCTCTTAAAGAACTACACAAATCTATGTCTAAAGATGTAGCAGACAAAGTCATAAGCGTATTAATCAACGCCGCAAAAGACGTCAAAGAATATAGAGTCACATTTTATGGAGGCGAACCTCTTAGTAATAGCGAAATCGTATTCTACATAATTGAAAAACTCGAGCAAGAATCCAAAGATAAATTCTCTTTTTCGTGTTTAACAAATGGAAGCTTGGTAACAGAAGATTTAGCCAAGAAACTCAAACAACACAATGTTGCTGTAGGATTATCGCTCGATGGATGGGCAAATATTGATAGAAACCGTGTTTTAATTAACGGAAAAGAAACTTTTTACACAACCCTAAGAGCGTTAAGCCTGCTAAAGGAAGCTCACGTAGATTTAGGAATATCATGCACAATAACAAAACAGAACTATGTATATGCTGAAGAGATAGTCGAATTCTTCCATAAACTCGGAGTCAGAAGCGTAGGCTTCAATCTGTTAACAAGACTCAAGGATTCAAGTGAATACGAGGTTCCAGATCCGAAACAGCTTGCGTATCATCTGTTTATGGCATACTTAAAGGCAAAAGAATTGCATATGTTTGAGGATCGCATAGCTAAACGGCGAGCAGACTATTTCTTCAAAGAAACATTTCACCTATACGATTGTCCTGCTTTTGGTCAACAAATATTTTTTTCACCTTCAGGAACGGTTGGACCTTGTCAAGCATTCTATCCCTCAGGAAAATATCAAATTCCCATAAGAGACGATTTAAACGTTCAAGAAGAACCATTATTCTACAAATGGCTAGAACTTGGCACCTTGAAAAACAGTGAATGCATGAGCTGCCCAGCCATAGGAATCTGTGGCGGAGCATGTGCCTACGATGTTTATGTTAAAACTGGTCAAATCGGCATAAAAGAAGATTATTTCTGCACTTTTCAAAATGAAATACTAAAGCTTCTTCTAGCATACAATTTCCTTATTAACTCTAAGAATAAATCAGAAAACAAGAAAACCACAGATGATGCCAACCTTAAAACAACACGACAACTAAACGAAATCAAAGACTAAAAGCATTACTGAAGGCAATGTTGCTAAATCACCAAATCAATCTTTAATGACATATATGCTGAATAATTAAAGTATAGTCTTAGGACAATTTTGAAAAAACATAAATAAATGCATCCTCATAGGAAATGTAGTGATTATTTTTGCCCCCAAATAAATCAAAGAGTAAACGTGTGAATGAGGTTTTGGCCAAGACTCCACCTATTGAAAAATTGAATCCCCAAATCTACAAGAAGCTGCAGTCAACAATCCATGAAACCGTAGAAAAAACGATGCCTGAATACAAAAAATGGTTAAATTCCGAGTATGGCAAGAGAGTTGTATCAGAGGATTGTCCAGTCGAAATTTGCAGCTCATGTGGTAATGATTGTCCGGTAGAAATTTGTAGTTCTTGTGGTAACGATTGCCCAGTTGAAATATGTAGCTCATGTGGTAATGATTGTCCAGTTGAGATTTGCGGCGCCTGCAATGATTGTAAAGATTCAATTGGGCGAGTTGTCGGCAGGGTTACGAATGAAGCCGTCCAAGCTGCTATGACAGGAGCAATTAGATATGCGCTAAAAGAAGCATCCAAGAAAGGTGGAAAAGAAATCTCTGAAGCTAAAATGCGTGCCGCTGTAAAGAAGCAATTAATGAGAGCTGCTAAAGAAATAGGCAAAGGAAAATAGTCTTTCTCATCCTTTTTTTATTTTATATCAAATTGTTGTTTAATGATTTTACTATACTCATACAATTGTTGCTTGCCAAACATGAGTTTTACTGACTTGTATAAATATAGCCCTTAACAGATACAACAAGGGAGGAGCTAATTTTGCCATCATCCCTTTATGAGAACCAAGTAACTGGCACTATAAGAACACAGAAATCAACGATAGTTAAAGTCAAGACCCCACCGTTAAACAAACGAGTATCTATTCAGAAACCTTTTCCATCACCCGTCGACTGGCGAGATTACCCAATATACTTTGTGCTTATAGATCGGTTCAACAATCCAAACTCACCCCCTAAAACACAATGGGACAAAGCAGCAAACAATGCACAGGGAGGAACATTCGAAGGAGTAAGACAAAAATTATCATACATTAAGAACCTGGGAGCGGGAGCAATCTGGCTCTCACCAGTATTAAAAAACGTTCAATTCCAAAAAGAATACAATTACCACGGCTACGGTATCATGGACTTCTTAGAAATTGATCCTAAATTTGGGACGACTCCAGAAAATGCTGAAGCCGAGTTCGATGCCTTAATCAATGAAGCTCATGCACGGGGATTATACGTAATCTTGGACATCGTGTTAAATCATGCAGGCGACATCTTTGCTTATGACGTAGATAATCAAATTTGGAACGATGCCCCATGGAAAGATACACCCTACGGAAAAATTTATTGGAGAGACGAAAACGGTCTTCCACATGAAGACTGGACGGAACCACCCTCTAGCCTGAAAACTGCAGAAGGAATATGGCCAAAAGAATTCCAGAACAATCAATGGTTCCGCAGACAAGGAAAAGAACAACCAAACATGGAGACTACTCAAGGCGATTTTGGGTCCCTAAAAGAATTCAGAACAGATTTATCAGACTATTATGGTGATAAGCCTGTTCAGAACTTGCTAATTAGAGCCTATCAATACATAATTGCAAGGTACGATATCGATGGCTTTCGGATCGACACTATTAAACACATAGAACGTCCGTTTGCGCTTACATTCTCAAATGCCATACGTGAGTTAGCGTTCTCTATCGGTAAAAAGAATTTTTTCATCTTTGGTGAGGCAAAATCTAACGATGAAAAGCTTCTAGCTGCTTATACGGGTCGCTTCACATCGGAAACAGAAGAAATGATTGGAGCTGATGCGGTCTTAGATTTTCCATTAAGGGATAATCTTGTACTCGCGAGCAAGGGTTTCGCGTCACCCATGGCTGTCAAGGGAGTTTTTGATGTTAGAAAAAAAGTATACGAAGAACGTCCTGTGATGAGTACTCATGGTGAAGCTTCGCGTTTCTTCGTAACATTTCTAGATAATCATGACGATTACAATCGTTTCTATTATCCCAAGTATGGTGGTGAATACACTCATCAAATAACGATGGCTCTTGGCCTCCTTTATTGTCTACAAGGTATACCCTGCATTTATTATGGAACTGAACAAGGCTTGAAAGGAACACAAGAATTGTATGACTCAAACTATGATTCTAAGAATGGAAGATACGAATACGTTCGTGAGGCACTGTGGGGCAAACCGAACTCTTTTACTGAAGACAATGACTTGTACAAACAGATTCAAGCTATAGCTGAACTTCGAAGGGATGAAGCAGTGTTACGTTATGGACGCCAATATTTTAGGCAAGTGTCGGGTAATAATGTGGATTTTGGGTATTCTAAAGAGGTAGGTGGAATAATAGCCTTTTCACGTATACTAAATGACAAAGAAGTTGTAATAGCAGCTAACACAAGCACGACTAATCCATGGTCAGGCTGGATTGTAGTTGATAATAGAATAAATAATGATAACACAACGTTTCGAATCATCTACAGTAATGTTGGAACAACAGGTACTAGTAACATTGTAGGAAAAGAAGCAATGTTTGAAATGGATAACGGTTTCTTTTCTAACGGATGGTCTAGGCGCCTCCAAGTTAATCTTGCTCCAACGGAAATACAGATCCACACAAACAGTTAACGAAGCGATAAGGATGAACAAGATAAAACGATGCTTTAAATTGCCTTTAGACGCGCGCGCTATGCTTATATTTAGTCGCATTAAATAAGACTATTGTTGGACGGGATGAGACTAATAAAGGAGGATAAGCATTTGCAGAAATCTTTATCCCTTATTAAATGTGAATGTGGTGAATATATTTTACTCGTGCCAGATTTGAGGGCTATGAATAATGCTATCGAATCTCATTTATTAGTACATAGAAAAGAAGAGTCTGATCCAAGTAAAACAGAAGCAACTGTTAAGCGTATCCGTTATCTGCTATTTGGTCAAGTTTTCGACAAAATAGATCAATCAAGGTAGTTTAAACATTTAGCAGCTCATTACAGCGCAGGTTTAGGTAAATAAGATGAGGGAAGCATAAGCTTTCAATTTCACTTATTATCATCTGGTCTATTGTTCTCAAACAAATGATAATAACGCACAAAATCTAAAAGAAGAATAAACCGAGTGTAATTTTTGCAGGCTAATAGGATAATGTCTGCAGATGCGAAATTCCTTGGCAAAGATTCTGCTAATATACTCGTTTTAGCAGATTCGAGGTTTTATTTTCTTTTGCTTTTTCCTGATTTTTCTTCCTGTAATTTGAATTTCTCTTCTATTACATGAATTAATTCTTTTGGCTGAATTGGTTTAGAAAAATAAGCATCCGGTCTGAAATCAACTGCTCTAATTCCGTTTCCTAATGATGGAAAACCTATAGTTATGATATCTGCAGCATTAGGCATTATTTTGTTCGTAAATAATAATAGATCAAGTCCATCCATATCAGGAAGGACAAAATTAATTAGAGCTGCATCATAAGTATTATTCTTGATTTTCTCAATGGCTTCTCCACCATCTTCTGCTATATCACCAACATAACCCCGTCTTTCAACAATTTGTTTGAAAGTCCGACCTGTAGATTTATCATAATCAACGATTAGAATGGTTCTTTTCTCCTGCTTCTTCACTACTTTTCTCGACATTGCTCCTGCCTTTGCACATTAATGTTATGCTGATAAGTGGGAAGGATGTACTCTCGGTAATATTATAAGTAATGTTGTTGTCTAATGTTGCCCACAAAGATTACATTCGCGAAGCAAATAAACAGTAGTTAAAGTATTCACAACATTACTTTCAAAACTTGCTGACTCTTCAAGTGAAGATTAAACGTGTGAATTTAGGCTTTTACCTTCATTGATGACTAATGGAATAATCAACTTTTACTGTCCTTTAGAATATCAATAGCTAATTATACATTAACACAACTTCGCTCGGTGCGTACCAAATGGCTCTATAAAATCCAAAGATTCGCCAACTGAAGACTAGCCACAGAACTGTGAAATTCATATCCCTGAATCCTTTTTTTCTGAATGTTGCAAGTGAAGCGGTATTTCTTCTTTGAATAGAAACAAAGATTGCTTCCGCTCCAGCATGCTTCAGATCTTCTATACCTGCCTGAACTAATCCCGACGCGATGCCTTTCTGGCGATAATTTGGATGGACTGCAAGCCATAGTATGCAACCGTACTTTCGTTTAGCGATATAGAAGTCTGTTAATTTGGCGAATCCAACAACTATCCGATCTAATTGATTAACAAGCACTTTTCCCTGTTGAGGATTGATACTGCTTAGAGCAAAGAACCGAAAGAATCTTGGAAAAGACAAATTGATAATCTCCTCTAACACTTCTTTGTCCCTTGATTCTGCCTGTCTTATCATAGATTTCTTTCCTTTAGGTTTCAGTAGCCAACAATATTGGAGAACAGCGCGCGCTTTTAAGGTCTTTAAACAAAGCTCTCTCACAGATAGTTCTTGTAATCAACCATGCAGTATTAGGCTAAGACTTATCTGCAAATTGAATAAAGAGAATTCGTGCTACTCTTCTAGCATCTGATAGTTTTCACACAGTTTAATCCTCATAACGATGAGGCAATTAACTCATCCATTCAAACCTGCGCAAAGCATTTAGACAAGAAGCGGTATTTAGCACATAGTTAGGGTCTGACACATTCAGCTTTAGGCTTATAGGGTTTCTTGGCAGTTCGTCTGCGTTTGTGAAACTCGCATTCGACGATTCTCGTTAACATCCAGCCTCTATCTTCATAAATGCAGCCACAAGGCAACGTCGTTGCTCCCGTCTTCATAGGATACTTTCTATTTGCTGCCATGACTGACACTATTGTCTATAGTGTATGTCCGGAATTTATTAGTTTTTAATCAGTGCAAGCACAAGGGGAAGATATAAAATAGTACATCCAAACGATGAAAAAATAAGAGATACCCAACTATGAAAAGTCACACCGTCAAGAAAACAGGAATTATAACTTTCCTACTAATATTCACCTTTATTCTTTCTTCAATTTATTCAGTACCTGCTCAAGCAATAACGATCAAGGCTCAACCATCTAACCCTTCGCCAAACGTTGGCTCAACTATGACAGTTGACAGAATAATTACAAACGTACAAAACGTATTCGACTTCGATATACGATCAAGTTCGGACCCAGTAGCCCTTAAAGCAGATAACGCGACCTCGTTGCTTGGCGTGGAATCACGTTCTGGCGGTGTGCTTCATGGAACAATAGATTACGCTCTAAATCAATTGACACAACAAACTTATGATCTTGCAGGAACATCTAAGTAAGCGGCGACGCCCGCTTTTAATGGAAGTGGAAAGATAGCCACTCTTGCATTCACCGTTCTTCGCCCAGGACAAACAACAATCACATTAGTAAGTGAACTCGCAGATAAACCAGCATCTAACGATGATATATCACAGCCAATCGGTCATACTGATGTTTCAGGCTCCATTAATGCAGCAGTTCCAGAATTTCCAACAATTGCAGGCTTTATCGTACTCGTTATTTTAGCGCGCGCTAACTGGTTCACTAGTTTTCTCCAAAAAAACGTATGAAGAAGCATGTCTAACTTAACATGTCGACAAGTTATTAATTGGATCTCTCCGAAATCGATTTGTATATCGCTTAAATTTGAGATGATAGAACCAACCATACCATAGGAGAACCTAAGTTGCATCTAGAAGAAATGAAGCGACAAATCGAAAACCTTGTCATCACCAAAGGCTTCTACAATAAGCCTGAAGATATACCCAAAAAATTGTTATTTGCATTCATCGAATTAGGTGAAGCTAGCGATGCATGGAAAAAAGGTGAACCAGAAGAGAAGATTGCAGAAGAATTGATTGACGTAATATTCTATGTTTTAGATACAAGTCGTTTAGCATGTCCAACAATGAATATGGATTATGTATTCGAGAAGAAACTTAGAAAAAACCTCGA
>DATGZD010000009.1:0-19342 GCA_035297385.1 Candidatus Sulfotelmatobacter sp. | reverse complement strand
AATTTCGTTTTGCAGAATTTGCGGTTGTAACCACATACTGAATGCCCCCTAAGGCTTGATCGAGCGATACTGGGTCTTTGAGGTCTCCAAAGACCTGCTCTGCGCCTGCTTCCACTAAAGGCTTAAAGTTTGATTGTGGTCTCACCAAAACTCGAACATTTCGTTGTTTCGACAGAAGCATTCTGGTAACGACGCTACCTAGATCGCCGGTTGATCCTACCACAAGAATCTTAGCTGACATCAAGCTCGCCTCTAACTTCCTAATCATGAAGAGATGCTTAATATAAGCTACCATCTATCCAGCAACGTTTGCCTCTAATTTTCCAATTTTTCAGCAGATTTGAAAATAGATGAGACATTCTATATTCGATATTTTTAGGCATGTAGAGTATATGAAGATAAGACATGCTACAAAAAGTATTTTAACAAAACCTTGGCTGTTTCTTCGGCCAAAACCTTTTCTACTCGAAAATGCTACCCATATGCTCGTGAACTTCATGCCCGGAAAATATGAGGTCTATAAAGATGCAGTTGGAAAGTTTAGGTTTCGCCTTAGAGCTGAAAACAACGAAATTGTAGCTATGGGTGAAGCTTATGAACAACATGCAAGTTGCTTAAATGGAATCAAGAGCCTAAAGAAAAACTGCGGTGCTGAGATTGAGGATTTAACCGTTGAAGGAGAAAGGCTAGTTAACCCTAAGTATGAGGTTTTTACAGATGCCTTCTCAAAGTTTAGGTTTCGTCTGAAGGCTTCAAACGGAGAAATAATTGCCCAGAGTGAGGGTTATGAAACTAAAGAAGGTTGCATGAAGGGAATTACAGCATTTAAGAATAACTGCAGTGCAGAGGTTGAAGATCAAACACGGTCATCGACTGCTAAAACTCCTGTTGCGAAAGATGTGGTTGACGAAAAGCTTTCAGTTGGTGAAACGAAGAGTACACCCTCTGTAGAAGCATTAAGAAAGATTGTCTTTGTTGGAAACAAAATGCCTATGGACTATGTCCTCGCTATTATTACCGGTTTCTCTTCGAGTAATGCTAAAGAAATAACTCTGAAAGCCAGAGGTCAAGCAATAGCCACTGCTGTCGATGCAGCTGAAATAACGAGACGCCGCTTTGTAAAGGACCTTAAAGTGGACAAAATCACAACAGGAACAGAAGAGATGCCCGCAAGACAAGGAGAAACCAGATCAAGGATGGTTTCAACGATTGAGATAAAACTCACAAGGCAATAGTTGTGCTTCAACCAATTTTGTGTTGAATTCAGTATCATTTCGTCTTGATGAAGTTAAACCAAAACTATTCACTCCAATGTTTACTAATAAAAGTAAAGGTCAAGGTTAGGCTTAGCTGTTGTTAAACGTTTAACTGAAGCATTAGGTGGAACAATAACTTTTGAAAGTCAAGTAGGTAAAGGAACGAAATTTATAGCAACTCTACCTGTGCAACAGCATTAGCAGGACAACAGTTTTAGGTCTCATGTGTATTTGTTACTATAGGTGTTGCTATGGATAAGAAATGTCCAGTTTGTAAGAAAACATATGTAACCTTTGATAGCAAGAAGAAGTATTGTAGTGATGCTTGTGCCAAAAAAGCCAATAAGGCAAAATGAGAAAATATTTCCAGATTGACTTTTCTATTTCAGCACACTGGTCCTTAAAGTGAACTGTGAATTCATATAGCTTTTATATATTCTTGAACAAAAGGAGAAAATCGTGAGCTGGAGGGGTTCTGCTCTCAAACGTTTCCCATCTGAATCGGTCTTCCCTCTCCTTTCTCTTTTCTCCTTTATGGAGCAGGATTCCTCCACTGCTCGTAACGAAATTGCTGGGTGTTTCTAAAGAGCTCTTAAGGTTTCTAAAAAGCCCCATTTTGTGATATTAACATTAGAATTATTATATTGAAACTGGTCTTACATGAGTAATACGCAACCCCAGCTTCCTTCTTTTTCTCATCAGTAGCTGGCTTGTCTGAAATGAACTTCATTGCAATAAAATTCAACGCCTCGCATTTTTTCTTCGTAAAACCTTTACCCAAAAAATATGACCTAAATATGCACTAGAGCGTTTGTGGGTGTATGTTCCTTTTTCCAAGAAGGTAAAGCATTTGCTAGTAAAAAGTAATTCTGCATTTTCATAATTGTTTTTTTCTTATTCAATAGATTCATTCAATCCGGCCTTTTCGTCTGAGAAAAATGATAACTCTATCTTATTCTAAGATATTGATTCATAAAAAAGCATTGATACTAGATTTGTGATGATGTTCCTATACAATCACATAGCCTTAAAAACACAATCTATGTACTTTACATTTAGGAGGTGCATCTTTTTGTCTGGGAAACAGTCTAATATAAAAGATAGGTTACAAAAAATTAGTGATACTGTAAGTGATTATAAAGAAACCTTGACTGAGGCCTTTAAAGATATGGATGTCAAAGTGAAGGATTGGAATTTTGCTGTGACAAAAACTGAGGAGCGATACGATGTGGAAATGACATTCAAATTGCACGTTAAGCCAAAATTGGCGCTAGAATAGCGTATTGACGTTAACGATCAGCCATGTACACTTATGAATTTCTCAAATAGAACTCTTTTTCTCTATGTTTGGTTTGGTTATGTGTGCAACTCGCAATTTAGCGGGTAATTGTACCGCTGTCTTAGTAGCCAAATTGTGATTGTATATTTTGCATACTAGTTGGACAACATTGATGTTATTCTCAGTCCTGCATGAAAATGATAAAATCATGGCATACCGTAACAGATAAAAACCTTAACGTAATGTCATCAAGGCGGAAGTTGAGGAATAAGGCATGCCAATTGAAGTCACTGATGTAGACAAATTTATAGCGTTAAGTGCTAAAGCCAAGCAGTGTAATGTTAAACGGTTAAAAGATACTGTGAAACTGAAGCTTCGCACATCAGCTCAACTCTACACCTTGAAGGTTGAACCTTTGAAGGCAGATGAACTTATCAAGAAGTTGAAGTGTGAAATAGAAGAAGTTTAACCTTGCTATCGTCTATTTTTGGGATTCTATATTGGCGGTGCATCTGATTAAGACACATAAGGTACTCTTTAGTTTCTGTACTAGTTGATTAATTGGCTACCGAATGTATTAGCCAAATGTTTATCAATTTGTCAACTGCAATTCCTTGAGGCTCAATGTTAAGATGAAGCTGAATGTTTCGTGAGGACGTGCATCAAGTCTGCTTTCGTAATTATTCCTATGAGTTTATTCTCATTTTCTGAGTCTACGACGCCAACACGGCCTGTCTCATATTTACTCATTTTCCTAAATACATCTAATCCCGTCTCGTTTGGTTTGACAGTGATGAGCTTATTACGCATAACTTGTTCCACACGAACTTGCTTTCTTTTGTCCTTGTCAATTACTGAAGCTTCCAGCAATGTGATTTCGCCAACGGGCTCATTCTTTTCATTTACAACAGGATAACCTATATGGTACTCTTTTGCCATGCGTGATAGTAATTCTTCAATTGTTGCATCTTTTTGAATTGCTCGTACTTCTTTTGTCATAATGTCTTCTGCTTTGACTTTGGCAAGTTCGTCGCTTTCTCTTAATGGAATCGCTGAAATGAATGAGAATTCGTAAATTTTTTCTAATTCTTCTGCCTTCTTGAGCCCAGCCGTTCTCTTTTGCATTGCTGCTCTGACAACACGTTCAAACACGTTTGGTTGAGATTCAATGGGCTGAACAGTAATAACTCCTTTTTCTACAGCTGCAGAGAAGAACTCTTCCCCGGCTTTTGTTCGAAGAATTATGGTAGACCAGCCTTCTAACGGGTAAGCACCTCCAACAGAGATATCGGCCAACTCAGAAGTGAAATCTGTGCAAACACTGCAACTGGGCATAAGATGTTCTTCGACTTCCTCCAATGGAATTCTTAATATGCCCTTAGTTGTATGAATCACGAATTGTTTGGATAAGCGCATCTGTTTAATCTCTGAAGGTTTAACGCCATACGTTTTTTCTATATGGTCAAGCAGAGTTGAATGTGAAAATGTGCCAAAACAGAACAGACCGATGCTTATCTTCAGGCTTGGTCCTAATTTGTGTTGCCAAGCTTCTATCTTGCGCAGTGCACGCATGTGACAAGGTACACCGACGAATGCAATCTTCGTCTTCCCATACCCTGTTACTGCACTTCCGAATGCTTTACCAACGGAAGATGGAAAGAATTTACTGCCAACGGCCGAAATAATGTCATCGGGCACCAAAGCAACAGAAGCTTTAGGAGTGGAAGGATCTTCTGGTTCTGCTGCAGATACTATGGCGCTATCGAATACTTTAGTTTCTATGCCAAACTTCAATAGGCCTGCAATTACTCCACCACCGCTGGATAGTTCCCTAAGTTTTGGGTCTCCAGACTGCGCAAGATATAACTTCCGATGATACCCTAAAGCTTCATTCCTAAGAGGTGCGTCGGACACAGACTTGAAACTTTTCAGCAAAAGGGCTTCTGAATGAGGACAAATCTCGTAACAAATGGGGCACAAATCCATGTCCTTTGAACAATCATAAACTCGTTCAAGCTTATCTTTTCCAACTTGAATCGCACCAACGGGACAAGCAGCCTCACACGCGCCGCATAGAGTGCAAAACCCAAGGCTAAGAACTTTTTTCTCCAATATATTATAGGCAATAAGTGGTTCGTTCTTTACTGTCACGTCTGCCCCTCTACTAATATTTCGTTGTAAGATACTTAAATACGTGATTATTTCCGATCCCCGTTTTCTGAGGTCCAGATAGCTAGTTGATTTTCTAATGTTTAGGCTAGAAATGAAAAATCATATTAACTAATTCATAGAAATAAAATTAATTCATAGGTTGCTTACTCGTATGTCTGAAAACCCAATCAAGAAACGAACAAGTTCATTGACAGTTGGTATAATTGTAGGCATATTAATTTTAACAGCAATAGTAATTTTTCTGAGTTTAATTGATCCGAATTTTAGCACGCTGTTTCTTTCAGGCGACGCCTTAAGACCGGGAGTGTATTTGGTAGGAGGTCTCGGCTATGAAGTCGTCTTCAATCTATTAACTATTGCAGCTAATATTTTGTACCTTTTCGGCGGTGGAGTAATAGCCTATGGTGCAGGATTGGTTACGTTTAGGTTTATTCAGACAAAATCGAGAGATCCATACAAGTCTTCTTCTGCTTCGCGTTATCTTTCAGGTTACTTAAGTCTTAGCTTAGAGTTTTTCATCGGTGCCGAAATCATAAAGACTGTGGCAGTCAGAACTACTGAAGAATTTACATTACTTGTTCTCGTTATTCTCAGCAGAGGTCTTTTCAGTCTCATTCTATATTTAGACCGAAAATGGCATGGGGGAGCAGAAACAGAGTAGCTACTTCTTTATTGTTTAATATACCTAATTTCGGATTTTATTATGCCTAAGACTTAAATCCTTGAGCTTTTATCTCTAAAGAGAATTAGCTCGGGAAAACATGAGTAAAACAGCATGTCTACACTCAACTTGGCAAAACTCGAAAAACGAGAAAACAAGGGCCGAATTGCGCAATCGCATAGCTAGAAGATATAATGAATTAAATTCGCACAGTATTTATTACGATATGCTTAAATATGTTTATGTAAAGTTTGCTTTATATTACAAACGTCCACTTAACGTTTTAAGCAGGGATGCCCAAGCATGTTAGTAGAATCAATAATTGCATTTTTACTAATTACTGCTGTTGCGTCGCTAATCTATATACTGGGACGGCGTGCTTCTCCTAAACTCAATCAAACTGCAGACGCGACGTTAACTTATGCTTGCGGAGAAAGACCTCCTGTCCAAAAACAAAGAATTACTGTGACTCTCTCCAGATACTTGATATTTTTTGTAATCCTCGATTCATCAGTTCTCCTACTAGCCTTTGTTACACTAATTACTCAAGGAGCAAACATACCCTTGCTACTTCTTTACTTAGGAATGTTGTTAACTTCCACGTTACTTCTTCTTGAAGGAGGAAAAGATTAATGGCAATGGCTAAGACTGTGCTGTGGGCTAGACTCAAGTCGCCATGGGTTATTCACTTCAATTCAGGCGCTTGTAACGGATGCGACATAGAAATCGTCGCACTCCTCACACCGAAATACGACGTGGAACGCTTTGGGATTAAACTTGAACCCTCACCACGACATGCCGACGTTTTACTGGTTACAGGTTCAGTTACTCAGCAATGTGCTGAACGATTAAAACGCATATATGATCAAATGCCTCAACCAAAATTTGTAGTAGCTATTGGTGCATGTGCATGCGCAGGTGGAGTATTTAGAGGAACCTATAACGTGTTGGGTGGCGTCGACCAAGTTATCCCAGTTAATGCTTACATACCTGGATGTCCGCCTAAACCAGAAGCCATAATCGACGGCGTCGTAAAACTCCTTAACTCATTAAAGCCCGAAAAACCAGCAAAAGAAGAGAAGAAACATGAGTCAAAATGAACCTAATATATTAACTGTATTACAATCAAAATTTAAGGATACATCGGTCCAAGTACAACCTGCACAGCTTGGAAGAGCAACGATTCTAGCTGACGCTTCCACGTATCGAGAAGTTGTTAAAGTATTATTGGATGCAGACGAAAAAACTGCGATCTCCGCTATTACAGGAATCGACCTGGGCGCAACCATAGGTGTATTCTATCATTTTAGAACATCTAAAGGCGGAATCATAACCATAAAAGTTGAAGTTCCAAAGGAAAAACCTCAGATCAAGACAATAAGTGATTTAATACCTGGCGCTACTTTTCATGAGATGGAAGTCACTGACTTATTAGGAGTAGTTATTGAAGGTCATCCAAGTCCGGGTAGGTTAGTCCTGCCTGACAATTGGCCCGATAATGTTTTTCCATTAAGAAAAGATGCAAAACTAGATAATCTTACATTCAAACAGACACAATCAAGTGAAACTGAAGTCCCAGGAAAAACAAATATTGTGAAAATAATTGTAGGTCCACAACATCCAGCGCTCTTAGAACCTGAGAAATTTGCGCTCGATGTGGAAGGCGAGATCGTAAGAGGCGTCGAACCACGAATCGGCTATGTACATAGGGGTGTGGAGAAGACTTCTGAATCCCGTACTTACCTCCAAGATGTATACTTGGTTGAACGTATCTGTGGAATATGCAATTCATGCCACGCTGCATGCTTCGTCGAAACGGTTGAAAAAATTCTAAAAACTGAGGTGCCACCAAGGGCCAAATACATCAGAACTATAATCTTAGAACTTAATAGACTACATAGCCATCTGCTTACGTTGGGACATGCAGGACTTGAAATTGGATATGAGACGCTGTTCCAGTATTTTTGGCGTGACAGAGAGCCTATAATGGACATAACTGAGATTTTAACGGGCAATAGAGTTATTTCATCAAGCATGACAGTCGGCGGTGTTAGACGAGATATTAATGAAACCGATATTCCAAAAATCAAAGACATGTTAGGCAATCTGAGAAAAAGATTACCATTCTACAGGAACGTCTATGAAAATGAACCATCCTTGAAGATGCGTATGGCAAATGTGGGTACGCTTGCAAGAAATGATGCCTTGAAGCTCTGCGTTGTTGGACCTGTAGCAAGAGCCTCTGGCGTAAATATTGATGTGCGAAAAGATGAACCGTACGAGGCATACGGTGAAATTCCGTTTAAAGTAATAACATACAATAATGGCGACACATGGGCACGAATGAACGTTCGCATGGATGAAGTTGAAGAATCAATCAACATAATCGAGTACGCCCTAGACAATCTACCCTCTGGTCCTTTCAGGGTTAGAGCCCCAAGGGTTGTCCTAGCAGGAGAAGCTGTAAATCGTGTAGAAGCACCACGAGGAGAACTCTTCTACTATGTTAAGAGCAACGGCACCGCATACCCTGATCGGGTTAAAGTAAGAACACCCACATTCGCTAATATTCCAGCTTTCTTGGCAACTGCCATTGGAAGCAACATAGCAGATGTACCTCCAAACTTCGTGAGCTTAGACCCCTGTTTCTCATGCACCGATAGGTAGGAATAGAAAGAAATGGTCCTTGACATATGGTTTTTCCTCCAAGTCCTTGTATTTCCAGGTTTCATATTCATCCTATTCCTTACTTTGTTCTGTGACTGGGTAGAGAGGAAAATTGAAGCTCGAATGCAAAACCGAGTAGGTCCCGCTGTGGCAGGACCTGGGGGGATTCTTCAGCCTTTAGCAGATTTTATTAAATTGCTTACCAAAGAGGATATAGTTCCATTAAATGCAAAACAGGTTCTATTCAAAGCGGCTCCAATTCTATCCTTTGCAATCCTTGTTTTCGCTGTATCATTCTTACCTATAGACGATTCAAGTGCTATACCTAATGCTGGCTTTGCTGGTGACCTTATTTTCATAATGGCACTCGTTACGCTTGCGAACTTTCTGCTTTTCTTATCTGGCTGGGCATCATCAAACCCATATGGCTCAATAGGAGCGGCAAGAGTGCTAACTCAATTCCTAGGTTATGACATTCCACTATTACTCTTAGCGCTTGCACCTGCGTATCTGGCTGGTACGTTAAGCATCGCCGCCATAGCGGCAAGTCAAGTTATACCCTTCATTATTCTCGCTCCTTGGGCTTTTGTATTATTCATTATTACTCTACAAGCAGAATTAGAAAAAGATCCATTCGATATTCCTCATGCTGATAGTGAAGTCGTAGGTGGGTTAGAAACGGAATATTGTGGCGGTAAACTCGCCTTCCTTCATCTTAGCCGAGATGTACAAATTGTATTTGGAGCAGCACTTGTCGTAGAACTTTTCCTTGGCGGACCATATGGACCAGTATTCTTTGGTGTACCTCAATTTTGGTATACGCTGTGGTTTGTATTGAAACTATTAGCAGTCATAATAATATCTGAATACTTGACTACGCTGTTTGCAAGACTACGTATTGATCAAGTAGTAACTGCAAACTGGCGAGTAATATTGCCGTTATCAGTTATTGCGTTCGCGTTAACTGTAGCATTAGGAGTATGGATATACCCAATGGTGAACCTATGACAAAACAAAAATCTCATGTATCTCCAATGATAAAAGAAGTCTTCTTGCATCTATTCAAGAAACCTGCAACTGGCAAGTATCCTTTCGTAAAATGTGAGGTCCCTGAAAACTTTAGAGGCAAACAGGTATTTGACATTAATTTGTGCATCAGTTGTGGTCTCTGCTCTAGAGATTGCCCCGCAAAAGCTATAGAGATGGTTGAAGTGAACGGTAAGAAAAGACCCTTGTTCCATTTAGATCAATGTGTTTTCTGTTACCAATGTGCTGAAGGTTGTCCAAGAAACGCCATTAGAAGCTCAAAATTTTTTGAGTTAGCCACAACATGTAAATCCAGCTTAGTACTAAAACCTGAACTAAAACTCGAAGCTAAACCGATTGAATAGACTGGTGCCAAATAATGATAATTGAGGTGCTCTCTGCAGGGCTTGTAATAACTGCGTGTCTAGCAATATTTCTAGATGAGGCAGTCTATTCAGTCGTTGCGTTAGCAGGGACTTTCCTCTTCACATCTTTACTATATGCGTTAAACGGTGCAGTCTATGTAGCTGTTTTTCAGTTTGCCGTTGGTGCCGGAACATTAGCTATTCTCTTTCTTTCTGGTGAAATGTTAAGTGAAAAACCATTAAAGAAAACAACATCAAGGAATTTGATAACAGTGACTGTTGTAGGCGTGCTCTTGTCGTTACCCGCCATGTTCCTTAGTATCTCAACACCATCAACTGAGACTTCAAGCGTTTCTTTCGGTGAAGCTCTATGGAGCTTAAGAGCTGGCGACATTGTTTTGCAGGGTTTAGTGATAATGACTGTTGCTATAGGTATAGCAATAGTTCTCTATGAAAAAAGGAATGATCGGATATAATGGATTTCGTCATTCTTTCACTCGCACTTCTCGCCATAGGCGTTTATGGTCTGCTAACGAAACGTGATTTATTGAAAGTTTTTATTTCAGTCGAACTGATCGCAACGGCTGGTACATTAAATTTCGTTATGCTCGCATCACAGGCAGGAAAGGCTATCGGCGAAGCTTTTCTAGTATTAGCTTTTTCAACGGATACAGCTGTGAGCGCTGTAATTTTAGCTCTGCTGGTTATTGTTCATAAGAAATATGGCGTCAGTGACATCGGTGAACTTATCAAAATAGAAACAACAAAAGAAGAAAATGAGGTTGAAACTCCGTGATATCTGATTACACTTCATGGCTTGTCTGGCTACTACCGATGATATCCAGCCTGTTTGTTCCAGCTATTGCTCGGTTAGGAGGCAAAGCAAAAGAATACTATGCAATATTAATCAGTTTAATTACAGCAGTTCTAGCATTCACACTGGTTCCAGATGTAATTGGCAACTCAGAAGCAGTTGCACTAAGAACTATTCCTTGGCTTCCTTCTCTTGTGACGGCAGGCGTTTTCATTGATCCACTCAGTGTTCTGTTTACCTTGCTGATTTCTTTCTTTGGTTTGATAATCGCAATTTATTCGTTAGGTTATATGAAGGGTGAAGAAGGCTTACCACGGTACTACTTCTTTTTACTTCTATTCATTGGCTCAATGATTGGGCTTGTAGTATCAGATAATTTCCTTCAACTGTTCATTTTCTGGGAAATGGTGGGATTATGTTCCTACTCACTCATCTCATTTTGGAATAAACGGCCAGAATCCATTCGTTCTGGTAACAAAGTATTCCTTATGACCCGTTTGGGTGATATTAGTCTGCTCGCAGCAATTGGCCTCTTATTCGCAACATTTGGCACCTTCAGCTTTCATGGAACAATAACTGCAATTAGCTCAAACCTTGCAGCAGGAACGTTGAGCGCGAGCGCTACAACATCTATGGTTGCGGTTGCTTTCTTAATCTTGGGTGGTGCTATCGCAAAATCGGCACAACTTCCTCTTCATACCTGGCTATACAGTGCTATGGAAGCTCCAACATCAGTCAGCGCATTATTGCATGCTGCAACAATGGTTAAAGCCGGTATCTATCTTGTCGGCCGATTCATTCTTATTGCAGCCCCATTAATCATTGCGATTCCTGCAATGCAAACGTTGTGGCTTCCAACAGTCGCATGGATTGGTGTTTTGACTGCATTGTTGGGTGCTACGATGGCTTTGTATACTCCCGATATTAAGGGAGTGCTTGCCTATTCAACTGTAAGTCAATTGGGTTTTATGATGGCTGCGCTTGGTTCTTCAGGTGTAGCTGCTTCTTCGTCTTTAGGTTGGTTTGCTGGCTTATTCCATATGATGAGTCATGCTTTCTTCGAAGGTCTGGGTTTCCTTGTTGCAGGAGGTATAATTCATTCGCTCGGTACTCGAGATATGCGGTTAATGGGGGGTCTACGAAAAGCTATGCCTATTGCTTTTGTACTAAGTGTTATAATGATTTTAACTACAAGTGGTTTACCACCATTTGCCGCTTTCTTCAGTAAAGGCGCAGTAATTACTAGTATATCTGAAACAGGAAATCTTTGGCAAACAATCATAATCTACGCTACTACAGCGATTACATTTGCTTACAGTCTACGTTTCATTACGTTAACTTTCCTGGGCAAGAAATCTGAACACATAGAGAAACTGCACATTCATGAAGCACCAAAAATAATGCTCGCCCCAGCCGTTGTCTTAGCAATAATGTGTATCGTATGGGGTTTTGTTGCGCCTTGGCTTGGCAGTTTCTTAGGTATAGAAGGAGAAGTTAGTTTGATAGGCTCATTCTTGAGCTTGGAAACAGCTATTTTCGCAGCAATTCTTGTGCCGGCGGGCTTACTTATATATTTAACCTACTACAAAAAGTCTGCAATTATGTTAAAATTCCGTAGTGCTAAGAATCCATTAACAACTATCCTTCGTCATGGATATTTCTTTGACGATCTTTACGAGAAAATCGTGGCTGGAGGCACCGTAAGATTCTCAAGTGCAGTAAGGTTCTTTGAAAATACAGTGTTTGGTGTTCTTCCTCAAGTTGTCGCCGGATTCGTCATAAGCTTCGCTTTGAATATTCACAAGTACTTGGATGTCTTAGCGGATCAATTGTTAAATGTGGTGGCAAACCGGACGTTGAGTTCTGCGTCAAAAATGAAGAAAGTGCCCTCGACATCTTTGCAGCATTATCTCGCTGCTGCTTTACTTGGTTTCATATTGATTCTAATCTTGATAATAGCAACAATAGGAGTGTAAAAAATGGCTTTTCCACTTTTGTTATTGGTGTTTGTTCTTCCAATCCTTTCAGTTCCCTTCGTGTATTTTGCAGGGAAAAAATCACCAAAGACTTCTGCCTTAATTGTAGCTTTGGTTGCCTTGATAAACATCGGTTTGGTCTCTGGGACTGTGCCTGCTGTACTTAACAGTGCCAATAATAATCGCTACGTTGAACCATACAATTGGATTCCTGTGCTAAATAATACCCAATTTGCGCTGTTCACTGATGGGATAAGCGTATCAATTGCAATCACGAGTTTAATTCTAATACTTGCAGCAGCATTGTTCTCAATAAATTATATGGAAGGAAAGAAAAACCTACCAGTATACTACGTCTTGCTTTCCTTGTTATCTGTCGGGCTTGTTGGCGTCTTTATCACATCAAACCTATTACTCTTCTATTTCTGTTGGGAATTAATGCTTGTTCCAGCCTACTTCATCGTTGGTGGTTGGGGTTATCGAGAATCTTACCGTGCAGCATTTAAACTATTCATCTTTACACATGCGGGTGCAGTTTTTGTGTTGCTCGGCATTGGAGCGATTTATATGTATACGGGCACAACTGATATGTTCGCTGCACAATCCGCCTTAACTAGTATTGCGCCTGATGCTGTAAAATGGATCTTAATAGCATTGACTGCGGGATTTGCTGTGAAAATGGCAATTGTTCCCGTGCATATGTGGCTTCCTGATGCGCATTCGGAAGCACCTGCAACAATGTCTGCTCTCCTTAGTGGTGTCATAATTAGTGCTGGAGCTTATGCTATTATTCGTTTATCAATTGGTATAGTGTTTCCTGCAGTTGGAATAGCCTTTGGGGTTGATTTCCTTCATGGTTTAACCATATTTGGCGTAATTTCCGCTTTCTTTGGATCATTGATTGCATTAGTTGAAACTGATATTAAGCGTATTATCGCTTATTCGAGCATTGCCCATATGGGTTATGTAATGTTCGGAATCTCACTATTTCCAGCTATATTGGCAAATGGAACAATAATCGCACTTGCCGAGGCAGGAGCCGTTGCAATTGTTGGTACAATTCTTCATTTGATAACTCATGCTGTAAGCAAAGGGCTATTCTTCCTTTCCGCAGGTTCAGTTATGCATCAAACAGAACTTAGAGATGTCAATGAGATGGGCGGATTAGCTGGAAAAATGCCTTACACTGCTGTGACTTCAGCCACTGCTGCATTAAGCATTTCTGGAGCGCCGCCATTTGCGTGCTTCATCAGTGAATTCCTGATTTTTGTTGGAGCTTTCGAGATAATTGGCACAGACGGTTTCTATTTGCTGCCAACAGCCTTAATGTTAGTAGCAACTGTGCTTTCGTTAGCTTACTCATTGCGATTTATTTCCAAAGTTTTCTTGGGACAGCCAAAAGTTACACTTGAAACCGTAAAGAAATTGTTAGATGTTCCTATGTACATGAAGATAGCTATGGGCATATTAGTGGTCCTCATTGTGATTTTAGGTGTCTACCCAACATTATTCTTGAGTTTGATTAATACCGTGAAATTTGGCTGAAACGATGGTTTGATTTCATGGCTGACTTTATTGATGTTATTTTACCTATAGCAAGTTTAGCGATCTTTGCAGTACTCACGGTACCCATTTTTAGGCTTATCAGAAAGAGTAAACGCACAACTGGTTTTAGTCTAATCTGGTTTGCAATCGTTTTCGCCACTGTCTTCGCAACGATTAGCAATTTAGCATTGAAATATTATACTACAGTCTCACCTCAACCTCTAAACATCACGTTAGCTCAGACCCCGTTAGCTTCATTATCAACTGCATTTATGATTGATGCTATTTCTATTTACATGGCAATAATTATTAGTACAGTAAGCGCCGTTGTATTTCTCTATGGAATCTTCTACGTTAAATTGAGTGAACGACCATCAGAAAGATACTATGCAATTATGCTTATGCTTACCGCAGCTTTAATTGGCACTGTATTCTCCGGTGATTTGTTAACGTTGTTTATTTTTTGGGAAGCTGCAGCTGCAGGTTCAAGTTTTCTAATGATTTTTAGGAAGAAGCCAGAATCATTGAATGCTGCGTTGAAGTATTTGGTAATGATTATTATTGCTTCAGCATTTATTATCTTTGGAATCTCACTTGTTTATGGTTTAACGGGTTCACTTAATTTTTGGGCTGTAAGAGAAGCGTTAATCTCGTTAGCTGATAAGCGTTTGTTGGTATTAGCGTTTATTTTCATTGCAACGGGCTATGCTATCGAAGCTGCAATAGTTCCTTTTCATTTCTGGTTACCGGATGCTTATAACGCTGCACCTGCTTCATCATCGGCATTTCTTTCAGCATTGATTGATCAAGGCAGCTACTACGTCTTGATTCGTGTCTTAATCTTTATTCTAGTACCAACCCAGGTTTTGGATTGGCGCTTCATGTTAGCTGTAATGGCTTCATTAACAATGATTGTTGGAAACTTATTTGCATTAATTCAAGATGACATTAAACGATTAATTGGAAACATCTGTGTTGCTGACGTCGGCTATAACTTAGTAGCAATTACAAGCGTCAGTGTGTTAGGCATGGAGGGAAACTTATACTTCTTCTTGATCGGTGGTATAACAACAGCGTTAGCATTCATGTCAGTGGGTATCATTAATCATTATGGTTTCAAATCGATGGATGATTTTTCTGGTTTAGGTTGGAAAATGCCGCTTGCATGTTTGGCTTTGTCTATGGCAGCGTTTTCTTTTGCTGGAATTCCGCCCTTCGGTGGCTTCACAGCAAAACTATTAGTTTTTACAGCAGCTATTCAATCAAATATGGCTTGGTTAGCAATCATCGGTGTGATCGCTAGTGTCCTGCAGACAGCGTATTTGTTTAGGTTAATCAATGTCATATGGGCCAAAAAACCAAAAGATGAAACAAAAATAAAGGAGCCCATACGCTTGTTGATTCCAGTCTTCATCCTCATAGCGGCGATAATTATTCTAGGACTTTTCCCAAATATTGTCCTTAACTTAATTGGACAAAATCAGCTTCCTTTTCCAATCGTAGGTTAAGTGCTGCTAACTGGAATCTCAAGTTTTCTTTATGATAGATTACGCTTCAGCACTCTCTGAGGCAATTGTTCTTCTTTTATTTGGACCATAAACGTTCTCGTAATCTTAACCCTATGAAAAGGGTTAAATCTCATCTACATCAATTATAGCGCATGTCAAGTTTTTGGAATGAACAAAAACGAGAAAACATGAGCATGTTCACTGATCTCTATGAATTAACTATGTGTGCCAGCTATCTTGATAACAATATACTTGAACCAGCGACTTTTGATTTATTCGTTAGAAGATTGCCAGAGAATAGAGGCTACTTACTCTTTGCAGGTTTAGAACAAATTCTACATTATTTGGAAGATATCAAGTTTACCGATAAACATTTAGCCTTTCTAAAGAAACAAGGTTTCAAAAACAATTTTATCGAATATCTTCAAGGCTTCAAGTTTACAGGGGACGTTTGGGCCATGCCTGAAGGTTCAGTGGCGTTTCCTTGTGAACCTTTAATCCGTGTAACTGCACCCATAATCGAAGCGCAACTGATTGAAACATTTCTTTTGAATACAGTTAATCTGCAGACTACGATTGCTACCAAGGCATCACGCGTTGTACAAGCAGCAGAGGATAAACTTGTTGTCGAATTCGGTCTACGAAGAGAACATGGTATTGATGCGGGAATGAAGGTTGCACGAGCGAGTTATATTGCAGGATGCGCAGGCACAAGCAATGTGTTAGCAGGAATGACCTATGATATCCCTATTTTTGGAACGATGGCACATTCATTCGTCATGGCGTTTGAGCGTGAAATAGATGCATTTCGTGCTTTCGCTAAGACCTTTCCAAATAAGTCTACGCTTCTCATCGATACTTACAATGATATTATTGGTGCTGAACATGCTATAACTATTGCTAAAGAACTGGAAGCCAAAGGTTACAAACTTGGCGGTGTACGTTTAGACAGTGGAAATTTGGCTGAAACAAGTAAGAAAGTTAGGCAATTGCTCGATGACAAAGGCTTAGATTATGTGACTATTTTTGCAAGCGGAGATCTTGATGAATATAAGATAATGGAGTTACTGAGCGAAAATGCAGATATAAACGCTTTTGGTGTCGGAACGCGCATGGGAACTTCAGCAGACCGACCTTACATAGATGTAATTTACAAACTCTGTGAAACTCAAAGCGCAAACGGTGAATACTCACCGATCATGAAATTAAGTGAAGGAAAAATTACGCTGCCTGGAAGGAAACAAGTCTACAGATACAAAGATGAAAAAGGTAATTATGTAAAAGATGTAATCGCACTCGCGGATGAAAAGTTGAATGAAGAATCGTTATTGCTTAAGGTTATGGAAGATGGCAAATTAAGTTATGAGCTACCTTCTCTAAATGAACTTCGTTCTACAGCAAAAATCAATCTTTCTAAACTGCCCGAAAAACATAAGAAACTAATCAACCCGCCAGCTTATCCTGTTGAACTGAGCAGAGCACTTGAGAGTTTAAGTCAAACATTAACTGAAAAAATATTGGAAAGAGATGCCTCTTTTCAGACGGAAAGACCTAAAATACAATGATAACATCGTTAATAATCGATGGGGGGGATATACCTAAAGGTTCTATCTTCCGTTCTAGTTCTACACTCTTCTTTGTGAGTTTAATACTTCTTGCTTCAGGTATCACAGCGTATCTGCCGAATTTATTGGTTTTTACGGCCACTGAATTAGTGAGTAGAATTGTATTGGTGATAATTGCCGTCGGAATTACTTTATCTTCTCCCAAACTAGAAAAGCATCTTCCATATAACCACGAAAGGTTTAATGGACAATCTTAGCAAACACTTAAAAGCTCTCTTGGAAAACTGTAGATGCTATCCAAAAAAGAAGTGACTACTTTAATGCAGAATCGTCCAGCTCTTGTCGCAGTAGGTCGCACAAAATTTGGAGAACATTACGGTAAAGAACCAGCAAAGCTCATCGAAGAAGCTTGGCTTGCTGCTTCACGAGAGTCTGGGTTGGAGCGAAAAGATTTACAAGCCTGCTATTTAGCTGATTGTTTTTTGCCTATTACGAATAAATTGGGTTTGGAAGAAGGTTTTCTATCCGAACTTACTGAGCTTCACGTACCTATGGAAGCGACACGTTCAGTTAGCGCTGCCTTACTATCAGCCTATTATGCCATTAAGTCGGGTGCATATTCTACTGTTCTGGTAGGCGGCATCGAAAAAATGACTGACCGCTGGGATAAGATTCGCGATGATCTTATGCTACTCG
Source organism: Candidatus Sulfotelmatobacter sp. (assembly GCA_035297385.1). GTDB lineage: Archaea > Thermoproteota > Bathyarchaeia > Bathyarchaeales > Bathycorpusculaceae > UBA11855. Next base: position 1,812 of record DATGZD010000009.1, on the reverse strand, counting down.
AAGATCCATGGAGCTATTATGCGGGCGGTACACCAGAGACTAATCATGAATTAATGTTTCGAGCTTATGCCAAGAAATATGGAATTCAAGGTGAAAATCTTGAAAAACTAAAGCTTGCAGCAGCCGAGGTTGCTGTGAAGAATCATGCTCATGCATTAAAGAACGAGTATGCTCAATTTCAAAAAAGAATAACGATTGAACATGTTTTAAGTGCAAGAGAACAAGCACATAAACTGTTGGCGCTATATGATTTTGCGCCCGTTTCAGATGGTGCTTCAGCGTTAATAGTAACGAATGAAATTCTAGCCCAAAGACTAACTGATAATCCCATTTATCTTTTAGGGTGTGCTTCTGCAACTGACTTTCTTAGTTTTCCAGCAAGGACTGATTTGACACATTTTCTTGCCACAAGAATTGCAGCAGAGAATGCATTGAAAATGGCAGGAGTAGGTCCTCAAGACATACAAATTGCTGAGTTGTATGACCAGTCTACTATAATGGAACTTGTGACGATGGAAGATTTGGGCTTCTGTGAAGAAGGCACCTCATGGCAGTGTATTCGTGGAAAATGTGAAGAATATGAGGGCTATTATGAGCTGAAAGATAAGAAACTCTATGTCAATACAAATGGTGGACTGAAAGCAGATGGAAATCCGTTGGGTGCAACAGGCGGAGCACAAATCTTCGAAATTTATAGACAACTCCGTGGAGAAGCTGACTCAAGACAAATTACCGCTGAACAATCACCTCAGTATGGCTGTACACAAGAATTCGAAGGCTTTGGAACCAAGAGTTATGTTACTGTGCTAGGGAGAAATTGACATGAGCAGCGAACCTATAGAACGAAGAGTTTCTTATCTTGGTGATAGGTTAAAGGCAAGTCGTTGCGAAAACTGTGGAAAAGAATATTTTGAAATTCGTGATTATTGCGGAAATTGTGGAAGAAAAAGTTTTGCAAAAATGGAAAATATTGACCTCTTCTATGACAAAGGTAAACTGGAACTCTGTACATTGGTTACTGAACCGACAAATAGATTTACGAAACTCGAGAGTTTTGTATATGGCATAATTTCCTTCCATGGCGGAAGAATCCGTGTGCCCGGGAGGATTACAGATCAAATCATCAATAGTGAAACCATAGATTTATCAAAACTTGAAGGAAGAGAAGTTGTTCCGCGTTTCCGAAGACGACATGCTGTCTCATCTACGGATGTCGTTCCTACCATTTCATTAGCCTTCAGTTTGGCAGATGAATACTATCCACATCAAGAATACAAGATCATAGAACCTAACAAAGAATATCCAAATGCCGGCATAGTCGGCTATGGTATGTATACATCACGATTTAGAATAAAAGAAAATGGGCTGGAACGTGCCATTCCTTTCATTGACGAAGACGCTGTAACTGCAGCAGTTGAAGCAGGAAAACTAGCATTGATACATGCAGGTATTGACAGTGCTTTAGTCGGCAAGGTTTATGTGGGTACAGAATCCAACCCGTATGCAGTAAAGCCTATCGCTTCAAAGGTTGCTCAAGTCCTTAAACTCGGAAAAGAAGAAGGCGACGTCCAAGCAGTTGATGCCGTTGACACAGAATTTGCTTGCAAAGCGGGTACAAGCATGTTTAAGGATGCTGCTGCTTTAGTTAACTATCCAAAATCAGGCATAAAATACACTATGGTCATAGGGGCTGATAATTCTCAAGCTGCACCCCGAGGTTGTCCAGGAGGTGAACTCGACCTCTTTGTAGGTTATGGAGGCGCAGCCTATATTTTCGGTAAAGATGATGTTATTGCAGAAATTGAAGACTGG
>DATGZD010000008.1:0-15345 GCA_035297385.1 Candidatus Sulfotelmatobacter sp. | reverse complement strand
TGGAATAAGTACTTGAAAGTAATGACCATCTAATGTCAATGAACAAAGATTTGTAGTTTGGGCTTGATTGGTTGAATAGTATACATTGTTTGGGTTGTTTTTTAGCTTATTGGTTTCTAAACATGACATCTAAAGAGTCTGTTTTTTCCTCAAATCCGCCAGGTATCCTTGAATAGCAGCTACAAGTTCACTACTGCGGTTCTCATCCTGAAAGACGGTCATTCTATTTATAATCTGTGCGAGTTTGTCATCACCAAAAACATCCTTTACCCATTTCTCAAAATCATGTCTTTGCATATGAAAATCAATCGACCTTAAGTCGACGGTTCGTAGCATTTCTGCAAAATCTTCTAAACTTGTCGCTACCTGTCCAGTATAATTTCCTATACCTAGAGAGAAACGAAAGCCTTCTTGATAAGGTACTCGTCTCGTTATTCTCAGAATCATATCATTATTCACAGGTGTTCTTTTCTGCATAGAACGGATTTTGTAATAATTATCTACACCCTGTTTGTTATACTCTCACTAAAGGAAGTTCGACATTTAAATCAATGTTATTGTACTTTAACAGTAACAAATTTCTTTGGCAAAAGGTAGATTTAACGTCTTTTGACTGTGTTCGGTCCTTGTTAGGTGATGGTTTTTTTCTTCAATAGTAAAGTATAAGTGTCAATTTTTCCTCTTTTACAAAAGCTTACTTTAGTCTTCTCCAAGCTTATAATTCTAGCTCGTGAATGCCATTTTTTACAGATTCACCTTTCTTTTTGAAGAACTTCATTATCCGTCGACACTTTGTAAAAAGCCAAGTGTCTGCTCCTAAAAAGATATGTTTCAGAAAGGCAATATATCCAATTTCAGAAGAACGCAAGACAGGACTACTGCTTTATTTGCAGGTAAACATGGCGGGCCCGGTGGGATTTGAACCCACGATCTCCGGCTCCGAAGGCCGACACCTTAATCCGTGCTAGGCTACGAGCCCTTTTCTATGCTTATAGGATAGACTACAATCATTTTACTCTTTGCTGTAGATGAAATATTTCAGTGTTTTGGGATAGTTGACTGAAAGCTAGTCAAAATTTCTTGGGCTAATTGGGCATAACATCTGATAATGTTACTTATGCTGGATGACTGTATTCTATTTTTCCTGTATCTGCCCAAATACCAACTTGCCATTCAGTAATAGGGCGAACATATGGTAGATTATTACTATTAGATGATGATACTGAAGCAAGAGGTAAACCAATAAACCAGAAAGGATGCAATTCAAACGGTTCTCGTGCCACTAAAGTCAAATCAGCTCTAATGTTTTCATTTCTTAACTTAACCTCGTTTGATGAAGCATTATTTAGTTGCTCTAATGCAATATTGATAGCTTGTTCTCTTGAAATAACTATTTTCTCATTATTTATCTTGAAGAATGGCCATCCATTTCCAAATCCTTCAAAAGCACCGTCCCTAAATCTAAAAACTATTTCTTTAGAACAAGTAGAAGCTTCGCCAAAAGTGTACATGAAAGTAATTGACGTAGTTGTAGTAGTATAATTAAGTGTTTGATTTACTTGTATAAACTGATTTTGAACTATTACTTGTCTTATCATATCTTCTATTGTGGCATTGACTTCCTCTAAACTGTTAACTGTTTGCAGAGAATCAAGCATTTGTTTGATGTATGAAGAGTCCTCATAATATTCCTGTAGTCTTTGAAGAAGAATTCTTGTTGTTTCAATAGGTTCTGTTGGTAATTGATTAGCATAATGAGCTGAAGACAAGGCACTGTTGTATGGATATAAGTTAACCCACCATAACGTCCCATTTACAAACCTTAAAGTCGCAGTTATGATACTATCATTCGATTGCAGCTTGCAAGAAACATCCTCTATTTGAGAGCCATTATAAGATGCAAAAATAGTGGAAACAGGAGATGACATGTTAATAGTGGAAGATGAAAAGTTCATTTCATATTTTGTTAAATCCAATCCGACTATTTTTTGAATTGCTAAAAGAGATTTTTGTTCTGTGTTCAAAGATATTCTTGATGAGTTTATGAGAGGAATTCTCAGAATAGTTAACGATAAGGTGGATGCTATGGCTATTATTATGATTACAGTTATTTTTCGTTTCGAGAGATGGATTGTTGTCACTGCCTCTAATTCTGTTGAGTTTTTATCTATAAGAGTATTCTTATCGAACTTTCTTGACTAAACTTAAGTCAAGAATTCTTGACTACATCGCGTTAGGAGGTTTGCGTTTCTTTTCCGCGCGCTTCATAGACTATGACGACGGCCGCAGCAACACGCACGCTATCTATTCGTGTTGCATCTTCTGTATCTTTACCGTGTGAAATTTTTGGATTAAGATTACTTTTTTGTTTTTTGTTAGATGCAAGTGGCTCGTTTAAAGAACATAATGTTTCTACTCTTTAACATGTGAGTACTTGTGCCAAATCGTAAAGCTCTAAATCCACAGTCTTACGCTTGCCAGTTATACTTGCTAATTTCATAACAGTAATATCTTTACCTTTGAGAGCTACCATATATCCAAATTTCTTTTCATGAACCAATTCAATTGCAGCTTTTCCAAAACGTGAAGCAAGTAATCTATCATAAGGAGTGGGTGAACCACCTCGTTGCAAATGCCCAAGAATTACTACTCGAGTTTCAATACCTATGCTTTTTTCAATTTCTTTGCCCAAAAAATAACCAACTCCACCTAACCGTACATGCCCAAACTCATCAACTTCATCACTATACACAATTGCTTTGCCTTCTTTTGGTTTACACCCCTCCGCAACGACTATTAAGCTAAAATTTTTTCCTCCTTCTTTTCTCTGTTTTATACAGTCACAAACTCTTCCAATTTCAAATGGTTTTTCAGGAATTAATATAACATCAGCACCACCCGCTATGCCTGCTTCTAAAGCAATCCAACCAGTATACCTTCCCATCACTTCTATAATCATGACACGATGATGAGTTTCAGCAGTAGCATGCAATCTGTCCAGAGCTTCGGTCGCTATCGAAACAGCTGTATTGAATCCTAACGCGTAATCAGTTCCCCAAAGATCATTATCAATCGTCTTTGGAATCGCAACAACTTTTACGCCTAACTCAGACATTTTGCCAGCTACACTTAAGGTATCATCGCCACCAATCGCAATAAGTGCATCAATGTTTTTCTTTTTTAATGACCCAAGAACTTTTTCTGGACCTTCTTTCGTCTTAAACGGATTAGTTCTAGAAGTTCCTAATATTGAACCACCACGATGCAAGATTCCAGAAATAGCATCAAAATCTAATTGTATATAATTTTCTTGAAGAAGCCCATTCCATCCATCTCTTATTCCTATCATTTCATAGTTATACGTTAGAATACCATGTCTAACTACAGTGCGAATAGCAGCGTTTATTCCAGGAGCATCTCCTCCTCCACTTAATACTCCAATTCTCATTAAAATCAACTATACATAACTAATACGGAAAAGAAACTATTATACTTAGTTTTAGCATCATCAAAACGAACCATAATCATAAGGAAGTAATCAAAATTTGATTCAATCAATGACGCTCAGCCAATTAACTTTGTCATAACTATCTCATCTATTAATTTGCCTTCTCTGAAATGCTTTTGCGGAAATATAGCTGATTCAACGAATCCAACTTTCCTATAAACGTGAATTGCCCGTTTATTAGTGGCGAAAACATTCACAGTCACAGTTCGCAACCCAAAGAAAGCCGCCTGTTCCAACATAACCTTCATAATTTCAGTTCCAATCCCCAAATTTCGGTAACCGTTTCTCACAATTATTCCTATTGCTCCTAGACGATGCTCTTTGTCTTCACCCTTAACTTGAAAATCAGACAAAGCAATAGCTTTCTGGTCGACTTCTGCCACAAGAAAGAATTGTTCATTCTTCTCCAAACGTGACATTACAGTGAGCAACCATTCTGCCTCCATTTCTCTCGTGAATTTTTGGGTGATATAGATTTCGGCTTTCTCATCAACAAGCGAATTAATGAGTTCCAGAAAGTCATCCAAATCTTCTAACCGCGGCGTCCTCAAAACCACATTTTGTCCATTCTTAGCCTTGAAACTCCTTAAGATCTTGCCTGCTTCCATAGGATCGCATCCATCGTCACGTGCTACTAAATGTTAGTGGCGTCTAAATAAACATGGCTTTGTCACTTTGCATTCTCATTCGGCTCAGCTCGTCGCTAAGGTGGTATCGTTTTACAAACAGATTGGCAAATAGTATCTCTTGGTTTGCTTGTTCAATCAAGCTCTCAGAAAATCTTGACAAAGGTTATTGATTATTTGACTTGCTGTTGTCTGTTTGCAGACACATATCTTTATAGATTGGGTTCTCCAAGTATAATTAGCACATGTTAGTAATCTGAAATATTAACTTTGATTCTGATTCATTAGGTTAATGTTTCACAATATTAACATTTGTCGCTTCTGTTGATGTGGGTGGTGACAAAACATAATGAAAAATCCTAAAGCCAGCTTAAGCATCATCCTGGTTTCAGTATGTCTACTATCATCTTACTTTGCCGTGTTTCCAGCGGCTGGTCACGCAATCAACCCTGATGGTTTCGAATTATTCCATCCTAAAGATGAAACTAATGCTATATATGGTATTGATACACTTAGTAGATGGAATAGTTTAGTGTCAACTTATTCAAAACACATGACGAAGGTAGATTTGAGTAATGATTCTGGCTATGGTTCTGATGATTATGGACATCACATCAACATGTACACGGTAGGCAATCCGAATGGTGGTCGCGTGATGATGATTGGTTCTCTGCATAATTGGGAGGATTTGGGTACAGAAGCTATGTATTACTTTGCTGAGTGGCTTCTAACTAATCATACTACGGCAAGTGAAAATTACTTGACTGAGAACTGCTTCTATTTTATTCCAATTGTGAATTTTGGTAATCATGCAGATAGCCATAATAACAGACCAGATAGACAAAATGACAATGTTACTTTGATTGCCGAGACTGGTTTTGGCTGTGACTTGAATAGAAATTTTCCATATGATTTCGATTCTAGAGAACTCTGTTCTGGTGGTACTCCCGCAAGTCAAGCTGAGACCAAAGCCGTAGTTTATGCTTTAGCAACGTATGAACCAGATGAGTTTCTTGATTTGCATTTCGGAGGAGGCTTTACTTCATATTATTACCGTGGTTCTAACAAGACTAATTTGATTAACGCTTACAACGGATATAATTCTGGTAATGACTTTAGTTATCCCCCGAATTATGGTGATGTACGTGGCATGGCCATTAATACTGCATGGTACAATTATGGTGCTGAGTCGGTGCTGGTTTATTGTGCGAATCTTTATGAACCAATAAATACTGGTTACACTAACGTAGAAGATTTGATTCTTCATTATGCCCATCGTGGTCTTGACGATGATGTGGCTATAACATATCTGTTTCCGTGGTTTAAGGCTGCTGCTGACGTCTCCAAACAAAATACGGTTGCTATTCCAGAATTTTCATCAATTCTTCCTGTGCTATTAATGATAATCCTCATTCTGACAGTAACTGCAATAGTTGGAAGAAAAATGAATATTCATTAGCAGTTTTTGCTCTATCATAAATTTTTCATTAAATCTAAGCAAAAAAATAGATTATCAATAGCCTTATTCTTAACACAATACTATATTCAATTCAGTTCATATTTAATCAATCCACAACTTCAAAAAAAGAAAAAGGGAGACTCGTTTTCGTTTCGTTTTGAAAAAACTTAAGGTAATATAACCTGTGAAGCTACGCAGTGCTAGGCGCGAACCCAAATTAATAAACAAATATGACTATCGTTTAAAGATTTACGAAAATTCTTATTAACCAACTAACTATTAACTTTGGTGTCACCAAACTATGGGCCGGTAGCTCAGCACGGCTGGAGCGTTCGACTGATAATCGAAAGGTCGCCGGTTCAAATCCGGCTCGGCCCATCATAAGGTTATTAAAAGAAGCGGTAGTTTTAGTTTACATTACTTCTTTTCTTTATCCTCCAAAAGTGCGATCCTGACTTCTAAACCATAATAATGCTTCATCAAATTGAGATTCATTGAAGTCAGGCCAATATGAGTCTATGACGTAGAAATCTGCATAAACGGATTGTACCGGAAGGAAGCCGCTTAATCTTCTGCCGCCTCCCCAGCGAATAATGAGATCTATTCTTGAGACTTCATGTGAACGTAATCGTCCATTTTTTAACCCTTCTAAATCCCAATCCCAGCCATAGTTTGCTAATAGATTAACTTTTAATCCTGTTCCTTGACGTGCAAGAAAGGGTCGAAGTTCGTCCGGAAAATGCTTAGAGTCATAATCACCAACAACAAGTAACGCTGCGCCGCGTTTGTAGACTTCTAAAGCAAAATCTATTACTGCCTGCTTAAACTTTAACAATTGATTAGCTGGCCTTTTTGTGTTGTCTTTTGTGAAGCCATACACTGAGACTTCTTCAATCCCGATATCTTTATACTTGTCAAAAAAGACTAAGCCAGCTGTTACACCTGGAGCGTACCCATCCTCCTTTAGTAACCCTTTCTTTTGAGCCCAACGACGATTACCATCAGGTATCAACCCAACATGCCGAGGCAAAACATTCCTTACCAAATTAACTACTCCTAACTAAAAGCTTAGAATAATTGACGACTGTGTTACCTAGTAATTAGCTCAAATTCTTAAACGTATTGATAACGCTAAAAAACAGTTGCGAAAAATGAACAAATCAATTCTTCTTATTTCTTATCTTTTGTTACTAGCCTCGAACAATCACAAGAGTTAATAACATTCCAATACAATACTTATTTGGCGAAGTTCTATTGCAATCTTTAGAATTTGGCGAGAAACAGGGCGTAGAGCTTTGCGAAAACGTAGCAAAAATGCTAACGTCAGAACTGGAATCCGCCACAGTAAGGACAAAAATCAAGCGTATGGTTGCTGACTACGTGAACAAACGGGATATCGCATACGATCCTGAACGGTTAATGAAAAGGTTGAATTGGACAATCAAAGTAAGAATCATGAAGTGAGAACCGCACTTTAGGATCTCATTTTTCAATCCCTTGTTTGCTAGATCAGATTTTCAAGGTAACGTCTTAGACGATTGAAACTCGCTACAAAAAAGAATTTACTATACAGTAGATAATGGTGATGCTGAGTACGTTAAGAGTTAGCTTATCTCACGTTAGTTGAGGTTATCAAAACATGGTTCTTCAAAGAATATACATACGTTCTGGAATAGGAGCGATTCAAAAGAAGCACGCACTTGGAACCTTTAATATTCGAAAACGCTTGAAAACATCAACATCCTAGAAGTATTAAGTGATGTTCTTCTGTAATTTTGATAAACAAACGCTCAATTACCTCGAATTTCCGTTAACACGCATATTATATGTTTGAATCCTTAGCAATTGGAAGCCGAAGTTCTTGAGATTGTCATCTTTCAGACCTCAGCTTTTTCGTAGAACGTCTTCTTTGAGATACATGCTCGCATGAACCTAATTCATCTAGCCTCATCTTAAATAGTGCCTTCTCAATCAACCGCACATCAAGACCATGCTTTGCTGCTGTCTTTCGTAGAGCTGTAAGCAACCGTAAGTAATTTACTGTTGAATAGAGGTTGGGTGGTTCATTTCCCAACAAGCTTTTCCATACATACGAATCGAATATACCATACCTTTTTGGGTCAAAGAAAGCTAAAATCACACTAGCTAAAACAGGACTAATACCCTCCAACATCAAGAGACAATTAATCCTACACGCATCATCCTCAGGCATACTAAAAACTTGACTCGAAATCCGTCGCACCGTAGCCTCATCATTTCGTGATACTAACTCCAAAATATGATCTCTCTTTGTATCATCGTTAGACTTCCACTTAACTACTTCAATCAAATCAGTTTTAGACATGGTTTTTAATCGTCTAAATCGAGCGCCTAATTCTTTTTCTTTCTGCGTAGCCCAGCCTTGACTCTTATCATACTTACTGGCCCATGTTAAGTAGTCCTGTTTATCCACCGTTTAAACCACAAGTAGTGTGATAGAAACAGATATTTATGGATGGTAATGTTGAGAGGTAATCTCTAAAGGGACTACTACATTTACCTTTGGATTAGGAGACTTCGTGTTGGAGGAACAAGTTGAACGATTAGGATCGCTTAAGCCTAAGGAAAAAATAGCCCTATGCATAGATATGACAGATACATGCATTCAAATCTGTGCCGCAAGTATTCAGCAGCAAAATCCGAATATTAGCCAAGAAGAATTAATTGAACAAATAAGACAAAGGCTAGTCTGGACTAAACGTCACCGCAGAAAGGAATAATCATGGATAGCCTAACTAAGTTCATCAAGACACTCATAGAATGCTTCGAAAAAGAAGGATTAGATTACGCACTTACTGGTGCGTTAGCCGTCAGCTATTATGGTGTACCTCGAACTACTAGCGATATCGACATCATAGTTGCAATTCCCAAAAAAAATACATCTATGAAAAATGCAACGAAGGCTAAACTTGTCTTATCCCTATGTAATGCAGGTTTAGAAGTTCAGGAAAAGAAGATTGATGATGCACTGTCGTCTGGCTACAAGATTGCTACGTTCTACTGTAAGACTTCACCTTATAGGGTAGATGTAATCTTCTCTGAAGAAGTGCATAAGCAGATCGGTGAGATTGTCGGCGCTAAGACTTCTTTGCAGGTACCTGAGGATTTGATTTCAGCAAAATTACGAATGATTCAAGCTACACTTGACACGGAACGCGCAGTAAAGGATGAGAGGGATATTCATGCAATTCTGCGATTTACAAGAGTAAATAGAGATACGGTGAGAAGACAGGCTGAGAAGGATGGTACGTTGGAAGTTTGGAGAAGATTCTTAAATGATTAAGCTGAAAGCTCTACCGGTTCTTCCTCATCTTCCACATTTTCTTTAAGTGTTGAAGCTGCAATTAAAGTAATGTTCTCTTTGGACTTATTCTTGTGTTTACTCCGAGCTTGAGGTGTATTATCGCTTTTACTTCCAATCCAATATAGACTCCAGCCAACAAGCCATAGTAAAGCTAATGCAGGTAACGTTAAGATTACAAGGAGTCTATTTCGTTTAGGTTTTGACGTCGTGACTGTCAAGACTACCCCCAACGTATAGTAATATGGTTGATGGAGTGGATAAAGCTTTTCCTTATTTAACATCAAGATTTCAAATTAGTCGCAGTGCTGATGACACTGTTTTTATATTCGCATGGATATTTTTCATAGGGATTGAGGCGAACGCTATATTTGACTATTATTGTGGATGACGCAGGAAGCGGAGATTTACTACATGGAATTGTGATTGGTGCTTACCGCCCTGAAACTTGTGAGTTCAAATATAATGTTATTGATGTAAAATTTTTTCAGCCTGGCATTTACTGCGGCAAAACGTATCTTTCTGAAGCGTCTAGAATAACCAGCGAACTCTTGACCAGTCTGAGAGCTAAGGCGGATGAGCCTGTGCAATTGTGTCAAGGGTATATTTTTGATGAAGCAGCGAAAGAATTGAAGAAAGTATTGGACGAAAAATTAGTACAACGTATTAGAGTTGTGGGTGAAGCACAGCGGTTAACAGAGATCGCCTATCTGGACGAAATTCGTAACCTAGGTTACGAACCATTAGCCGAACGCGAGGAGAAACGAGCAAAGAGTTTCTTTCACATGATGCGATGGTTAAAAGCAAAACCTGAAATGTTAGCATACGCAAAAACAGGTTGGCCACGATTAAAACGGTATAAATTGTTTAAAACCACCCAGGACAACAAAAACAATGACCAAGAGAACGAAGACAACACATTGCATGAAGCTAAATGCAGCGAATGTGGCGAGGAATGTGAAGTGCCTTTTAAACCTGATCCTCACAGGCCTGTCTATTGTAAAGCGTGCTGGAGCAAAAAGAGACGTGAGCGTCACCAACAAAGTCAACGTGGAAAACACGGAAACCAGAAGCGAAAAGATTAGGGCAAACCCAAATATGTCATCCACTTTGATGGGTCATCAAACGCTCAAGTTTAGCCTGATGAACTGTAACTTTTATTTTAGATGACAAACCGCTTTGAAGAAATTTACGAAAAAGATATACAGTTAGTGAGAAGAAAGAAATCAACTATAATTCAACATGTTTAAAGCGAAAAACTATGTCGCTAGTTGAGGGTATTCCGAATTTAGTGAAAGCAATTCTAGCTTTATTATCATCGTTGATCCGTTTGAAAATATCCCTATTTTTATCAGTGCAACTGAAAGAATGACGCAGCCTGAACGAAAACGGGTGTTTCATACGGCCACGCTTAGAGGTTTAGTACTTCTAATTGTTTTTTCGATAATTGGGCAGGAAATTCTTGCGTTTTTTGGTATCTCATTCTACAGTTTCATGATCGCAGGCGGCATACTACTGCTAATCATCGCAATTAAACTCCTAATTGAAGGTGAATGGAACAAACCAGCAGGCTCCCTAGATACTTTAGGCGCTGTTCCGCTTGCTGTACCTTTACTCGTTGGACCAGGAGCTATCACTACTACGATTCTAAATCTTCAAGAATTTGGCATAATCATCACCCTAAAAGCAGTCATAGTAGTATTCGCAATTGTTTGGTTAGTCTCAAGACTCATAGAACCAATCCATCGATTCCTTGGAAAATCAGGTGCATCAATAATTGCAAGTATTATGGCACTCTTGATAGCTGCGATAGCTATACAATACATAATTACTGGCGTAACCTATTACGCCCAGTCTGGTTAGAGCATCATTGTCCTTATATTGTAATATACTGAAATCTTTTTCACTTTAGACAAGGACGACATCTGGATTTGCCTCCAATTAGGGATAGATTTGAAGAGAGAATACCACAAATAGTAGTCGTAATCTTAGTCTTCATAATTGCCATTCTCTTATTGTCAGATACGTTAGAAGACGTATTAATTGAAGGTAATTCATTTGCGGGTACTCCCTTCGGCGTAATATTTAGCATTCTTATTAGTTTTGTAGGGAGCTTTACGGTTACTATCCAATCATGGGGTTATGCTGGTATTTTTGTCTTGATGACGCTTGAATCATCGTCTTTACCCATCCCAAGTGAAGTAATATTACCCTTCGCTGGCTACTTAGTCTCGCAGGGCTTGCTTAATTTTTGGTTAGTTATCTTAGTCTCAACGGTTGCAGGAATTTTAGGTTCATTAATAGACTATTATGTTGGATTAAAAGGAACAAACATACTCGCAAGACACAAGACTGTTCAAAAACTACTCTACGATCAAGGAAGAATGGATACAGCCGAAATATGGTTCAAAAAGTACGGTGCACCAGCAGTATTTCTTTGCCGCCTGATTCCAGGCTTCAGAACTCTAATATCTTTTCCAGCAGGAGCTCTAAAAATGCCCCTTGCTAGATTCATTACATATACTACGATTGGCTGTTTGATCTGGAACATTGTTTTAGTTTCAATCGGCGTTTATGTGGGTGCGAATTGGCGTGAGGTTACAAGCACTGTACGCTACTTAATCATAATCATTGCCATAATAGCTGTTGTTATTGTATTATTATGGCTGATTAGAAGAAAACACAAACATGCTTCCAAATAAAAGTAATACTAATTGCGATCACAACAAGATCTAAAACCTATTTCTTATCAGCAGAATGATCAAGTCATAATTTTTCACGTTGTTTTATGTGTTTTATGTCGTCTGTTGCTTGTAAGCAGCATTACTGCCAACATGTGACTACAACGACCTTTAGTCAAGTAACCTTGACAATTACAGCTTAATTTTCCTGTAAACTCCTCAGCGACCGTATACGTCCCATGATCGCCAACAACGTTATAAACTCCGTTACCTAAGAATTCGATTCTATCGCTCTCAGCTAATTTTTGAGCTTTCTCAAATAATGGATCGCGACGACGCATCAGTAATCATCCAATTTGCTACACAGAGTCCTTTCCGACTAATACTTTTTGCGGAAGATTCTATGATTTTCAGAATGATGAATCTTGAACAATAAACCCAAAGAATGATATACGAAGTACTAACAAAAACAGTGCTAGAGTTGATACCTAATGGTAGACATAGCAACTATTGCTGTCATTGGCAATACACTAGTTGTGGGAGCCACTTTCCTTGCAACGTTGTACAGGATTAGAATTGAGCATGAACAAATCAAAATCGTGAAACAAGATGCGAAAGCTAAAGAATGCCTAGCAAGCCTGCGAAAATATGTGAGAGCAGAACGAGAATTATTAACGAATATGGATAAGAATGAATTGAATGGGTTCTTGGATTATCTACAGAAGCTCGGAGAATGATGATAAATCAAAATTCTCTACAATATCAATATGTCTCAGATAACACCACAATAAACTACATTTACCAGATACTCAATACCTCAAGCCTTTGTTCTTAGCGAATAGAATAAAAGGCAAAACCAAGAAGAGCAGCCAGTACAAAAATAGGTTTGAGGGAAATTCTGGAATTACAGTACGAGAATAAAAGGTATGGAGTATATCTGCCACAGCGTTTACAGCAAGGTTTAGGGACTCACCTGCACGGTTAACAAACTGACTATTATTCCAGTTATAGTGTGTATCCATCCAGACACAGGTCAAATTACTATTACCATCGAAAGTAGAATCATAAGCTAACTTAAGGGCAGCCTCGTAAGCTGTTATTACGGTTAAATTGCCATCGAAAACTAAAAAATTGTTGAATATATCTTGATAGCTATTTGTTCGAGTATCTATATAGTTTTCATAGTCGCTGTGATGCAACTCTTCACCCCAGAACGTATGGGAGCCCATAACATGGCCATAGACTGCCATATCTGAGATATAATGCATCATAATACCTAATTCCTTAGCAGCATCACTGAAATTTCCCATCTCAAGAGCAACTAATGCTTTTGTATATTCATCTTTTGCTCGAACAGCGCCCACGTCATCTTGAACTGAACCATTAGGATAATAGTAAACATGATGCTTGGTAGTATCACCAATTCCATCTATAGCCTGATTATTGTCAGGCAATTCAGTCCCATATAAGTAGGCAGCTTTGTTATCTATAAGCCATTGTTTCTCTTCTACAGGAAGCCAGTCTAAAGCACGCTCAGCGATCCAATCATGCGTACCATAATCTGGAGTTGCCGGATTTGCACTGAAGCCACCGTTACTCCAACCTTTAACTTCAGCTATAAGAAACATGCTTGTGATAACGAGCATGATTATTGAGATAATCAATAACCTTTTAACCCAGTTCATTTGACACATTGATAGCTCACTAATGTTGTTTAATAGAATTTCTAATCTGTACGTTCTTTAAGTATTTATTTCGAATCCATCAAAAATAAAAACTTCTGTCACGCTTCTTACTCTGCGTCGATTCATATGTCTAAAATACGTACACCCGAGGACACAGGTTTTATGGTTTCAAGTCTTACATGCAGGAATCATCTGGAATTCCTGAATCAACGGTCCAAAGACCTAGCTGTACCTGAAGACTGTCTAGTATGTGAAAAGATGCTAGAGTGCATGACTGTCAAATCTAAAGCTGAAACGCATCAGCTCGAAGCAAAACCAGAATTTAAACATATAGAGAAGACGGAATCCATTATTATCGAGGAAATTAACGAAAACTTCGAAAAACCCAAAACAATTACACGATAAGGTGAGAAAGACTAAAACAAACTAAATACATATTTCATAATACTGAAAGCTAAGATTGCTGGACATCTCGACGTATAATTGCGCGTCCGTAGCTTTGGAATTAACCTTCTACTGAGAAGTCCATTGTGCTTATTACACTACGTTCTGAGGCTTGCCACTCATGTAGGAGTTTATGTTCTCGATCGTTGTATTAATCAGTCTTTCCAATGATTCTTTGCTATTGAATCCACAGTGAGGTGTTATGATAACGTTTTTGAGTCTAAGTAGAATATGAGCCCTCAAAAGCGTCGCTAATCTCTCTCTTGGGACGTTATCCAAGAGTAGTTGGGCTTCCTCCCGAACCAATGTCTCTTCTTCAAGAACATCTAAACCAGCGGCAGCCAAATCACCTTTCAATAATGCCTGTGTGAGCGCCTCAGTATCGATAAGTGCACCACGAGCAGTGTTAATTACTACAGCGCCTTTCTTCATCCTACCTATCCTCTCTTTATTCAAGAAATGATACGTCTCCTCATTCAAAGGCAAATGAAGCGTAACCATATCAGATCTCTCCAACAAATCGATAGAATCAGTGTACTGAAAACCAAGAGTAGAAGCAGCAGTAGCATTTGGATACTTATCATAAGCCAATACATTCATCCCGAACCCCTTAGCTATCTGTATAACACTCCTTCCAATGCGACCAGTGCCAAGAACACCTAAAGTTTTTCCTTTCAAATCAAACGCACTGATGCCTTCACAGGAAAAATCACCCTGTCTTGTTCGCTCGTATGAATCATGAATACTCCGAGATAGAGAGAGCAACAACGCAAAAGTGTGTTCAGCAACAGTATCTTCACTGTAGGTTGGAACATTACAAACTACTATCCCTCTTTTATTGCATGTTTCAAGGTCAATGTGATCAAAACCTGTTGATCGAGTAGCCACTAAACGCAAGGCTTCAAGTTTAGAAAGAATTTCTGCAGTCAATCTGGAATAAATGAAAACAGAAATAACTTCATAATCTTTTACTTCGCCAATTCTCTCACCAATCAGTACATCCTTGAAGAGTTTCAGGTCGTGATCTTTGAAAGCTTTTTTTAGATAAGGCTCTTCCCAACTCTGAACTTCAAAAAACGCAATCTTCAAAGATGAGGGGCCTCGAATTTTGTCTTCACTCAGTAACTATGACCTTCGAGCTCTTCATGAGTTGTTTGTTTATGTCTTTCCATTTGAGATTTACTCTTAAAACGTTTGCCACAAATTGGACATGGCACTTCGTCAGGTTTTACTCCGCCTACTGGCTCATCCAGAGAGGAAGGACTCGGAGGCTCATGAAATGGATGCTTTGACTTCTCGTTTTCTTCTGATTTATTCTCATTCATTTAGAATACCTGAAAATGAAGTTGACGCGACGAAATCTTAAGATTATGTGGTTGCTATCGTACAATCACATAGTGGCTTCGAAACGGAATTTTTGACCAAATTCATTGAAAATTACATGGTTCAATTGATGCTAGCGACGATTCCTTTTTCATCCGGAAACAACCAATATAATTTGAGTCTGGAGAATTATGATTAATTCACAAATAACTATTCATACAATTGGTCATTCCACACGGACACTTCCAGAGTTCATAACAATACTTAGGGCTTATAATG
>DATGZD010000007.1:0-37113 GCA_035297385.1 Candidatus Sulfotelmatobacter sp. | reverse complement strand
CACGAACCCGAGGCTGGAGCACTGTTGCTGTCAACGCTACAACAGGCGAAGAAGTCTGGAGTATAGCGATGTCAGGCAACGCTGCATTTGGTAATAACCCAGACATTGGCGCTGTCGCTGACGGATATATGGTTGAAGAAACAGCTTTGGGATACTTCGTCGTCTATGGCAAAGGCAAAAGTACAACAACGGTTACTGCACCAGATGTTGTAATGCCAAAAGGAAATGGCATTGTAATACGAGGCACAGTAATGGACCTATCACCTGCCCAACCTAACACACCTTGTGTTGCTAAAGAATCAATGACATTACAGATGGAATATCTACACCTACAGATGTCAAAATATGGTCTGTGGGGCAACGAAACGATTATTGGCGTTCCAGTCACATTGACAGCCATCGACGAGAACGGCGGTGTCACTGACATTGGTCAAGTTACAACTAATGGATATTACGGCACATTCGAAAAAGCATGGACACCACCAAATGAAGGAACATACACAATAATCGCTTCTTTTGCAGGCGATGAATCATACGGCACTTCAAGCGCAGCAACTGCAGTCTCAGTCGGACCAGCCACTCAGCCAATAAACATTCCGGAACAAATACAACCAACAGATTATACGATGACTATCCTTGAAGCCGCAATCGGAGTAATAATCACTGTAATCGTAGTCGGAATAGTATTAGCTGTACTATTACTTCGAAAAAGAGCATAAAACAAAAAACTCAAACCAATTCCCTTCCCTTTTTTGTTTTCCCATCATAACTCAAACACTTAAGTCGTACTTAGAGGTATTTTGATACCTCAAAGATGTGGAAAAAAACATATTTTTGACTTGTTTAGCAAAATCCATATAGAGGAGTTGGCTTTCATTAATCTTAGTTCATTTTAGGATGTGTTTTGTTGGCTAATTTGAAAGGTAAAATTTCTATTGTCACAGGCGCTGGTCATGGTATAGGTAAAGAAATTGCGTTATCTCTTGCAAGAAACGGTTCAGAAGTGGTTATTACTGATGTTTCAGATACAATTTTTGAAGTTGGAAAAGAAGCTGAAAGACTTGGTTCTAAAGCATTGCCAATAAAATGTGACGTTTCAGAACTTGAACAAGCGAAAGATGTTGAAGAAAAAGTTGTTGAAAAATACGAAAGAATTGATATTTTAGTAAATAACGCTGGAATCTATCCACAAAAAGCATTTCTCGAAATGACAGCAGATGAATGGAATAAAGTAATACGTATAAACTTGAACGGTGTTTTCCATTGTACCAAAGCAGTTCTCCCAAAAATGGTTAAACAAAGATATGGAAAAATAGTGAACATAGCTTCAATCGCAGGAGCCATAGTTGGATTTCAAAATTTAACACATTATTCCGCAAGCAAAGCGGCGGTAGCAGGTTTCACTAAATCCTTAGCACTTGAAGTGGCACCTTATGGAGTTAACGTGAATGCAATTGCACCTGGCGCTATTGATGTAGGAGGGATGGAGACAAATGCCGAGATTTATCAACAAATGATTAAGACTATTCCCATCGGACGCTGGGGATTACCGATAGATATTGCAAATTTAGTGATCTTTCTTGTTAATGACGACGCAAATTACATTACAGGTCAATGCATTGTTTGCGATGGTGGATATACTCTGCCATAGAAAATTGAAAGATAACAGACAAGTTAGTTTTTTATGGCTTCTACGAAATTAGAGCGGCAATTTCCCGCGCAATTCTTTTTTCAATTAATATGTTGACCAGAATACGACAAGAACACGCATTAGCAGTAGAAAGTCCATTGTTGCCTTCTCCATATGCTATTGTCTTTCACACCTAGTGGGGGTGGGATTTGAATACTTACGTGTACATAGCGCGCGCTGTATCACAACTTCTAATTAGTCGTCTGATTTTTTTGACCCTGACTACGTAATTTATAGAACTTAACATTTGACGTTTTTGTACGTATTTTTGTTACTTTTATTTGTTACTTATGCACTATTTGAACCCTCCCAAAGAAATGGAGATGATTATGTAATGACACGTTACCCTCCACCATCTTCTTCCAAGGCAAAACAAACTATGTTTCAAAAGTAGAAGACTAAAAAGAAATCTGGCAGCTTAATAGAAGTAAGTTTAGCATATGTTACAGAAATGAACGGCGCCAAACTGTTTAGGAAAAGAAAGTAGCCTCATATACTCTGTACTAGTCTTTTATGGCTTCTATAAGGCTCATGACATTCCAAAGTTTAACTCGTGTATAAGGTGGCATATTTGGATCTTGCAGAATTTCATCCAACATGGATACAGCGTTTGAAGCCCGAACAGCAGGTGTATATTCACCTGATTGTAATGCATTCATTGCATCTTTGGCTGAACGCCTAATATTTCTTGGAGTTGTACTGTCTTCTGAGACTTCACCAAGGACAGTCAAAGCTTGTTTAATTTTTTCTTCATATTCTTCAGCTTTCTTCTTGCGAACCATAAAGAGCCACCCATACCCACATCGCAGTCGTCAACTTATATAAGCTTTAACATGTATATGCATTTTGGGTTCTGTAGATGCCAAACAAAGGACAAGATTCACACATTAAACGAATGGCAGACCTTCTAAGCCAAGGCGCCACTTTAACAGATTTAGCGTGCCCATCTTGTGGTTCCCCGTTATTTCGGCTAAAAGATGGATCATTGTGGTGCGAGAAGGATGAGAAAAAAGTTATCATTGTAAGAGAAGGAGAAGAGGTCCCCAAAAGTAGCAGGATGCAGAGCCCTTCAACGTTGAATACTTTAGAGAATACGCTAATGATGAAAATTGAAGATATTCAACGCAGAATCGAAGGCATAGAGGACGTGCATGAACTTCAAACACTAACTTCCGCATTGTCTGACCTGCTAGATAATTTGGAAAAAGTCAGAAAAATAGAGAAAAGTTAGAGCAGGACGAAAACATCCAGCATGATTGCTCTCTACGAACATTTTCCAGAATTAAGCGTACATGAGAGAGTAAATTTTACTTCCATTCTGTCAAACAAGAAGTTTCAAGAAAGACTAATGCAAATCTTTCTTACCTTAAATCAAAAGACCTTTACTTTTGAAGAAATCGATAATCCAACGATTCCCAATACGACCATAATCTTTGAGGTTGGCATAGCTGATGGAAATAGCTTCACGTTTATAGATAAGGATGAGGTAAAGAAAGTACTGAGTATTCTTAGAAAAGAGACTTTTAACTTAATGGATTTCTTGTGCGCAATACGCTACTATAGGGATTACACTTCACATAAGAAGCCATTAAGGTTTGATTACTATCTTACACGATTTAATTTCGGTGAGAAAATTATTGAGTTCTTAGTTTTTCATGAGAGAGGGCCGCGTTATTTCACACCGCAAGACATAGTTGAATTCCTAAAGGATAGAATTAATGAAACATCAACTAAAAGAATTCTCAAGAGAATCGAAACACACAATAGCACATAATAGAAGAAAGTCTCCATAGCAGATAGCTGAAGGCGTTGCCAAAACGTATATTTCTTAGGTTTCAATATCGTTGCAAGCCTCTCTTTAAATGATGAAACAAAAGGATTTAGAACGATTTTGAGCGGAAAAGCATGATTTCGATTGAAGTCACTTCATTAAAAAAATGTTATGGAGAAATAAAAGCAGTCGATGGCACATCTTTCAAAGTAAACCAAGGCGAAGTATTCGCGCTCCTAGGACCCAACGGGGCAGGTAAGACTACTGCCATTGAAATAATGGAAGGTCTCCGCGAAAGGGACAGCGGCGAAGTAAAAGTTCTGGGACTTGATCCATGGAAGAAAGGGTATGAGCTGCACAAGAAGATTGGAGTCATTCCTCAACAATTTACGTTTTTTGAGAAGACAACACCTAAAGAAGCAGTTGCTTATTACGCCACACTTTTTGGAATCAAGGTTAATCCATATGACATCCTGAAAGAAGTTCTGTTGGAAGACTCAACTAACAACAGATTTGAGAATCTTTCTGGAGGACAAAAACAGAAGATGGGGCTAGCATTATCACTTGTAAATTCACCTGAACTTCTTTTCTTGGATGAACCTACAACAGGATTAGACCCAAATGCTAGACGGGCGATCTGGGAAGTCATCCGAGGCTTAAAAGCTAAGGGCAAAACGATTATCTTAACTACACACTATCTTGAAGAAGCGGAACAACTTTCTGACCGGGTAGCAATTATGAATCTAGGACATATTGTGGCGATGGGTACTCCAGACGAAATCATCATGCAACACGGTTCAAACGAAAGGCTTGAGATTCATGGAAGTCAACGGTTAGCAGATTACATTAGAGACAATACAGAATTGAAAGTTGATTATGATAGTATAAGCGGAATAATAAGTATCCCACTCACTCAAAAAATTGATGCTCTTGCCGCATTAGCAGCTGCCGAGCAATCCAAGATGGATTGGGGTGAGATTCGCACTCGACGTGATAGCCTAGAAGATGTATTCGTTAAATTAGTGAGCGGGTCTGTCGATGAAAGCGGCAATATTTCTTCAAGTCAAGCATGGACAAATCGAGCAACTGTAGGAGGAAAAAGGAAACGTCAAGCGTAAGAAGGACTGTGGCAGACCTAAAAGTCTTCGGGCGCAGCTATTTTAGGAATATTGTGGGATTATTCTTCGGAGTAGTCTTTCCAGTCATTATAATAGCACTTTTTGGCGCAATTTTCGCAGGAAATGGAGGAGCTGTAACTGTATACGTTCAAAACAAAGATTCAGGACCACTAGCTGCTCCACAAATGAATATCTCTGCACCATTCGTGGCAGCCTTGAATGGAACGGGAATAAATACTAACACTACTTGGCTAGTAACTGTACAGTTAGTCGATCCTTCAGAGAACTTTACCCAGTATTTAGCTGCGCATTCAGCTTCGGATGGTGTGATAATTCCTGAAAATTTCTCATTAAGTTACCTCGCTGGCCACCCTATTAATATAACGTTGTATGGTAACCCAGCTCAGACTTCTAGTGGCATCGTTGGTGGTGTCGTAAATGCCATTGTCAACGAGTTTAATCTACAGCGGGTTAATGGCACATCTGTAATTCAAATCTCATCAGCTACAGTTAACACAGCACAGACTAGCTACATCGATTTCTTAATTCCAGGTTTAATCGGGTTCTCCATACTCGTAAGTCCAATGTTCTCAATGGTTAACATTACCTCAGAATACAAGAAAGTGAAACTATTCAAACAACTTTCTTTGACGCCACTACGTAAGATGGAATGGTTAGCCTCAAAAGTAGTATGGTACATTTTTCTATCAGTAATCTCGTTTATACTTCTGGTTCTCGTTGGCATCTATGGCTTTGGAGCTCACATGACTCTAACTGTTTGGCTTATTCCATTCTTGATCCTTGGGCCAATGCTTTTCTCGTCCTTAGGTATGCTGGTTGGCACTGTAACCAAGAGTGTTGAAACTGCAAGTGTACTTGGGAACATAATCACTTTTCCAATGATGTTCCTATCAGGAACATTCTTCCCAATCGCTACGATGCCTATGTACCTTCAAACCTTCGCACACGTGTTGCCACTATTTTACATAGTTGAGGGATTGAATAATGTCATGGTCTACGGCAACATTATGGGAGCACTCTTTGACATTGCAGTTGTTACAGTAATTACTGTTATTGTATTTGTGGCAGCGGCAAGATTGTTTAAATGGAGAGAAGATTAGAAGCAGACAAAAGTCAAGTTCGCAAGAATTTCAATACTGTTTGTGTTAAATCTTCTGAAACCTCTTCTATGGATCTACTACCTTTTATTCTGAATAAATCGCCTCTGACTACAAACTGTAAGTAAATATCACGCACTTTCTGTTGTATCTCCAATGTTTCCATAACTGATTTTTTTCTGCGTAATCTCTGTAGTACTATTTCGGGGGGTACGTCAATAAAGATAGAATAATCAGGCTTCATAGCATACTTGTTGATTTCTTTAATCCAGTCTATACTTAATCCTGTGCTTCCTTGGTATGCTAAGCTAGAGTAAACATAACGATCACAAATTACTAATCGTCCTTCTTGTAAGGCGGGTTTAATCTCATTCTCAACATGTTCAATGCGGTCTGCCGCAAACAATAATGCTTCAACATTAGGTGGCAGACGCTTTTTTTCATAAAGACAACTTTCTCGTACAAAAATTCCAATTTTGCCTTGACTGGGTTCTGCAGTGTATAATGTCTGATAGTTTTGGCTTAATTTTGCCGTTAGGAGTTTTGCTTGAGTAGTCTTACCTGAGCCATCTAAACCTTCAACGACAATGAATACTCCGCGCTTCTGCAATAGATTCACCTTACGTTAAGGATGTCAAGGATTATATTGGGACAGGTAAATATAATTTGACACTTGGAGTGAGACAGATTGGCGAAGGCGTACTGGAGCGAAATCAAAGACCCAGTGCATGGTTATGTTTACATTACTGAAGCAGAGAAAGAAATCATTGATTCCTATCCTGTGCAGCGCTTGCGTCGATTAAGGCAGCTTGCAGGCATAGAATACGTGTATCCTGGAGCTAATCATACAAGGTTTGAACATTCTTTAGGCGTTATGTTTTTGGCAGATAAAGTCATAAAAAACTCAAACTTATCACGCATCGTAAGCGATGAAGAGATTGGGATGATTAGATTAGCCGGATTGCTTCATGATGTTGGACACGGTCCTTTCTCACATATTTTCGAACAATTGTTGATTAGAGATTTAGAGAAAACACATGAGGATATTACTTCATGGATAGTTGCAGAGAGTGAGATAAGCGATAAGATTGAGACAACCGGGTACAAAGTTGACGATATCGCAAAACTTGCCGTTGGAAAACTCCAGAAACCAGGTAGAGCGTTCTTGGATCAAATCATAAGCAGCGGTGTCGATGTAGATAAACAGGATTTCATAGTCAGAGATACGTATCATACCGGTGCAGAATATGGTTTCATCGATGTATTCAGACTCGTTCACGCGTTGGATGTATTAGGAGAAGATTTAGCCGTCGAATTGGGTGCGCTATCAGCATTAGAAGCCTTTATGATTGCAAGAATCGAATCATTCAAGAGCATCTATTTTCATCGCGTAGGCAGAGCTGCACAGATCATGCTAGCAACGGCGATGGAGAAAGCCAACGAAGAACTAGGGTTAACTGCTTTCAAAACACCTGAACAATATTTGATGATGGATGATTACACAGTCTGGACGGCATTGAAGAAATGTGAGAAATCTAAGCACATAATCAAGAACCTCGAATGTCGTAAAATGTTAAAGTGCACTTATGAAAGAACCTTCTATGAGAAAGATACTATGGTTTCAAACCTTTTCGGCCGCGAATCCTACAGGTTTCAGATACAAGCGGAAATAGCGAAAGAAGCAGGCATAGAGACAGAAGATGTGATAATTGATGTACCAACAGTGACTTCTGTACCTAACCATCATGCAGTAGTCATCGAATCCATGGAGATTCCAGTATTCATAAGAACTCAATCTGGTGAGAAACGACTGCAACGGTTAAGTGAGATTTCAAAAATCTTTGAAACACTCAAAGGATTCATAAACATACTGCGCGTTTATACCAATGATGTAAACCGAGAGAAAGTTGAGAAAGCAACCTTCAAGATTTTAGGCAAGGCTCCAGTTACTACGAAAATTAGCTATTGAGTTCCAATATCAATCACTTAAGTTGATCATGCATTTTATCATCCTAAACCATTGTTCAAGTTTTTGAACCATACTGTTCAAAAATGCTGGATTAAATCAAGCATTTGCATTTACTTCTGGCAGGTGAAAAGAAATGTCAAATGGAAAAAAACGTACCGGCCTATTTGGAGTCACTGGCATCATTGTGGCCATGCTCATCATAGCCGTCTTTGTAGTGGGAGGCAACATTTTTGAGGCACAAGGCAAGGGAACCTTGACTATACAGATCATGGATAAACCTGTTGAGCTATCAAACCTAAACATGACGATAGATTGGATCAGAATCCAAGCTGAAAATGAGAGCTGGATTAACCTGACATTGAGGAAAGAACCATTCTACTTCGATCTGCTCGCATTACAGAATGTTTCTGAAACGCTATCTGAAACTCAGGTTCCTGCAGGCAACTATTCCATGATTCAGATGCACGTGTTAACTGCCAATGCAACATACACTGATGGAAATACTACTGATCTAAATGTTCCTAGCAATGTAATCAAAGTATTACTACAACCACATTTAAGCCTGAAGAGTGATGGGCAAGTAACAGTATTAATCGATCTTCAGCCTGACGAAAATTCGATAGCTGTAAGTAAGAGTCTAAATCTTCGTCCAGTCGTAAAAGCCATGGTATCATAATAGCTTGAGTATTGAAGAACAAAGAGGAAATTAAAAAATCGCCGAGGATGAAAAATATGTTGGAGACACTTATGATTGGCGCATGGTCAGGTCTAGCTGTCTGCACCGTTATCTTAACTGTCAGACGAACAGTGCCAATTACAGCTGATGACGCGAAAGTGATTTGGAAGATGCATCATGAAACAGCTAATTGTAGGGGTCACACATGGAGACTGCTAAAACGCAAACAAGACAAGATCGTAGGGTTTCAATGTGAATGTGGGTATAAGTACACTCAGAAGCGCCCATTAGTATGTCGCTCGTTGAAACAGAACGTAGAGCAGCCTGAATTTAATATTCCCTTTTCTTTTTGAGTTAGGGTTTTTGTCGCCATACTCTTAACGTTTCATACCATGTTATAGCTGTTGCTAGAATAGTTATAACCATTGCAAATGTACTGTAGAAATCGATATGTCTAAACTGGATGAGATAAAAAACTAGCAAAGTAGTAAACATTGTAGCATAGAAAAAATGTCTCGGTAGCATTAAGGCGCCAAATCGCACGAATTGTCTCAGTACACCAACATTTACGGCTTTAATTAATCGATACTCTCCCTTTACAGTTTTCTCAGCTAATCCCAGTTCCTCTAATTTGTCTAGATGGTAAACAGCAAGGGCTGGACTGGAGAACCTTAATGCTCGCTGGGTTTGTCTAACGCCTATGGAACCATTGGGAGTTTTCAAGAGATACCAATATACTCGTAACGTGTTACCTTTCAAGAAGCTTTCGACTTTCTCATCACTCATTGTGAAAGTAACCTTGATCTGACAATCATTTTTCGTATATTTAACATCTGATAATTAGAAATCTGAATCTAACAATCAGTCTTATGCATAGGCTAATCAAGCATAAAGACCTGCTGTTTAGTCTCTTGAGTCAGGTTTAAACCTAAGGATGTTAATGTTAGGTTTGAAGGGAGCAACGATGGAGAGAGGGACTAAAGAGAATACAGAAGATAAGATAGTAGTTAAGATTAAGAAAAAACAAGAACCTACAGCAGAACCATTGTTCGCTCAAGAAGAAATTCGCAGGGTTGTCTCCGAATTCATTTCCTCATGGATACGTGGAGATATAAAGATTCATTTTCCGACGGCGACGGAATTGAGCAAAAAAACACCGTTGAGTATAGCGTTTCCTGTTGACCCTTCAGTGAATGCAGAATTAAAGATAAAGGAACATTACGTGGATTTACTTTCTATCTGTGCAGGAATTATTCCAACTTCAAAAGAGGAACGTGAAAAAGCAATCGTAGAAGTCTTCAGAATGCTCCTTATGTTTCGTTCAGCCAACAGAATCGAGGGCAAAATCCTCTCAAGTGATATAGATAAAAGACTTACAGACTTAGAAAAGAACTTAGTCTCAGTGAATAGACTGGTAGAACAGATAACCGGGTTCTTATTTAAGGAAAAGAAAAAACGTGTTACAAACAAGAAACCTGCGGCTTAAGTCTGTTTGATGAGAAAGACACTTTTTTGTTATATTATAATGAAGTCTGTAAATCAAACTTTTCATTAACAAAGATACTATGTCATTTTTTCTAACAAAAAAAGATGATAATATGGAAAATAGGAACATATAAGAAGACGACAATAGAATACAGTTTCAGCGTTAATTGATCAGATTTTTATTTCTTTCTTAAACCATTGGTAAGCGTTTGCGGCTTCATCGTTTATGCGTTTAAGGGAGTTGGTTGTCCATTCTTTAATCTTTGAAGTAGGTGTTCCATCTTTAACTTTGCTCTCCACATCTTGAGTAACTTGTTCAGCTTCTTCATCAGATGCGCCTGATTTCTTAACTGATTGTTTTAGTTTTTCTCTGTCAAAAGTTTCTGTGTCGCCTGAATTTTTTTTCACTTCAACCAAAAAGGCACCTCGCAAACTAACAGTGCCATGAACATCTAATAAGACTATGTTGTATCATTACAGAGACAACAAGATTTCAATCAGTATGCAGAATATTCAGGAATTATTGTTCATTAAATGAGTTCAATTACTAGTGATTACAAACGATCATTAGCTATCAATACTCAAATGATAAGTTAGAAAAGAAAAGTGAAAGGCAGCTCAGCGCCTATAAGTTAGAAGAGGAAAGTAAATTAATAGAATCTGAATTTGAATATGTGCGCTGCAACAAAAAGGACCAACTAGCTATATATAGAAAGCGAGAGTAGCTTTTGAAAGGTTGAAAAACGGCTTTATCTAATGCTCCGGTAGTATAGTCCGGTCAAGTATTCCGGCCTTTCGAGCCGAAGACCCGGGTCCGAATCCCGGCCGGAGCACCAACTAAACTCAGGAATTTAGAAGCCGTGTGCGAAGGTTGGTGATAATCCAGGTTTTCTGTTTTTATCAGGTTTCTTAGCGTTTTTAAATTTATTGATTTTTATGGTATTACCCTGTGTGGAGACCCAGTAAAGATTGTTCAAATGCTGATGATAGATGAATTTGTTCACTGCATGCTGTAAATCTTCAGAAGATAATTTCTCTGAGTCTACGGTTATCTTTCTTTGATTAAAAGCAGCGGCTATTTTAAGTTTAGAGTTTAGAAAGCTGACGAGTTTTTCTGCTTCATCGTTTGCTTCGCCCAAATCTACTTGCAGAGGCTTCTTAGAACCAAAGACCATTTTAATCAATCTCTTATCGAAATGTTCTGCTATTAATAATCTTTGATTAAAGTATCACTCTGATTGACTGAAACAACGATAACTGTTATCCTAAGAACCTCTCCAGTTTTGTTAGACCTATAATCTCATCAAAGCTTAATCCCAACGCATCTAAAACTTGATCAAAAGTGCTGTGCAGATAAGCAACATACTTGTCGATATCAACTTCATTCTTATTGGTCAATTCGACAGGTTTAACATGAGGCTCCCTTATTGTTTTTACGAAACTGATTAAATCACCAGCCCGTAATTCAACTCCATGATCACACAGAATTCTAGCAGCCTTTACATGTTGAGGCGTAGTCTTTGTGTAATGCTCCAATTCTTCACCTAAAACCACGTGGAACGCAAGTGCATTCATATCTTCCCATTCTCTGCGTTTCAAGCGTAGGTACCGTTCACGCACAATCTCAGCGATGTCTTTCTTAGCTTTCTCGAATTCTGCTGGGTTCTTGACCTTGGCTAATCGATCTTTCATTTCATTAAATGCATCTTTAATAAACAATGGAATGTGCTTTTTCTTGCCCGTTAATCCCTTCACATCAACTGAGCCATCCTCTAAGACTCCAAGATAATTCTTCTTACGACTGCTAAAAACTGCATAACGATACACTTTGTCGACATCAATACTCATCTTAAGTTCATGCTCAGTCCAATGCGCTAAATCTTCAATCTGCTCTTTCGTAGGATTCTTCAAGAATAGACTGTCTGTATCACCATACAAAACTTGAATACCAACAGTCTCAGCTCGACCTAAAATCTGCATAATACTATGCCTTCCAATAGCTGCCGTAGCTTCAGCCACAGGTGGACAATACAAATCAAAACTATCAGCACCAAAAACGCCGTAACTAGCATTTAGAATAACTTTTAATGCGCCTTGAGTTATGCTATACCAGCTTCGAAGTTCAGACGGCAAGGATTTATCCTTACTTCTTGACTTGTACCATCGAACACGTAAATCACGTAGAGAACCAATGAGTAAACTCTCTAGAGCACGTTGCTTCGTGCATACCCAATGCAGAGTATCAGGAACCAAATTACTTTTACATTCCGCATGTGGACAGAGAATACTCTGATAACCTAAATTCCAGACTTTAATTATTGAAGGATACAGACTTGGAAAATCCATAACGGCAACGTTAAAATGCACACCTGGCTTAGGTTCAACAACGATGGCGCCCTTGTATTTTTTACCTTTAATAACCGCTGTGGTTGTAGTTTTACCTTTTTTTGCTAAAATATCCTCGGGATTTGGAATCAGCATGTTCCTATGCCGATGTTCGCGGTACATAAAATTGCGAATCCAACGTGAAACACCCTGTCGGCTTACATCCTCCATCGGCATACTACTGATTCTAGCTAAAACTAAGATTAGTTTCATCGCAGAATCATCGTTAAAACTTGTTAGTTTATACGTTATTTCTGAATCTCGAAAACAGTATTGAGCTAATTCTGTGTAAGTCATTTCAGCAAAAGTTTTCTCAAGCTTTATTTTCGGTAAATCAATCAATGCGCATCCAACATCATTGAGTGTTACATCTCGATAGCGATTACTAAAAGCATAGATCTGAATAGACCTGTTGAAGAAAAACTTGTATAGATCAATATGCACACCATATTTTAAAGCACAAACACGTTTTCCAACCTCAATTGGAACCTCTTTTTTCCGAAAGCCCAAGTTTGCTGCACGATGCGCTAAATAGCGCAGATCGAAATCATCACCATTGAAGGTTAAGATGAACGGGTATTCCCAGAGAACATCAAAGATCGCTGAAAGAAGCTTTTCTTCAGTTTCAAAATACTCAATACTCATCTCAGACGGTAAAGGTGTATTTCCTAAACGAATACCTTCGTTCTCACGTTTTAACATTAGAATCTTCTTAACATCATCTGATGTATACACAGAGCAACAAATTACTGGACAAATTGCATCTCTTGGGTCTGGAACACGCGTGCTCGTAGGTGAATATACTTCTATATCGATAGCGGCCCTACGAAATCTTGGCGCTGGATACTCCAAAAGCTTGGCCCATTCTTGCAGGTGTTCTTTTTCTTCAAACGAAGCTTCAGTAAAAAGTGAATGGATTTGATTAAGAGTATTCTCTGTCTCTTCTAATGTAACTGGTATGAGGTTACCGTTTTTGACTTCAAAAATCATCCCGGGCACAAAATGTTTATCATAAATGTAAGTCTGATAGTACTTAATCCGGGCTTCCCAAACATGCGATTGTTCTCCATATTGATTTCTTGGATAATCTTTAGGAATTATATCCCTGATTGTTCCTTCAGGTTTTCCACCAATAGCTAATGGATCCTTAGCCACAATCTTTGTCAATGAAATTTTTTTGAAAGTTAACGGATCGAACCTTTCAGTAATCTCAAAATGATCTAAACCTTCATGCTGTATTAAACGTGGAATTCTCTCTAACTCGTCTGGCATAAGATTAGTAAGACAATAAGGTTTGTGCCCTGTATTATCATACCAAGCGTATGTGTTACCACTTATAGGCTCGTAGAGTTTAATTACTGCTTTTTTTTGTGCTCCATCATAAGTAGCTGAGATAAAATAGGATGCAGGCAAATTTTCAGGTGCAACTAATGATAATGTTCGTCTTTTCTCTCTTTTCGCAGGTTTCTCAGCTGATTGTGTAGTTACTTCTTCTTCCATTTTCACTTTTGTTGCTTCTTCAACTTGTTTTTTCTGTTCAGGTGGAGTATAATCGAACAAACTTTTCTGTGACATTAAATTTCTAAACCTATTGAATCTATTAATGAGTGAGACTAAAATGTTTACTGACCAATAACCGGGATTTTTAACATCCTATTACTCAGAAATCAAACTTTCAGTATTCATCATTGAATTGTCCACCTGTTACGTGATACGTATGATGCTAATTCTGTTTATTAGCCGCTTTACTGTCTAACGTCAAGTGATAATTATTGTTAAAGGATGCTTGGGCACTAGCTATAGAAACTTTGAATCAGATTGAGCTACGAAAGTCAAGTGAACGCCTAGCATTAGCACAAAACAGTAGACGATTAGGCATAACTGACTCTAACTCGATCCGCTATGCATATGGACTCGTCACTGAAACAGAAAGATATAGAAACCTAATAGACAAACTCATCAAAGCTGTGACAAAACCCAAGACTCTAAAGCAGTTTAGCATTAGTGTCCAAGCATTTCTAAGACTCTATGTATATCAAACCCGTATTGCCAAGGACTACAAACAATCAAATCTAGAAGAAGCTATACGCATTGCTAAATTGGGACGATCAATCAT
Organism: Candidatus Sulfotelmatobacter sp.; assembly: GCA_035297385.1. Taxonomy (GTDB): domain Archaea; phylum Thermoproteota; class Bathyarchaeia; order Bathyarchaeales; family Bathycorpusculaceae; genus UBA11855. Next base: position 22,785 of record DATGZD010000007.1, on the reverse strand, counting down.
TGGTTGGAGAACAATCAGAACGGTTGAACAATATCTTGGGTTATTGCTCACTCGCCAAATAGAAGACATAATAAGAGAATCAACTGATGAGGAACGAATTGCGCTACGAACTTTCCATCCAACATGGTTTGTTAAATATTGTTTTAGACTTTTTGGAAGAAACGAAGCTATTGCTTTTCTCAACCAAAACATTCGTCCACCACCAACATTCCTGAGACTAAACACACTCAGCGCATCACAAGACGAGATAATCGAAAAACTTGACACAGAAGGCGTGAAATTAGAAAAAATTGAAACATTGAAGTATGTTTACAAAGTAATCGATTCTAAGCACTCATTGCTGGATTTAACGAGTTATGATGAAGGCTTATTCTATATTCAGGACAAAGCAAGTTGTTTCGCAGTAGAAGCTGCTAACCCAAAACCTAACATGACAATTCTTGACGTTTGTGCTGCTCCAGGTGCCAAAACCACATACCTTGCGCAGTTGATGCAAAATGAAGGCGTAATATATTCTCTAGATTATTCCACAAGAAGAATGCAGACTTGGAAACAAGAAATCAAATGTTTGGGCATAAACATTGCTGAACCAATCATAGCTGATGTATGTACTGGATTACGCGTCAATGTCGAAGCTAATATTGTTGTTTTAGATCCACCATGCACAAGTACAGGTTCATTCGGACGAAAACCTTCAGCAAAATGGCGACTAACTCCAAAATCAGTTGAGACTATGATAGAAATTCAATGGTTAATGATTAACAACTGTGCTGAAAACGTGAAATCACATGGCTTTCTTGTTTATACAACGGGCAGTATAATGGTCGAAGAAAATGAGATGATAATAGAACGTTTTCTCAAATGGAACCCGGAATTCCATTTAACAGAGATTACACCACAAATAGGCTTACCAGGACTACGAGAATTAACACAATGTAGACGACTCTACCCACATCTTAATGAGAGCAACGGAACCTTCATTGCAAAACTCAAAAAAGATTAACTTATTCTCGATTTTCGTGATTTCTCAAGTTGACAAAGCATTTCAAACATAACTTTCGCTGCAACCACTGCTGAAACACCTTGATCATAAGTTGGTACAATTTCTAATACATCAAAACCAATGACTCGTTCGTCACACAACGCACAAACAATATCCAATAAAGCAGTTGTACTGATGCCTTCAGGTTCAGGATTTTGAACAGCAGGTGCATATGCAGGATCTAACACATCCATATCCACTGTCAAATACACGTTGTCAAAAGGCGCTAATTCTTTCTTCAAATTATTTATTATCTGTTCTGAACCCATTTTAATGATTTTATGAGATGTAATGAAGTCTATCCCTGCTTTCTTCGCATACGCTAACTCATCTTTACATACACTACGCGTGCCCACTTCGATTATTCTTGCAGGCTTTACTTCCTCATTAATCAACTGCATAAAAGTAGTATGAGATAAGTCCAAACCAAGAAATTCACAACGCAAATCTAAATGTGCATCAAGACTAACGATTGCTGTCTTACTGGCTTTTGCACCTAAACCTTTTGCGATACCTAGCGTCACTGTATGCTCTCCACCAAGCGCTACAGGCATTTTCTTAGCTGCAAGAATATCTGCAACCACAAGATTAACCATATCAACCGTTTTTTGTGGGTCTGCAGAAACATGTAGATCACCCGCATCATGTAACAATAACTCTTCAATATCTAAGCCACTGCGAAAACTGTAAGTCTCAATGTTTAACGAAGCTTGACGAATTGCTGACGGACCAAACCTTGCACCTGTGCGATAAGTACTCGTTACATCAAACGGAATGCCAAAAAGCACATAATTTGCTTCTTCAAAACTTCTTTGGATTCCACTAAAAACGTTTGGTTGGGAAACGAAAAGCTCAACGTTACTCATTATGAATTCAAACTCCGTTTTTAACACGTTAGTTATTAAGGTACTCTAAACTCTTTCGCTCGCTCTCTTGTCAGAAAAACAATATAGTAGTACACAGGACTAAACTTATTAATTCTGTTCTAAATGCACTATGATTAAAAGAGGAAAAATTAGTGTCAAGCGGATCAACGCTTAAAAACATACCATCAGGGACACTCGCATCCATAATCTTCTACATTATCACAGGAATAATCCTGCTTATTCTTTTGCCACTATCAAATTATCCTCCTCACCTTGGATTAACCGGTGTTTTAAGCATAATTACGGGCTACGCTTTGTTGACAAAAAGAGCTTGGGCAAGATGGCTCGTTGCAGCATTATTCTTCGTAATAACTACAATGACCCTCTACACAATAGCCGTCATATTATTCAGCAACATAACCGTCACTATAGGCATGCTCATTTACGCAATATTAACGTGGTACTTCACTTACTACGTATTCATCAAAAAAATATAGATAGAACTAAAAAAGTGCAACCTCAACCTCTTCATCCTTATCCACAAACTGCACATCTTCAGGAACCTCCACATAACCATCAGCTTTTGCCAATGTTGTTATCGCTCCAGAAGCACCAGTCTCAACCATATCCGCCACATATCTATCACTGTCATTCTTGTGTAATTTAACCATCACAAACGTACGTCTACCTTTTGCTGAGAACATCCTCATACCCGCCACAGCTTTAACTACAGCAGGTTCAGCAGCTGTCCTGCCAGATAATCGCCAAACTACAGGACGAACCAATAACTGGAACATCAACAATGCCGAAGTAGGATGCCCAGGTAACGCAAATACAACCTTCCCATTAACCATAGCCAGGGTAGTCGGTTTTCCAGGTTTAATAGCCACACCACTGAACAGTAAGCCAGGCTCACCTAACGAGGCAACAGTCTGTGGCATAAGATCTTTTGGCCCAACCGATACACCACCGGATGTAACGATTACGTCAGCACATTTCAAAGCTTGTTGCATTGTTTCACGTAGTTTAAATTTATCATCGGGAACAACACCAAGATAAAGCGGGTTTCCACCACACTCCAAAACTGCAGAGTACAGACTGTAAGCGTTTATATCATAGATTTTTCCAGATGGTAACGATTTTCCTGGCTCAGTAACTTCTCCGCCCGTTGAGAGAACTGCAACTGTCGGAATAACATATACTTTCACTTTGGCAATACCTAGAGCAGCGAGGACTCCAATCTCTCTTGAACACAAGATTTGACCTGCTCGAAGCACAATCTCATTTGTCTTGATATCTGCACCCTTGCTCATCACGTTCTCGCCTTTCGTTACAACAGAAAAAACATGCAACTCCTCACCTGATTTTTCAGTATCCTCAACCATCACGACAGCATCAGCGCCCTCAGGGATAGGAGCACCAGTAACAATTTCAGCCGTCTGACCCGTCAAAACATTAACCTTGGGTAACTCACCAATGTTAACAATGCCGCAAACTTTGAGACATACAGGATTTTTTTCAGCAGCACCAAATGTATCCGTAGCTTTCACTGCATAGCCGTCCACAGTTGACCTATTAAATGGGGGAATATCAAGTGCGCTTACTACATCTTGAGCTAAAACACGATTATGAGCTTTCAAAAGTAAGACTTCTTCTGAACCTAATGTATCGAGTTTAAGCTGATCAACCTCTGCACGAGCCTCTTCCAATGATAATAGTTTTCTAAACATATTAAGAGCCCATTTCCATGTTTCCAAATAAGCGAACCGTCACAAGCTCGTTCTCTGCTACTCCTTCTCTATCTTCAGGAACAACAACAAATCCGTTACCTCTTGTCATAGTTGAGATAGCACCTGAACCTCTTGCGCTCACTGGTTCGGCAAAAACTTCTCCATTCTTCTCAAAAACTTTAACCCGGACAAAAGTTTTTCTACCCAACGCTGAAGAAACTCGTCGCGTAATAAATGCCTTCACTATAGGTCTCTGTTGTACTTGTTTCATACCTAGCAGTCTGCATATCAATGGTCTTACGAAAACCTCAAAACCTATGATGGCTGCAACAGGGTTACCTGATAAGATCATCACAGGCTTATCCTCTAACATCGCTAAAGCTGTTGGCATTCCTGGACGCATTGCCATACCATGAACGATAATGCCAGGTTTTCCAAATTCGTTAACGGCATCAGGGACTAAATCTAATCCACCAACACTAGTTCCACCCGTAGTTATGACAGCGTCAGCTTCAGAAAGACCCCGTTTGATTTTTTGAGTAATTTCATTCAAGTCATCTTTTGCTATACCCAAGTCTATTGGTTCAGAATCAAGCTCAAGACACATAGCTGAGATCAAGGTTGTGTTTGATTCGTAGATCTGGTTTGCTGCAGGTTTGCTGCCAACTGAAGCAAGTTCATTTCCTGTTGCAAGAACAGCAATCCTTGGTTTTTTTGTGACCGAAACCTGGTTTTCTCCAAAAGCTGCTAACAATGCAAGATGATAAGGGTTCAAACGTGTTCCGGCTGTTATAATGAGCTCATCTTTCTTGACATCTTCACCCTTTTTAACTACGTTATCACCTGGCGCAAGTTGGACCTCAACTTTGACGGCACCATTTTCTTTTCGAGTATTCTCAATCATTACAATTGTATCTGCACCTTTCGGAAGAGGGTTACCTGTCCAGACTCTTTTCACTTGCTTGGAATCGATGACATCGCTCTCAACTAGCTTGAATGATACTGGTTTGAACTGTGATGCACCTAATGTTGTTTCAGCTGCAAGTGCATAACCGTCGACTGCTGACCTGTCAAATCTTGGAAGATTCTCTTCAGCAATGACATCTTCTGCCAGAACACGATTTAATGCTTTATCCAATAAAACAAGCTCGGCTTCTGGTTTCGTAATCTTCAGAACATCAAACCATTTTTTCAAAGCCTCATCTACTGATGTTAGTTTTTGGAACCCCTTCAGCTTAATCAAAACGTATTCCCTGCAAAACTGTCTTGTAAACTAAGATAAAAACTGTCCGAAACGCAGTACTCTACAGTCTTAGAAATTGATCTCTATTAGTCATTAAAAGAGTGTTCATTTGGTTGTTCATCTTATTCGTTCGAAAACCATTGCCATGCCTTGACCGCCACCGACACACATTGTAGCTAACCCGTACCTTGCGTTGCAGCGTTGCATTGCATGCAACAGTGTCACTGTAACACGCGCACCCGTGCAGCCTATTGGATGCCCCAACGAGATGCCACTACCGTAGATGTTTGTCTTGTCTCTGCTTAATTTTAGCTCATTCATGCAGGCTATGGCTTGAGAAGCAAACGCTTCATTCAATTCAATAAGGTCTACGTCATTCAAAGTGATTCCAGCAATCTTCAATGCCTTTCTAACAGCAGGTACAGGTCCAATGCCCATATAGGCGGGGTCAACTGCGCCGGATGCAAAACCTAGTATTCGTGCTAAGGGTCTAAGCTTAAGCGTTGATGCTTCTTCTTCGTTCATAAGCAAAACTGCAGCCGCTGCATCGCTAATTCCTGAGGCGTTACCTGCAGTCACAGTACCATCCTTCTTGAAGGCGCATGGAAGCATTGCCATCTTTTCCAATGAAGTTTCCATCGGACGTTCATCGGTATCAAAAACTAATGGTTCCCCCTTTTTCTGTGGAATCAGGATTGGTGTTATTTCTTGTTTGAATATGCCGTTTCTTATTGCTGCACGCGCCCGTTGATGACTGAGTAAACCAAGCTCATCCTGTTCTTGTCGTGTTATACTACATCTTTGAGCAATGTTTTCCGCTGTTACACCCATATGATAACCATAGAACGATTCAAATAAACCATCCAGAACCATGAGATCACAGACTTCACCCACTCCCGTTACATCCATCTTGTAACCCCATCTAGCTCTTGGCAAAGCATAAGGAGCATTACTCATACTTTCCATACCGCCAGCAACAACAGCGTTTGCTGCACCTGTCAAGATTGCTTGAGCACCTAAACTAATTGCTTTCAATCCCGAAGCACAAACTTTGTTCACAGTAAATGCATTAACTTCTTTTGGCATTCCACCATAGAGCGCTGCCTGCCTAGCTACATTCTGACCTTGACCTGCTTGGAGTACACAACCCATAATGACTTCATCTACAGCAAGCTCCTTCAACGATTCATCCCATGTAACTGATTTTTCGAGTTCAACAGCTCCACTTGGCAAACGTTCAGGTCGAGCTTGTATGTTCTCTCTTGATGGAATAGGCTGCAAACCATTTCGTTCCAAAACTTGGTTAACAACTCTAGCACCAAGTCGAACGACTGGAACGTCACGTAATGCACCACCAAAGTTACCTATGGCTGTCCGAACGGCACTTGTTATTACGACATCTTTTACCTTCATTTAGTTGCCCCGGTAAGTATATGAAACGTTGGTTATTGTTTTCTTAAACATTTAAAGGTACTTAAAATATCGCTCTAAACTCTATGTTACACATAGGTTGCAACCAGGCAGATTAAAAGAACATTTTTATCTAATTCCAAATACCTAATTCTCCAAAAGGTGCTCTATGATGGGAAAAGGATCAGGCTTTGGTAAAGTAATCTTATTTGGTGAACACTTTGTCGTTCACGGCGTCCCGGGTATAGTCTCAGCTATTGACGCAACAAATGATGCAGAAGTTAAGCGAACGACTAAAGGAATCTTAGTCAGTGACGTGAGAAAGACTGCTAAAGGCTATGCTGAAGAAAAAAGACTTCAACAACTTGAATCAATTGACCGCATACTACGAGCAATGAACATCGAGCCAAAAAATGTTGCAGTTGAAATCATGCTTGGTGGAACATTGCCAGGTTTTAGTGGACTTGGCGCTTCAGCGGCGAGCAGTGTCGCCATAACACGAGCCATAGCCCAAGAATTTAACATTAGATTAACAGATGAACAAGTCAATGATATTGCCTACGAAGCAGAGAAAGCATATGCTGGCACACCTTCAGGCATCGATAATACCGCCGCAACTTTTGGTGGACTACTCTGGTTTAAGAAAAATACGAAAGGTTATGGAAACACCATCGAAAAACTGCATATTCGTAAGCCCATAGAAATTGTCATCGGTAGCACAAACGTCGTGGCAAACACGAAAGCCATGGTTGAAGGCGTAGCTGAAAGGAAACGTAAACATCCCGAGAAATATGATAGTTTGTTTGAACAAGCAGAAGCCTTAGCATTAATAGGCAGAAAAGCTCTCATAGATTTTGACCTCAAAAAAGTTGGAGAATTAATGAACGATAACCATCGTCTGCTTCAAGAAATCGAAGTCTCGCATGAAAAATTAGACTTGCTAGTCGATATAGCTAGAACACAGGGTGCGTTTGGAGCAAAATTAACAGGCGGTGGAGGAGGAGGGTGCATGGTTGCATTGACTCCTGGAAAGGACCTGCAAGAGAACGTAGCAAAAGCCATTGAAAACGCAGGTTATGAGGTCTTACGAACACGAATAGGAGTCGAGAAAAGAACTTAACATGACTTTATTGATGGGGGGAATGAATTTGGGTTTTAGAGATTTTATGGAACAACTTCAAAAAAATGGACAACTAACCAGAATAAGAAAAGAGGTTTCAACCGAATATGAAATGGCAGGCATCATAGAAGCGCTCGGTGAAAAACCTATCTTTTTTGAAAAAATAAAAGAGTCCACAATACCAGTAGTAGCTGGATTTTTATCATCAAAGGACTTGATTGCTCAAGGTATAGGATTAACTAAAGATCAATTATTACGAAAATTATCTAACGCTATAGAGAAGCCTATAGCTCCAACCATTGTCGAGAAGGCTGAATGCCAAGAAATTATCGAAAAAGACGTTGATTTAACTAAATTACCAATAATGCATTACACAGAAAAAGACGGCGGAAAATACATAGCTTCAGCCATTGCCATCGTGAAAGACCCCGAATCTAAAATCAGAAATATGTGTTTCCATAGATTAATGCTGCTTGATAAGAATCATTTTGTAGCAAGAATCGTTGAGAATCGTGGTACAGATACGGCACTCAAAAAAGCTGGCGGTGAACTCGATGTAGCATTCTGTATTGGTAATTCTACAGCAGTTTTGCTTTCAGCAGCGACAACTCTACCGTCTGGTGTTGATGAGTTAGGTATGGCGAACGCATTAGAAAAAACGAACCTTGTTAAATGTAAGGCTGTGGATATTGAAGTTCCAGTAACTGCAGAAATCGTTCTTGAAGGCAGAATTACGAAGGAAAAAACCACAGAAGGTCCATTCTTAGACTTAACGGGTATCGTGGATAAATCACGACAGCAACCAATCGTCGAAATCAAATGTATAACTCATAGAAAGAATCCGATTTATCAGACAATCCTTGCAGGTAGAAATGAACACAAACTTCTCATGGGAATGCCTAAAGAACCTACAATATTCAATGAAGTGAACAAGGTTTGTGAAGGCAAGGATGTTTACATCACACCTGGTGGGTGCAGTTGGCTGCATGCCGTGGTTCAAATTAAAAAACACGGTGCTGATGATGGCAAAAAAGCCATAGCTGCTGCTTTTGCAGGACATCATTCATTAAAACATTGCGTTGTCGTGGATGAGGACATTAACATTTATGACTCAGATGATGTGGAGTGGGCAATTGCCACACGGTTTCAAGCGGACAAAAACAGTGTTATCCTTTCAAATCAGCCAGGCAGTTCATTGGATCCTTCAGGTGATTTGACTGAAGGCAAGAAAGCAACCACGGCAAAGGCAGGCTTAGACGCAACAGCACCAATTGTAACAACAGGTAAGGGCTTCAAGAAAGAAGCTTATGTCAGAGTAGATTTAAACAAATACCTCTGAAGGAATCAATATGACCTATAGAGCATACATGCATAATATTGAAGTCAAAACTGGCAAGACTGCAGAAGATTTCTGGATATTGGCCAATAAGATGGGTTTCATAAAAGAAAACAAGATCATTGCCACACACGCTCAGCTCTTGAAATGGTTAAAGTCAGATATTGGATTAGGACATGTATATGCAAACTTCATTATTGCCTACCTTCGTTTACGTACTAATGACCCTAAAGTTAGTGAAACAATGAAGAAATGGGCATATGAAACAGGATATCAAGACAAGTGATAAGATATGGAATTAACCAAACAAGAACAAGCAATGTTAGACGGCAAAGAAGGCTATGCTGTAAGAAAGAGCATGGAGATTCTAACAGCATTAGGCGATATATACGGAGCAGACCGACTAATCAAAGTTGGCAGCGTCCAAGTTGCAGGCGTATCGTACCATAATCTGGGCGACGCAGGATTAGAATTCCTCGATGAATTAGCACAAGACGGCAGAGTTAAAGTTCTCACAACATTAAACCCTGCGGGTATGGATTTAGAAAATTGGCAGCAACTTGGCATCAGTGAAGACTTTGCGGCAAAACAAAACCTTGTTATTGATGCCTTCGAGCGCATGGGTATACTTGTCAGTTGTACTTGTACACCCTACCTCATTGGTAACCTTCCAAGATATGGAGAGCATGTTGCTTGGAGTGAATCTTCGGCAGTTACGTTCGCCAATTCAGTTATTGGTGCAAAAACCAATCGTGAGGGTGGACCGTCAGCATTGGCTGCAGCTTTTGTTGGAAAAACGCCGCAATACGGTTTACATTTGGACGAGAACCGAATCCCTAACATTCATGTACAAGTAAATGCTAACTTGACAAAATTGTCTGATTGGGGAGCTTTAGGTTATTGTATCGGCAAGAAAGCGGAGAACAAGATTCCATATATTTCAGGAATAAAAGAAGCAGATGTCGACGAGTTAAAATCCTTCTGCGCTTCAGTTGTTACATACGGAGCACAACCCTTATTCTACATGCAAGGTATAACACCAAACGCAGAAAATCAACCAATGCCAAAAGAAAGTATTACAGTAGAGGACAGTGATGTCAAGGAAGCCTACGATAACATAAACGACCAAGTAACAGATATTGAATTAGTTTGTGTAGGCTGTCCGCATTGCTCCATCAAAGAAATTTCAGAGATCGCTAAATTAATGGATGGCAAAAAAGTGGCTGAAAACACGGAATTCTGGGTTGCAACGTCAAGAACTGCCAAACAGCTTGCCGATAAACGTGGGTATACTGCAATGATTGAGCGAGCTGGAGGAAAATTCGCCTGTGATACGTGTATGGCAGTTGCACCATTAAAAGGCAGGTTCAAATCCTTGGCAACTACGTCAGCGAAGGGATGTTTCTATTCACGACAGAACAAGATGCTTACAAAAATGGGTAGCTTACAGGAGTGTATAGAAGCAGCGGTGACAGGAAAATGGAGTTAAAAGGTAGAATAATCTATAAGGGCAAAGGCGAGGGTGAAGCTCTCAAGACAACTCAACCTATCTCATTCTATGGCGGAGTAGATCCAAACACTGGCGAAGTAATAGAGAAAGGACATGAACTCCAAGGAAAGAGTGTAAAAGATAGAGTGTTAGTGTTTCCAAATGGCAAGGGTTCAACAGTCGGCTCATATACATTGTATAGAATGAAGAAGAATAACACAGCACCAACAGCAATTATCAACAAAGACTGTGAGACAATTATCGCCGTGGGAGCTATAATAAGTGAGATCCCATGCGTTGACCATATTGATATTGGGAAAATTCAGACAGGAAATAGAATACGAGTAGAGAACAATACTGTTACAGTACTGTAAGACTAATCAATAAGCAGTTTATTATTTCGATGTGAGGTGCAGTAATTGAGTGGAGCAAAACCAATAATCTTGAAAATTGGCGGTTCTGCCATAACCGATAAGACTGGAGAACTCGCAGCTAAAACTGAAGTGATAAATCGTTTAGCGGAAGAAATTAAACGAGCAGATTTAGACAATCTGATAGTAGTGCATGGTGGCGGAAGCTTCGGACATCCTACAGCAAAGAAATACGGCATCAAAGAAGGATACAAAGAAACATCACAGAAGTTAGGTTTTGCAGAGACTCATCATGTTATGACTGTGCTTAATGGCTTAGTTATGGATTCGCTTATTTGGCATGAGATCCCGGCAGTCAGTATTGCGCCGTCTGGTTGTATGACAACGGAGAACGGTAGAATAAACTCTTGCGAGCTTGCGGCCCTAAAAAGAATGACGGATATGAATTTTACACCCGTGTTCTATGGTGACGTTGTTTTTGACGATAAGCTAGGCTTTACTGTACTGTCTGGTGATCAAATTGTGGCCTATCTTGCTCTGAAACTCGGAGCTTGTAAAGTAGTTATAGGTGCTGATACTGATGGGCTTTACAATGCAGACCCAAAGGTGGATGCAAACGCTAAACCTTACAAAAACCTGACGCTTCAAGAACTCAAAAACGTTCAGAAGAATCTCAGCACAACCGAAGGAAACGACGTAACAGGTGGAATGGCAGGCAAAATAGCCGAATTAATTCCAGTCGTAGAGCAAGGCATTCCAGTTACGATTACAGGCGCTACAAGAGCTATGTCTATACTTAGAGCATTAGCAGGGCAGAGCGTTGCTGGCACGGAAATAAGGAAGGCGTAAGGTTGGCTGAGGAAACAAGAAAACGTAAAGCAGACCATATAAAAATCTGTCTAGAACAGAAAACACAAGCAAGAAGAATCACTACAGGCTTCGAGAATATTCATCTAATCCATAAAGCGTTACCTGAGATTGACCGAGCAAAAATCGATTTATCTACAACAGTTTTCAATCACAAATTCAATGCACCAATAATTGTCGGTGCAATGACCGGCGGAACAAACGAAGCCATGCAAATCAATGCGACTATTGCGGAGACTGTAGAAAAGCTTGGTTTAGGCATGGGAGTCGGAAGCCAAAGAGCTGCAATAGAAGATAGAGAACTCATGAAAACCTTCACGGTAGCCAGAAAAAAAGCACCAACAGCTTTCCTAATCGCTAACATTGGTGGCGTACAACTGGTTCATGGCTATGGATTAAAAGAAGTGAAAAAAGCAATTGAAATGATTGACGCAGATGCATTAGCAATTCATTTAAATGCCTTGCAAGAAGCAGTTCAACCTGAGGGACAAACCAATTTTGAAGGGATACTCGTTAAGATAAAAGAAATTGTACAAGAGTTAGATAAACCTGTAATTGTGAAAGAAACCGGCGCAGGAATTGTTGCAGAAGAAGCTCACAAGCTTGAGAAGGCAGGAGTAAAAGCAATCGATATTGGCGGTTGTGGAGGAACAAGTTTTTCGGCTGTTGAATACTATCGTGCTTTGAAAAATGAAGAACGTTTCCAAGCTGATGCATTCTGGGATTGGGGAATACCTACAGCTATAAGCCTAATAGAAACTGTGCAGACCGTTAAAATTCCTATTATTGCTTCCGGCGGCTTACGAAATGGAATGGATATCGCCAAAGCATTGACACTAAATGCTAACCTATGTAGCCTTTCTCAACCTGTACTAGAAACCGCAATAAAAGATGTGAAAGAAACTGAAACAATGTTATCATGTTTGATTGAAGAGCTTAGGAATGCAATGTTCCTTGTTGGAGCTACAGACTCAGAGACATTAGCAAAAACACCTACTGTAATAACGGGTAAGACCGCAGAGTGGTTAACGATACGAGGATTCAACATTGAAAGCTACGCAAAAAGGGGAGCACTATAGACTGTGGATATCGAGAATTATTTAGAAGAAAAAGCACCTCTCATTGACAAAGCTATTGAAAAATACATTCCGAGAAAATTCACTAAACAAGCAGTTCTTTTCAAAGTTAATCCGCCCAGCAAAAGTTGTAGTCTTGAAGCATTAAACAAAGCAATTGCTGAACCGATTTGGGAAATACTAGACAGAGGCGGAAAAAGATGGCGTCCTGCACTTTTTTTACTGATCTGCGAAGCACTTGGAAGAAAGCCTGAAGAATACTTAGATTTTGCGATTATTCCTGAAGTCATACACAATGGCACATTAGTTATTGATGATATTGAAGATTCATCAGATCTGCGAAGAGGTAAACCTTGTACATACAAGATTTACGGTATAGACATCTCTGTTAACGCGGGAAACACAATGTATTACCTACCATTATTACCATTGATGGAAAGAGGAAGCCAATTCTCTGCTGAAACCCTTCGTGATGTCTATGAAGTTTACTTGCAGGAAATGATTAACCTCAGTATGGGACAAGCTATGGATATCGCGTGGCATAGAGGTATAGCAAACGCTGATGGAGTCCGAGAAGAAGATTACCTACAGATGTGCGCCTATAAAACAGGAACTTTAGCAAGAATGGCAGCTAGATTATCTGCGGTTCTCGCCGGTGCAGATAAGGAAACGGTTGAAAAGTTGGGACAGTATGCAGAGAGTATCGGCGTTGCATTCCAAATGCAAGATGATGTTTTAGATTTAACAGGGAAAGAATTTGCGCAGAAGAAAGGCGGCTTCGGACAGGATATAACCGAAGGCAAACGAACCTTAATGGTTATTTATACATTGAAAGAAGCAGATGATAAAGATAAGAAACGTCTCGTTGAAATTCTTAACATGCATACTTCAGACCAGCAGTTCAGAAACGAAGCTATAGCCATAATGGAGAAGTACAATGCGATCGACCATGTGAAGCAAACAGCCGAACAAATAGTTCAACAAAGCTGGAGTAATGCAGAAAAACTATTACATAAATCCGAGGCTAAGGAAAAATTAAAAGCCTTCGCAGAATTCTTGATAAAAAGAAACAAGTAATACTGGCGTAATACGCTTTGGCTATAGAAAACGATAACGCATTAAGGGAGATTATTCGAAAAGCTGCGTTACTAAATGCAGTACAGCATAGTGGTAAAGCTCAAGCTGGACCAATCATTGGTAAACTACTAGGCGAAAAGCCTGAACTTCGCACAAAAGCTAAAGAAGTAACATCATTAGTTAACAAGGTTATTGAAGAAATCAATGGTCTGCCCTTTGACGAACAGCGGCGAATTGTTGAGCAGAACTGGCCTGACGTGTCTAAGAAAGAAAAAGTTGAACAAGAAAAACATCTGCCACCGTTGCCGAATGCTTCAAAATACGCTCAGATTGTGACACGATTTTCGCCCAACCCTGATTGTGTTCTACATTTAGGATCAGCTAGGGCAATAGTACTCAGCTATGAGTATGCACGAATTTACAGAGGAAAATTTATTCTCCGTTTTGAGGACACTGACCCCAAAGTGAAAAGACCATCATTGATTTTTTACAGCAAAATCCGTGAAGATTTGCGATGGCTTGGATGCAAAGTAGATGAAGAGTATATTCAGAGTGATCGACTCCCGATTTACTACGAGTATGCTGAGAAGCTGTTGAGGGACGGTAATGCTTATGTATGTACCTGCATCCCAGATGAATTTAGAAAGAGCATTATAAAGAACAAACACTGTCCATGCCGTAATCTGCTACCCGAAGAGCAACTAGAAAGATGGAAACGCATGCTAAACGGTGACTACGTCGAAGGTCAAGCGGTAATGCGCGTTAAAACAGACTTGAACCATCCAAACCCTGCTGTTCGAGATTGGCCTGCACTCCGAATTATTGATACAGTAAAGTATCCACATCCACGTGTCGGCAGCAAATATCGCGTTTGGCCATTATACAATATGGCGGCGGGGCTGGATGATCATCTGTTAGGTATAACTCATATTATTCGAGGTAAAGAGCATCTGACAAATGGCGTTAGACAAGAATTTATGTACAATTATTTAGGCTGGCAGTATCCTGAAGCTATCCATTATGGTAGGCTGAAAATTACTGGTGCGTTTCTAAGTAAATCTAAGATTATTCAGGGCGTTAAAGATGGCACTTACAAAGGTTTTGATGATCCAAGATTAGCAACGTTTGCCGCATTACGAAAACGTGGTATAACACCTGAAGCCATTAGAAGAATGATTATCGATGTTGGACCAAAAACTGCGGATGTTACGTTAAGTTGGGAAAACTTGTACGCTTACAACCGCAAAATCTTGGATTCCACAACGAGTAGATACTTCTTCGTACCTGAACCCATTAAACTCAAAGTTAAAGAAGTGTCCAAAGTCTTCCACGCTAAACTCCCGCTACATCCAGATCAACCTAACAAAGGCTATAGAGAGTACAACATAACTCCAGACGATACTTGCAAAGTGGATGTCTTGGTTTCAAAGAAGGATTCTGATGCGGCTCAAGAGGGAGTTATGGTTCGGTTAATGGAGCTCTTCAATGTTAAAATCGAAAAGAAGACGGATAATAGTCTAATAGGTAGTTTCGCTAGTGAAGCTTATCAGGATGCTAGGGATGCGAGGGCACGTTTAATTCAATGGATAGCTACCAATGAAAGCTTACCATGCAAGATTGTGATGCCTGATGCTTCGATCATAAGGGGTGTCGCTGAGAGTGCATGTAAGAGCTTAAAACCTGATGATGTTGTTCAATTTGAAAGGTTTGGCTTCGTCCGAATCGATATGGGAGCGCCTGAATTAAAAGGGTATTATGCTCATAAATAGGAGGAGAATATAATGCGAAAACAGGATAAAGCAATAATTTGGCCTGCATATTTTGACGCATCTAAAACTAGAAAGAATGGTCGAAGAGTTCCAAAAAATATGGCGATCGTGTCTCCAAAGATTGATGAATTGCAGATAGCAGCATCGAGACTACGCATAAACAATGAGGTTGTCGAAGGAGCTGGTTACGCAAAGACCCCTTGGAGTAAATCTGGAATGATACTGGTGGAAAAAAAGGCTCCAAAAGAACAGATAATTAAACAACTGGCTAAACAATTGATTAAAGTTAGAAGCGAACAAACTCAACAGAGTTTACAGAAGAAAGCTTAACTTTTTTCTTCCCTGCTAATGAGTACAGCGTTTATGATGCCGTCACTGCCTGGTTTACTTGTTACCCTTGCTAAGCCTAGGGTTGTTTCGATCTCTGCGCCTTTGGTGATGACGCCTCTACGGTTATAATCTACATTGGCTCTGTTCCGAACGACTCGTGTAATTTTTGCTTTTTCTGTCTTTCCTGTTTTTGGGTCAGTTACGCTTGCTTGGTTGTCTTTGAGGAGTTTTATTTTTTTGTTTCCTCCATAACCTCGTGTAGTTGTTCGTTTTGGTTCGCCTAAAGTAGTCTCTGCGGGAAACGTGCCTTGTTCAAATTTACGCTTTACGCGGTAGGCTCGCTTTTTGCCCCCTGTTAGTTTACGTTTACGCAAGGTACCGTGCCAAACTGACATTTTTAAGACACCTTTATGATTGTGCAGTGCAGTTAAACTGCTGATTATGATATAAACATATCCGTTTCATAAATTGAGTTTATGTGATTCTATGTGTTTTAGATGGGTAGGCTATTGCACCTATGTATACTTCTTAATGTGCTATTAACTAGTGGAATTAATTATGAAATGCTAGTTTCCATCCTTCAGTGCTTCGCCAAATATTCGTTTCAATTCTCTTTTCATCAGCGTTGTGTCATGAAGGAGACCAAAGTAGTCTGCAAAGTAATCTGTAGTCTTTAATGCCATGGAACGTCCGCTCCGTTCGGCAGCGATTAAACCCATATCTTTGAGGAGTTTTACATGTCCATAGGCGTGTTGTCCACGTACTTCAATTACCCTTTTTTGTGAAATTGGCTGGCGATAAGCAATGTATGAGAGTGTTTTGAGTGGACCAGACGATAATAAGGGCCGATTTACAAGTTTCTTCACAAGTGGCGTAAATTCTGCTTTGAGTTGAAGCACATATCGTTCGTCCTTCAATTCTAAAACTTCTAAAGCAGTATTTCGTGCCCCATACTCTTTTATTAAAATAGCTACAAGTTTCTTGACATTTTTCTTCGACCTTGAACTGATAGTTGCACATAATTCATTTAGATCTAAAGGTCTGCCAGCAACATACAATGCAGCTTCCAGCAACGCTAACCTATGCTGCGTTCTATCTTCATGACTCTCCGGGACTGCATCTATGTTACTGGGTTGGTCGTTGGTTTTCTGCAAGTTTTAAATCACCTACTGCAATGTATAATTCTTCAGTTTCCTCATTCTGCCATAGTTTAACTTTTCCATCTTGCGCTAGAAATAGTAGTAGAATAAACATTTGAATAGCTTCCAATCGCCTGATACCCTTTGATAAGCTTGAGAATTCAATAATTCCTGCACCCTTCACTTTCTCACAGAGCAATGCGTAGAGCTTATCCATTTGCAGTTCAATTTCTTGCAATAATGCATCAAATTGTGGCAATAAGTCTGAAAATGCGGGCAAAACCGGCTGCTGAATTACTCTATCAATTGGAGCTAATTTTTCGCCCTTAAGCACATCATCCAACACTTCAAGTAAATGATGGATAGTTGTAGACGTCAATTCATGACGTAATGGTAAGAAAAGTGGTGGTGGCACATAATCTCCGGGCATCTTTGGCGGGGCAGGCGGTTCCTGTAGTGCCAATAGCAACTTTGACTTCATCAAATAAATCAAAGCCGAACTGTCGAGTGCGACACCGGAAGCTCGGAAATCAACGTTGCCTACCTTTTCCATCTCAGACAAAAAAGAATTCAGCAAGTAGGCAATATTTACGTTCCATGGCGTCAATTTCTCAAGTTTACTAATCTCAAACAAAATGTTCCAAGGTGGACGTAAATAGAATGGTCGTCTCATTCCAGTTGACATTAATGCGTTACCTCCAAACTCTTAGCGGTAACCACATTGGAGACTCCATTTCGCTCGTAAACTCCATAGACTCGTTGAGCACGGTTCACCATTTCAGGCTTTAATGTAATGACTATAAACTGGATCTTTCCTGACTCTTCTAACAAAACATCCGCCAATTTTGATACGTGATATGCATCTAAGTGCGCGTCGATTTCATCAAGGATGTAGAATGCTGCGGGAGTAAACTCCTTTAACGCAAAGATAAACGAAACTGCAGATACGGAACGTTCGCCGCCGCTTGCTCCACTGACGACGATAGATGGTTTGTTTGGAAATCTTACAATCATATCTATGCCACCGGAGAAACAATCTTCCGAGTTTTCCAGCTGCAAGGTTGCATCGCCACCGCCTGTGAGCTTCGAAAAATAGTTCAGCAGGTTCGTATTGATTTTTGTGAAGGCTTCCATGAACACTCGACGTTTCTTAGCTTCAATCTCGTCCATAAAAACAACAATAGCATGTTTTTCTCGTTCAAGCTCATTCAACCGTAATGAGAGTTCTCTATACCTCGAAATTTGATCAGCATAATGTGATAAGGCTAATTGATTTACTGCACCGATACGTTCCAGTTCGAATTTCATCATTTTTACTGATGTGTTTGCATCTTCAACCTGTTTTGGTGTTGTTTCTAAAGGTTGTTCAAAGCCATACTGTTTAAGCTGATTCATGTATTGTTGGAGTTTTAACATACATGTTTGAACGCTAAGTTTCAACTGATTCACGAGTATCTCAGCTTGTTCATACTCAGCGTCATACAACCTGAGTTCAGTATCTATAGCATCGATTTGCGTCGTAAACTTCTTAGCCTCTTCCCGTGCAGAAAACACAGTCCGTGATAGCTCGATGCGATTCTTCTCTAACTCTGCAATCTCGCTGCGTAGAGATTCACGTTCCTCAATTGCTTCAGTAATGTCTTTCTCCACTTTTCGTTGTTGTTGCTCAACTTTTGATAGTTGAATCTTCGAATTCTCATAACCTACTCGCAACACATTATCAAACTTGGATTGAAGCGTCGAATACTCAACTTTCACAGACCCAAGCTTCTGACGCAGATTGTTTATCTCTTCAGCTAGTTTTTCACGTTTTACTTCCATCTCTTGAATAAGACCGACATCAGTTTTCTTTCGCATCTCAGCTAATTGCATTTGTAATTTCTGCAAGTCTTTGCGAATGGCATTCCGTTCAGACCTGTAAACAGCAATCTTAGTCTTCTCAACCTCTATATCCTTCTCAATTCGCAAACCATACTTTTCTACACGCCGAACATTTGTCTCAGTTCGCTTAACGCTTCGTCTGACCCTACTTATCTCTCTGTCCAACGTGCTGATCGCACTTGTTAAACGGGTTATTTCGATTCTGTTTTTTTCGATCTCTTCTTGAAAATCAGTAATATCAGAGCTTCGTTGAGAAAGATGTGACTGCAATGCATTTACAGCCTCATCTAGACTGTTAATGGCTTTCTCACTTGGAATAAGTGTAGCAAAATCTACTGGTGCACGATAAAACCCAC
Source organism: Candidatus Sulfotelmatobacter sp. (assembly GCA_035297385.1). Classification (GTDB taxonomy): domain Archaea; phylum Thermoproteota; class Bathyarchaeia; order Bathyarchaeales; family Bathycorpusculaceae; genus UBA11855. The sequence continues at coordinate 3,683 of DATGZD010000007.1, read as the reverse complement.
TTTCGAACCCTCCGCCAGCTTCGTATAAGTCGCCATTAATTGTGACAGCGCGGTAACCTTGAGTTGAAAGAGTAAAAGCAACTTTATCATCGGCAACGATTACAGTATCACCAAAAACATAATTGATCGCGGGTTCATAGGCTTTTTCACATTTCATAAATGTTGAAGCTGCACCAATAACCCCTTCGCGATTAGGCAACTTAAGTTCGGATGGGTTTAGTGCTGCTTGAACTGGAATAATCTTGATTCTGCCCAGCTTCATTTTCCGTAACATTTCTGTGCAAAGGAAGGCTGCATCAATATCTTTGACGACCATGGCTTCGAGCCACCCTGTTGCTGCAGCTTCAATAGCTTTCTTATAGGATCTATCCATTTTAGTGAGGTTTCGAAGTCTACCGTAAATTCCTGTGATTGCTCCAGCATCGCCCATTTCTTCGATGCTTCGAAGTGCTTTTTCCTCTGCAGCTACAGTCTCAGCAAGTTCTCTTTGAGTAGCAAATTCAATGACTGCTTCTTTAGCTGAACCAGCGATTTTTCCTGCTTCGGAGACTTCACGTTCAACAGCTTCTTTCTGAAGCTGCTTTCGTTCGATAGTGTGTTCAAGGTTTTTTAGCTGAGCTTTTTGATCCTTCTGTACTTGGTCTAATTCATTCAATGAATTCTCGATTTCTATGAGGGTTTGATTGAACCTCTCTTTACGTGAGTTGAGCTCCTTTAACCTGCCACTGTTAAGCTGCACTATGTTTTGGCTCTTAGCGTATTCTGATCGCAGGTACGCTAAACGTTTAAAATGATTATCAATTTGAACCTCAAGGGCGCGAGTTTTCTTACTATTCTCCCCTAAATCACCCCAGAGTGTAGTTGCTTCTTGAGCAAGCGTATCATGTTCAGTTTGTTTTACTGTTATTTCAGTTTGAATTTTGTCAGTCTCTAACTTTAACTGTCTTATGCTCAAGCGGTTTTCTTTAATTTCGTCATGGATACTCGTGTACTGTTCCTGATTGTTAACTGTAACACGTTTCAAGCCTTCTAAAGTTGATTGGCCAGTAGTTATTCTTGTGGTTAATTCAGTTAACCTTGATTTTAATTCGCCAATTTGAATCTGGACTTTGAGAACTTGGCTTCCACCTTCTTCGACTATTTCGCCACTGAGTTTGCGCCATTCGCCCTCAATCTCGCGGCGTTTGCCCCGGCGGCCTTCACGTAATTCTTTCAATCTCTCGACTTTAGCTTGAAGTTTATCTGCTTGAGCTTGAGTTTCTTTAGACTTCTCATTTAATAGCATGATTTCATGGCTGATTTGAATAGCTTCAAATTTCTTAGTTTCATTATGAATAAACGTGTATCTTAGTAGTTCATTACGTTCTCTTTCTAAATCATCCAAGCGCTTTTGAACTTCGTCGACTCTACCCATGGCAGTACGAATAGAAATGTCGGCTGAACGTAGTTTTTCTTCGGCTTCTGCTTTTTCTGCATCATACTGTGCTATGCCAACAAGGTCTTCAATGATTCTTCTCCTTTCCAATGGGTTGACGTCTGTTAATCTTGTGATAGTTCCTTGTGGAATTATGTTCTGGCTAGCGCTGCTTATTGCTGCCATCGAAAGAATTTCTAAAATATGTTGACGTGAAATTCTTCTACCGTTAAGTCTGTAAACACTCTGCCCATTTCTGTAGACCTCACGTGAAACAGTGACTGTAACTGTATCCACGGGCATAGTGCCATCAGTATTATCAAATTGAATAACAACTTTAGCCATCTTTGAACGCTCTAATCCTGCGGTCTCAGAGCCGTGAAATATGAGTTTTGCCGCATTCTCAGCTCGAAGCCTACGAGTGCTTAACTCACCGAGTGAAAAAAGCAGGGCATCCATAATGTTGGTTTTTCCACTTCCATTCGGACCAGTGATTGCTGTGAAGCCTTTATCTAGGACTACTTTAACCGTTTGAGGTCCGAAGGATTTGAATCCCTTAAGCTCAATTTTTTTTATGTACGGCATCTATTCTGTTCTCTCGAATACTGAGATATGTCCTTTCACTCATTTCTCTTCGGTATTGTTATAAAAGCTTATCATTATAAACAAGAAAAAAGGCAAAAACCAAGTAGACTATCTAAATGACATTTTTTCAAAAATTCTATTGATTATATGATTGTTTTGCGAACATATGCCAAATTGTTGTTGATTATGAAAATTGCAGGTTAAATTCAATAGCTTGCAACATACTATTCTGTCCTGCATATAATTATCTCAAACAATCTTCAAATGTGTATAGTATGTTAAACAAAAATAGAAACTAAATACAAATAACTGGTCTCGTCTTCATTCACCTAAGGGCAAACTCTCTCCCCACAAATCTTAAAAGAGCTTGCTCTATACTTGCTTTTCTGCAGAGCTTTTTCCAAGCTTTTGCAATAAAATGAAAGGAGAGACAAGAATGCATTTGCCAAAGAATACAGAGAAAACAACCGCAATTACTTTGATTATATTAATGGCTTCTATCATGACAATAACAAACATAACAAGCATGACTGCAGAGGCTCAGACTCTAAGCCAACCAGTTGCTGGACCTTTACCATCAGGTGCTAACCCAAGCATTACAATCACACCAACGGCATACCTTGCTGTCAACCCTAACCCAATCGGTGTAGGACAACAATTACTAGTAAATATTTGGAACCAGCCACCAATCAACGTTGCAAGGGATTTTGAAAATACTCATCAAGTAACCATTACTCATCCAGACGGAAGTAAAGAAGTAATTGGTCCAATATCATCCTATGCAGGCGACGGAACCGCATGGTTTACCTATGTACCCACGACAGTGGGAACATACAAGTTCAAGTACGATTTTCTTGGCGAATACTATCCAGCAGGATACTATCGTCAGGGACAAGTAGTGGCAAACGGAACCTCAGGAGCTTCATACCTTGATTCAGCATACTACAAGCCAGCCTCCACTGTGGAAGTAGAAGTTACAGTACAACAAGATTTCGTCGCTTCATATCCACCAGCTGCACTTCCAACCGACTATTGGACGCGACCAGTTTCACCAAATAACAGAGAATGGAAAGTAATTCTCGGAAACTGGCCATCCACCGGCGTTGAAGGAGGAAGAGGAGGCGAACCTTGGCCAGATAAAACAAACAAATACATGAGTAACTACAGGTTCGTACCCTATGTGCAAGCACCAGGTAGTGCACACATACTTTGGAAGCAAGTAGGCGCAATAGGTGGACTCATCGGAGGTGTATCCGGACAATACTCATCTGTCGCTGGAGGTGTTACTCCGACCATAGTCTTCGCTGGAAGATGCTATGCAAGCGTTTCAGTTCCTCCAGACCCAGTCTACATTAATGGTACCTGGCAATATCCCAGCTCAGTGGGTACAGTTACGAAATGGCGCTGCTTTGACCTCAGAACTGGACAAGTATACTGGGAGCGCCCAGTAGCATCAGGCGAAACATTACCATCAATGATTACGTATGAGCCGGGTGGTGCAGAAGTTCCTGGCGCAGAAGCCCAGCACACAGAAACACCATACTTTGTGACTTTAACATCGCCTTCTGGAAACAACTCAGGACGAGTCATAAAATACAACCCATGGACTGGAACAGTATCATACAACTTCACTGGGCTACCTAGTGGCGTTTCAGGAACCACCTTCTATCGCGACCCATGGGTC
>DATGZD010000006.1:0-22571 GCA_035297385.1 Candidatus Sulfotelmatobacter sp. | reverse complement strand
AGGAATCCCTATGATGTTAAAGAAATTTGGCATCTTAGCTTCCCCAAATTCGAAAACCATTCCGTCTTAACAAAAATACAGTTCAACGCTAAACACTGTGACTACATTAATTATTGTAAGCCCAATGAATGGAGCAAATGTAAAATGCGAACATGCAAACTCAATGGCAGAGATTGCTACATACGCCAGCAATACTTATTGTACGATTGCTTACATCTAAACGGTTACGAAGTACTGTCAAGTAACAAACGTGAAACGACGAATTAATTGTGACAAATGATTAATAAGAAAGAGACGTAAATTCTGATAATTGGGCTGCGGTAACCAAGCCAGGTCAAAGGTGAAAGAACACATAACAGTGTTCCACTAAGGACTCAAGATCGCAGTTGACCTGAAGTTAGCCGCTATGGGATATCCTTTCCCGCAGGGGTTCGCAGGTTCGAATCCTGCCCGCAGCACCAAAATAGTAATTCAGCAATTGTGATGCTGCCTAAGCCATTAGATCTGTTTCTTCAAAGTAAGGGTTCATTTCTTGCTTGAACAATCGTGTAGCGGGTTTATCATTTCATCAAATAGATATATGTAACCTTTAGTGTCTTGTTTCCTAACTTATGTTTGGGAGTTGTAAGTGTGAAGAGTGAGGTTCTTGCGTTGATTTTTGGGATGCTCCTTATCTTAGTTACATTCGGCGATGCACATCTGGATAGTCAAATTGGCAATTTGGATACAATTTTTGGATTAACATACTGGAAATTGCTTGATGTAATCTATCCTGTTGCTTCAATCATAGTCTTCTTATTGTATGGTAAAATTAGAAATGGCATAAAACTAAATTTACAAAAAATTCTGATTCTCATATCGTTTCTTATTGGTCTCTCATTAATTAGTATAGATGATATTGCTATATTGTTAAATCTTCAAATACGCCTTTCACATGCATACTGGATTATTATAGAATGGATTTATCCAATATACTCAGCCATAGCTTTCTTCTTCTATGGCAAAACAAAGTAAGTTAGAAAAAGATTGGGATTACAGTCACTCCTCATTTTTCAATTAAAACTACCATTTCTGAGGCTTATGGCTTGTTAATTACTGTCACAGTGAACGTAACTATTTTCGTAACTTTACCTTGTTGAAGATCCAACGTCACGAAGGCGCGGCCAGTAGTACCATTTTCCAAAATCAGTGTTGCCTTACTTGCCTTCATGGCTACGTTTCCATTAGCATCGATTGTCATCCTTGTTTGAGGAATCACTCTACTGATATTATATCCATTGCTTAATAGTTGTTGAACATCCGTGTCGGCTTTTGCTATACTCGTTACGTTTGCCACATAATCCGAACTTACTTCAATTGCCCCTCTTCCAAACCCACAGGGTCCTCGTCCTCGCATTCCTCCCCTCGGGCCCATCCCGAAAAATGGATCAGTGAAATTCGCACCAGTCGGGGCCGTACCATCATTGTTTGGTTGTGATACTGTTGTTACAGTAGTGAGCTGCTGATCGCTTTCGGCTAAGAGCTGTGGATTCTGTGCTTGAACCGTCAAAACGATACCGGCTACAATGGCTGCTACTGATATCACCAACAGAAGTATCAAACCAGTACTTTTTCTATTCATGATCATTCACCTCTCTTTTACTCTACTCGAGAATTTGCGAAGCACAATCAGTTATTAAGTAATTTTTCAGAATAATACCCAAATTCTACCCAAATCCATGTGTTCGAAGTATTACAGTTTGGAAGAACATATTTACTCCCTGTGCAATTAGTGTCCTACATAACCTCCTTGATCTAGGAGCTCAACTAATGTCGACAAACACACGGCAACTAAAGTACCTGCTGGGATGGCTCATAGCTGGAACCAGAGGGGGTCCAACACGGGCCAGAATAGTTGAGACCTTAAAGGAGACTCCGCAGAATGCTAATCAATTGGCAACGCTTCTTGGCATGGACTATCGAACTATTAGGCATCACTTAACTGTGCTACAAAAAAACAAGATTATCACTTCAGTGGGCGAAGGATATGGCACAACATACTTCTTGTCTCAGATGATGGAGGAGAACTATATAGTTTTTGAGGAGATTGTGAAAGGATTATGGAAAAAGTAGAAAAGGAAGACACTAGAATGGAAAAGCAAATGAATCGTAAAATCGGAGTTTGGTTCATCCTCGTGGGTTTGATAGCAGTTGCTTTCTTGTCTGGTGTATGGGCCTGGCTAACATTTAATGATTTTGGGATTCAAAGAGTTTTTCCACCAAACCCTCTGTTTCCACAGTTTAATCGAAACGTTTTGTTTGTGCTCTATGTTTCTAGAACAATACTTTCAACTGTTAACATCGCTATTCTGAGCATTCTGACAGCATCGTATGCTGTGCTGTACAGTAAGACTCGCTCAACCTTTACGATTGGGTTACTCATATTTTCTGCAGTTTTCCTTATGAAGGATGTTTTGGGAAGCCCATTCGTTGTTGGAGCATTTGGATACTTCTTCACAAGTCTGGGAAATTTCGCGCTGATAGAGCCTTTACTTGAGTTCATGGCATTATCAATCTTATTGTATCTAAGCATTGAATACTAAGCTTCAGGATGGCAGACGCTTAATAAACAAGACGTCGTCAATTCTATGCTAGGCAGAGGTTTTGATTTTTGTGCCATCTGAAAATACTGTTGTAGAGAAGAAACCAAATGAATTGATTAATGAAAAAAGTCCGTATCTGCTTCAACATGCATACAATCCTGTCAATTGGTATCCATGGAGTGATGTAGCTTTCATAAAAGCAAAGGAAGAGAATAAACCAGTTTTTGTTTCTATTGGCTACAGTACATGCCATTGGTGCCATGTCATGGAGAAAGAGTGTTTTGATGATACAGAGGTTGCTCGCTTGATGAATGAAACTTTTGTGTCAATTAAAGTTGATCGCGAAGAAAGACCCGATCTTGACGGTATATACATGATGATTTGTCAGATGATGGGACGAAACTGTGGCTGGCCTCTAAACGTATTTATGACACCGGATAAGAAACCATTCTTTATTACTAGTTATATTCCAAAACAAAGTCGCTTCGGCTTGATGGGAATGATGGAGCTCATTCCACAAATACAAGATATTTGGCAAAAACGTCGCACTGATTTGGAGAAAGTTGGTGACAGCATTAAACAACGAATTGTAGCCTTTGAAAACAGACCTGTTGCAGAAGAATTAGACGAAGATGTTTTAGATGATGCTTACGAGAAACTTACATTACGATTTGATGAAGTAAACGCTGGATTTGGTAGTGCCCCAAAATTTCCAAGCCCGCATAATCTCTTATTCCTTCTCAAATATTGGAAAAGGACAGATGAAAAAAATGGATTAGTGATGGTAGAGAAAACTTTACGAGCTATGCACTTAGGTGGCATTTTTGATCAAATTGGTTTTGGGTTTCATCGTTACTCTACAGATGCTGAATGGATAGTACCTCATTTTGAGAAGATGCTTTACGATCAGGCTCTATTAATATTAGCTTATGCAGAAGCCTATCAAGCAACAAAAACCGAGGATTTCAAAACAACTATCACAGAAACTCTACAGTATCTGTTACGCGATTTAGCTTCATCTGAAGGTGGATTCTATAGCGCCGAGGATGCTGATTCTGAAGGAGAAGAGGGCAAATTTTACCTATGGTCTGTACAAGAAATTCAAGATGTGCTTTCACCAGAAGATGCAAGTTTAGCTACGAAGATTTATTCTATTGAAGCCGGCGGAAATTATTTTGATCCCACAAAAAATGGACGAAACGGGAAGAATATCCTACATTTGTCTAAACCATTAATTGAATCTGCAAAAGAATTGAATATGACCGTAGATGAATTATTTTCAAGAATCAGTAAGATTCAACAATCCTTGTATAAGGTTAGACAAAAACGTGTGCATCCAGCAAAGGATGACAAAATCTTAACAGATTGGAATGGATTAACAATTGCTGCCTTAGCAAAAGCAGGTTCCATAATGAATGAACCAAAATATTTGGAAGTAGCAATTAAAGCTGCAAACTTCTTTTTGGAAAAAATGCGAGAACAAGACATTCTGTTTCATCGTTTTGTAAAAGGTGAAAGAGCAATTGAAGGTTTCTTGGATGATTATGCTTTCTTAGTTTGGGGACTAATTGAAATCTATGAGGCAAGTTTTGAAGAAAAATACTTAACGGCAGCATTAGAGCTAACGGACGCAATGATCGCACGTTTTTGGGATAAAAAAGATGGAGGCTTCTACTTCACCTCAATCAATACCGTAGACGTAATGATGCGACGAAAAGAAATCTATGATGGTGCTTATCCTTCGGGAAACTCAGTAGCACTACTCAACCTGTTACGCTTAGCCCGTTTAGAGAGCATCACAAGATATGAGGAAATAGCTGCTCGATTGAACCGTACATTTGCGGGTGACGTAAAATCCTCTCCTTCAGCATACACTTTCTTCTTGCTTGGTGTAGATTTTATTGTTGGACCCTCCTACAATGTAATTTTCGTTGGTGAAGCAAATGCAGAAAATACAGTTAATCTGCTTCAGTCACTAAGAAAAAACTATTTGCCAAATTTAGTAGTGAAGCTTAATGCTCCGAACAAAGCAGGCTTTGGTTATGAGATGATTAATGGTAAAACAACGGTGTATGTTTGTCGTAACCAAATATGTCTGCCTCCAACAAACGAAAAAACGAAAATGTTAGAATTACTAAATATGACATCATAAATGAACCTTATCAAAAAGGCATATTAAGTTTATAACCATTAGTCCGAAAGGTTCAACGATGAAAAAGAAAGTCTTCATCTCAGGTCCGATTCTTGGAATGGAAAACAATCAAGGCTACAGAGAACCAATCACCAAAATCTGCACACGTTCAGGTTTTGACGTTATTGATCCGTGGAAACGAGAAAGAATTCTCTACAAAGGCAACGAAGAATGTTGGTGGACAAAGAGTGTTCCTATGGATTTTGTGCAACGTGATCTGGATGATGCAGACCGATGTGACATTATGGTCGTTTACCTGCCTAGACTAAGTGCAGGTGCCTGTATGGAGTTGTTTTATGCGAAACACAAGGGCAAAAAGATCGTAATAATCTCAGAAATGGATTGCTTGAGCCCATGGATAGTAGTGCACTCTGATATCATTATTAAACGCTTAGAAGAATTAGAGGGAGCATTGAAGAGCGTTTCTTAGTAGCGTCAACTATCTATTATTCTTGATACAAAGCAACTCTTCATTATTCTTCGCAGAAACTTTATCAATAATAGTAACTCTTTTTGATTGAGGTGAAGATGTTTTGTTTGAGGGTCACAGAGAGGTAAAAAGGAATTATGAGACTGAGATTTGGATCGATGGCAAACAATTAGCTCTAAACAATATGATGCAAGAAACATTGGCGAACGTTCTTGCTGGATTCTCAAAGACTCTAAAAGGAACGGATGTAAATCCGGAATCTATGGAAGTTAAAGTTAAGAGACTAAGCAAACCAGTTAATGTGGATGCTCATACCTACCCGTAAGTTACAGTGAAGCACATAGTGAAAGGCATCTACGTTCTAGTTATACGACTCAAAGAGAATACGTACGTAAGAGTTGGCAAAATTGGCGAATTCTTTTTCACTAAAGGATTATACGCTTATGTTGGATCGGCACAGGTTAGCCTTGAAAAGCGTATTAAGCGTCATCGTAAGAAAGAAAAGCGAGTATTCTGGCATATCGATTATTTATTGCAGAAGCCTGAATTTGAGATTATAAGAGTCTTCTACGAAAACGCAAACAAAGTTGCGGAATGTAAGATAGCCAATGAAATTGCTGTGCAAGGCAAATCTGTAAAAAGATTTGGATGTTCTGATTGCAAATGTCAAAGCCACCTATTTTATCTGAGTACTTATCGCTTCTTGTATGATCTTATGAAGGAATATGTAATGCCTAATCCTTCAACAGTTTCTTGAATTCTTCCATCTTTCGTGTATTGACGATATCTTTTGCAGTTGCCCAGCCTCGTCTTGCTTGGGCGATACCCAGCTCTAGATAATGCAGATGTACAATGCTATGCGCGTCCGAGCTTATACCGAGTTTAGTACCACATTCAACAGCTTTTCGTATATGTTCATCCTTCAAATCAAGCCTATCAGGATAAGAATCAATATCCAAGATTGTACCCGTCTCCTTAGTGGCTTCTATTAATTTCTCAATATTCAATTGGATCGGTTCTCTTCTTTGTAATTGTCTTGTTGTTGGATGTAACAAAATATCCACGTTTGGATTTTCTATTGCTTTTAATACTCTTTTTGTCATTTCTTCAATGCTTAGGTTAAAATGAGAATGTACTGCAGCAGCAACTACGTCCAATTCCTTTAATGCCTCGTTAGAAATATCCAACGTACCATCCTTGAGTATATTCAACTCTACACCATGCAACACAGTAATCCCATCGACTTTCTTGTTCGCCTGATCAATTTCTTTTGCCTGTTTTCTTAATCCTTCTTCATCCAAACCACCTGTCATTGCAAGATACTTTGAATGGTCTGAAATAACAATATACTCTAAGCCAATTTTCTTTGCTTGCTCTGCCATTTCACAGATTGAATTCTGCCCATCAGTCCAGTTTGAATGAACCTGTAAATCACCCTTCAAATCAGTGTAATCAATCAATTTCGGTAACTGGTCTTTCTTTGCAGCTTCAATCTCTCCGGTATTCTCTCTCATTTCAGGAGGAATCCACTTCAATCCTAACTTTTCATAGACTTCTTCCTCAGTTTTTCCAGCAATCAGCTTATCATCTTGGAATATCCCATATTCGCTCAATTTCCAACCTTTCTTCTGAGCGATTCTTCTTAACTCAATGTTATGCGGTTTGCTGCCCGTAAAATATTGCATAGCTGCACCGTAACTTTCTTCCGGCAAAATTCTAACATCCGCATTCATACCCGTATTTAGCTTTACAGCTGACTTCGTAGGTCCTTTCTCTACAACACGCATAACCTGTGCCATAGAAACAAAGTATTCAGTAACTGCCTGTGGATCATCTGAAAGAACAAGAAAATCAACATCCCCGATTGTTTCTTTCATACGTCTAACTGACCCAGCAGGCACTACTTTCTTAACGCTTGGGCAAGATTTTAACTGATCCTCAATTCCACGTATTAATGGTAAAGTGAAACCAAGAATAAATCGCCCACCACCCTTCCGTGCAAACTCTATTCCTTTCAAAATGTTCTCTTCAGTCTTCTCCTTGAAATGTGGCAATTTAGAAATTCTATGCTCCAAAGCAGCCTTCTCTAAATCATCAATATTTCTAATGTCGAGTTCCTGATACAGAGTCTTAATTGTTCTTGGTCCTAAACCCTCAATTCCTGCAAGACTTTCCAAGTCAACAGGAACTTTCTTGTGCAACTCTTCATAATACGCAGCTCTGCCTGTTTTGATTAATTCCTCAATCTTTTCGGCAATACTTTCACCCACACCTGGAATTTGCTTTAGAGCTTTTATGCCACCTTCCTTGTAGATTTTCTCAACATCTTCTTCAAGTGATTCAATGGATAACGCCGCTTTCTCATACGCTCTTGGCTTAAATGGTACTTCATCCATGTCCAGAAGAACCGCAATATTCCTCAAAATTCTAGCAATTTCAGAATTCTTCATTAAAGCACCAACTCTTAAAACCGATATTAAATTCATGTTTCTTTCAGGATAATGAGCTTTTTAAACATATTTGCATTTGCTTAAAGTTACTAGCTAACCACTTTTCTGAATTGATATAACGTAGCTCCAAGCGTGACTATAGCAACCAGACCGATTACACCCCAAGCTGGTATAATAGTCACCCAATCAAACCCTGTTATCATAAGAGCGCGTATGGCATTAATCGCATAACTTACCGGATTAAACATTGATACAGTTTGTACCCAATCAGGCAAAAAAGAAATTGGGAATAAAGCTGGACTTAAAAAAAGCAACGGAAAGGTTATGAACCCGCCTATTGCAAAGACCGTTTCTGAACTTCTAGTCTTCATACCTATAGCTAATGATATACCCGACCATGCCAAACCAAAAAACGCGATTGTAAAAAAAATCAACAAGATACCAACAATGCCCGTTGTTACATAAGCACCCTGAACATAAGCTAATGCCAAAATAATAGCTGACTGCACAACCACTCTAAAAGCATCGCTCGCCAGTCTACCTAATAGAATTGCAGGTCGCCTAACTTGCGTAACCAACATTTTCTGCAGAAAACCAGAATCAATATCGAAAACTATAGAGTTTCCAGATTGCAAAGCACTGCCAAATGCATTTTGCAGCAAGATTCCTGCAGTTGCAAACTCCAAGTAACTTACCCCTGATGGCAAAATGCCGGGAAATTTTGAAAGATTTGTTAGAAGTTGAGTGAACAAAACTAGGAAAATAATAGGTTGGAACAATGAGAAGAAAAGTAGAATTGGGTTTCGAATAAGTTTCAGTAAGAATCTAACAAAAATATATCTTGTATCTGATAACAAAGTCATGTTCTCAGCGTCGCCCACCAAACATTGCGCTTGGAGCTTTCACAAGCTCTTCAGTTCGAATTCGTCTGCCCGTATGTTTTAAGAAAACATCATCCAATGAGGGAGAAGAAAAAGTCACGGATGTAAGAAGAATATCACAACTATCTAATGCCCTAACGATATCGGCTATTAAGCCTCCCCCATTTTTAGTGTACACATCGAGACATTCTGTAGAGGATTCAAGCACATCTGTAACTCCTGTCATGCTTTGAATAAGTTCTTTCGCATGTGCTTTATCACGTTCACAATTCTCAAGAGCTATTCTGATTGAATCTGCTCCAATTTCACGTTTGAGATCAATTGGGGTACCCTCAGCTACTATTTTTCCAAAATCAATTATGGCAAGACGCTTACAGAGTTTATCCGCTTCTTCAAGATATTGTGTTGTAAGAAAGATGGTCTTGCCTTCCTCTTTGTTTAATCTTTGAAGATAAGTCCATATACTCGCCCGTGATTGCGGATCTAACCCTGTCGTTGGTTCATCTAGAAACAATAATTTTGGTTCGTGAATTAAGGCTGTAGCTAAATCAAGCCTTTTTTTCATTCCACCTGAATAGTTTCTTGCACGCTTATCTGCCGCTGATTCTAACTCAACAAGACGTAGCAATTCATTAACTCGAGTCTTCAGTTTTTCTCCAAACATCTGTTGAAAATGTCCCTGAAGCATCAGATTCTCTCTACCCGTTAAATCACCATCAACTGTTGTCTCCTGACTTTGAACACCAATAATTTTCCTAATTCCAGTGGCATCTCTATCTAAATCAAAGTCTGCAATTTTTGCGGTACCTGATGTTTTCTTAAGCAATGTAGTTAAGATTTTGATTGTTGTGCTCTTACCAGCACCGTTTGGCCCCAAGAATCCAAAGAATTCTCCATCTTGAACTGTAAAAGAAATATTATCAACTGCTTTTGTACCATCTGCATAGATTTCTACTAGATTCCTAACAGTAATCATATCTGACATAAATCGTCCTTAATTGACAAATTCGGCTAAGAAATAAGTATATGTGATTGTTGCATAACAGTAACAAGATATTTTAATTTAGCCGCTTTTGTTTATGGTTTTGTTATGTTTACCATAAATGATCGCATTTCATCCGATAGGACGACTTCTAGGGTCAATTTTCCTACCTTTGTAACTCGGTAGACTTTCTTTCCTCTTTTGTATGAACTTTCCAACAATTTTTTCTTTTCCATTGAACGTACAGTGTAGTATATTCGTCCAGGACTAAGCAGAATCCCAAAACGTTCATCTACCAGTTTCAATGCATCGTAACCACTAAAAGTAGCATCTCTAAAACCTGCCATAACAAAAATTTCCAAAAAGCATGATACCAGTTTTTCAGTAAATTCTTCTCTTATCTGAGTTCGCAATGTTCGAGTATCCTGCATCATCGGAAAATCGTCTTCGAATCAGGTAATTTACATGGAAGAGAGCATATATATGATTTGTTATACTTCATGTTTTAGCGAAATAGTTAAGATCACCTGTAAACGGCTTTAACTAAATTTTGCGAAAAAGTTACAGGCAAAGTCGAAATTTTTGAAATTTGTTTCATAATTTATTTTAAAGCTTTAGCCACAGCAATATACCCATGATTAGACCATAGATTGCTAATGCTTCAGCTAAAGCTACAACTAAGAAACTCCTGAAGAATGTTTCAGGTTTCTCAGCTAAGGCACTGACTGCGGCGCTGCCGACACCCGATATTGCTATTCCAGCTCCAAATGCAGATAACCCGACAGCTAACGCAGCGGAGAATGCTATAGCTAATTTATCATTTGATCCAGAGGTCGTAGTTTGTGCTTGAACTGGAATTATAGTGAAGGCAATGGCTACGCTAATTAGCGGAAGAATCAGAAGGGGAAGCAGAATGAAAAATAATGTACGTGCTTTCAAAGTTTCAACTCCATCAAACACAATGAGAACTTGGGTATTAACCTTTTTTCTCTGCTTCTTTGACATTAGATTTTTCTAATGATATTTCGGCTTTCTCGCCTACTTTTTCTGCTTGCATCTTAATTGAGTTAATTCTTTCTCGAATTCTTGTTATCTCCTCTTCTACTAAAGATTCGATCTCATTATTGTACTTCTTGTAATCATCTTCCAATTTCTCTTTTTTTGACATTAACTCTTCGCATACCCTATCTTATTTTACAACTAGTACTGGACAACTCGAGTATTCTATTACTCGTTCCACTACGCTGCCTATGAGAATTCTCTCTGTACCTCTTCGCCCATAAGTGCCCATTACGATTAGGTCAGTCTGCAAATCTTTTGCCAAATGCACTATCTGTTCAAATGGTCTTCCTTTTGCAAATAATGAAGTATTTCTTACACCCATGTTTTTTGCTAAGCTAATAATATAGTTGATATAGCGTTCTCCATCTTCTTTAAGCTCCTGTTCAACAGTCTCCCTTTGAGTTTCTTTATTTATCTGACTAAGAACAATAGTATCAATAACATAAACCACTACGATTTCAGCACTAAGCATTTTGGCAATACTTAATCCATATTCAGCGGCACGAATACTATAATCTGAGCCATCTGTAGGAATCAAAATCTTCTTTATACGCTCAAATCCTTCACTCAATTTAACCGTGCTCCTTAATCATATGTTTGGTACGTTTAGTACGTACAAAATCTTCTCGATCTTTTTCTTCTAAAACTGATTCGATATGTTTCACAGTATTGCTGTATCTCGGAATTAGAACTTCTTTTAATGCAGTAACACGCCGCTGAGTTTTTCTTACATCATTAGCGATTTGAAATGTAGTTCCTTCAGCTTGTGCTAACTCTGCGATTAGCTCTAGTAAACGATGGAATTGTCTAAATGCCTTATCAAGTTCTGCACTAGTGTCAGCAAATCCATAATCTGGCTTCGCATCAGACTCACTCTGCAATTCAACAATTGGCACAGTCACGCCCATTATACTTCGAAAATCTACAAGGAAATTAGCTTCAAAACTTGATCCTAAAGCCACATTTGACACATTCTCTGATCCGTTGGCTAAACTGGCTTGCCTTAGACTCTTATAGGCTTCTGTGATTATACCTGACAATTCCTTTCTAGCTCTTTCTGCATCATAAAGGCTAGTTCGAAGCTCCCGCAATAGTATGTCACGTTTTCGTTCTAGAATATCTCGTCCAGATTCAGCTAAAGAAAGCGTTTTCTTTGTTTGAATCAGATTGACTCTTGTTGGACTAATGTTTTCTACAGAAATCTTGATTCACCTGACTTCTTTGACTACCTTTGGCAGATACTTTTGGATTAATTCAGGATGTATGTTGGTGAGTTCTTCATCAGGCAATAACGAGAGATTCTGCCAAGCGATGTTTAGGGTTTGTTCGATTGTTCTGTTTTCATTCTTTCCTTGATTAATAAGTGTTCGTTCAAAACGTTCTCCAAAATGTAAGTAATCTTTATCTCTGTTAGATAGTCCTTCCTCACCAATAATTGTCACTAAAGCTCTCACCGCATTGTATTGAGCATATGCCGAGTATAATTGACTGGCCACATCAGCATGATCTTCACGTGTTCGCCCTTTACCTATGCCATCTTTCATCAGTCGTGACAGACTAGTGGAGACATTTATGGGAGGATAAATCCCTTGTTTCTCTAATGCTCTTGATAGAACAATCTGGCCCTCGGTAATATAGCCTGTTAAGTCGGGAATTGGATGAGTGATATCGTCATTAGGCATTGTTAGGATAGGCATCTGAGTAATAGAACCTTTTTTTCCTTCTAATCTGCCCGCTCGTTCATACAAGCTTGCAAGATCACTGTACATATAACCTGGATAGCCTTTTCTGCTTGGAACTTCCTCCATAGAAGAGCTAACTTCACGCAAAGCTTCACAATAATTAGTTATATCAGTCAAAATCACAAGCACATGTGATTCTTGGTCAAAAGCCAAATATTCTGCCAAAGTTAACCCAGTTCTTGGTGTAATAATCCGTTCCACAGGTGGATCCTCGGCTAAATTTAAGAACATGGCAACATTCTTTATAGCACCAGTTTCCTCGAAACTCTTTCGAAAGAAAGCTGCATCATCATGTTCTAAACCCATACCTATGAAGACTATGTAGAATTCCTCACCGCTGCGAATTTGTGCTTGTTTAACAATTTGGGCAGCAAGATCATTATGTGATAAACCTGGACCACTAAAAATTGGAAGTTTCTGTCCCCTCACAAGGCTACATAAACAATCAATTGATGAAATACCAGTCTGAATGAAATCTCGTGGATATTCGCGTGCAGAAGGATTCATAGGATTACCATTTACGTTCCGCTTCTCCTCTGCAAAGAATCTTGGGTGACCATCAATTGGTTCACCGAAGCTATTCATTATACGTCCAAGCATCTCCACTGAGACAGGAGCTTCCAAGGGTTTACCGAGAAAACGTGTACGTGTTTCTGAAGGTGATAAACCAGTTGTACCTTCAAAAACTTGAACGGTTACTGCCTTTTTGGTTACTTCAACAACTTTACCTAAACGGGTTTCCCCAGTTTGCGTTTTCACGGCGACTAACTCATCGTAACCAACATTTCGAACATTCTCTACTATAATTATTGGTCCAGAGATTGAAGCTACACCTTTGTATTCTAATCCCAAATCAGTCATACGTTTACCTCAAGCTTGACTCTAATTTTTCAAAATGCTGATTCATTCGCCGTTCCAGATCTTCAAGAAGATTGATTTTGTCGTTTGGCAAAGCGTTCTTCATACGCATTATTTCCTTAACAATAGGTAATTGAGTTACTTTGAATAATGGTACACCCTTGCTGATAATTCGTTCAGATTGTTTATGAAAATCAACAATTATTTTCAACATATGGAACTGTTTCTGGGGTGGACAATAAGTGTCTACAGGATCCAAGGCGTTCTGTTGCAGGAAAGCTATACGGATTATTCTTGCTGTTTCAAGAATTAAGCGCTGTTTATCAGGTAAAGCTTCAGGACCGACAAGTTTTACAATATTTTTCAGATCATCCTCAGTCTGTAAGATTTTCATAGCTTCTTCTCTGTAGCTGTTCCAGTCTTTGTTTACTTCTTTTTGCCACCAACCTGTCAATTCGCTAATATAACCACTGTAACTTTGTATCCAATTAACCGCAGGATAATGCCGTGCATCTGCCAACTCCGAATCTAAAGCCCAAAAAACTCTCGTAAAACGTTTGGTATGCTCGGTGACAGGTTCAGAGAAATCTCCACCAGGAGGTGAAACTGCACCAATTGCACAAATTGAACCCACGCGTTTTTCTGTGCCCAAAGTCTCCATAACGCCTGTACGTTCATAGAATTCTGCTAACCGTGAAGGTAAGTAGCTTGGAAAACCTTCTTCAGCAGGCATCTCTTCAAGTCGTCCTGAAACTTCACGCAAAGCTTCTGCCCATCTACTCGTAGAATCAGCCATCAATGCTACGGCATGCCCCATATCTCGAAAATACTCAGCCATTGCCATACCTGTATAGATGCTGGCTTCACGAGCAGAAACTGGCATATTGCTTGTGTTGGCAATAAGTATGGTTCGTTCCATGAGTGGTTGTCCACTTGTAATATCAATTAATTTTGGAAAGCTTGCCAATACGTCAACCATTTCATTTCCTCGTTCCCCACATCCAACATAAATTATTAAATCTGCATCAGACCATTTGGCAAGTTGCTGTTGAGCAATAGTTTTTCCGGTACCAAAACCGCCAGGAATGCAAGCGCTACCGCCCTTCGCGATTGGAAAGAAACTATCAAGTACTCGTTGCCCAGTAATTAATGGTGTAGTAGCAGGCAATCTACGGCCGTATGGGCGTGGCTTTCTTACTGGCCATTTTTGTAACATTTGAAGTTTTGTTTTCTTTCCATTTCCTTCAATAGTAGCTAATGTTTCTGTAATCTGATAATTGCCTTGAGGTTCAATTCTGATTAGTTTTCCTTGCTGACCAGGAGGCACTAATATAGAATGTTCAATTAGTTTGCTTTCAGCAACGCTACCAATAACATCGCCGCTTGTGAGATGGGCACCAATTTTGGCTGTGGGTTTGAAACACCATTTTTTATCTCTTGATAGAGGCAAAACTTCTCGTGTATGTTTAATAAATGGACCCGTGATTGCCTTCAATAGTTCTAGCGGTCTTTGAATTCCATCAAAGACATTGCCAACTAAACCTGGACCTAATTCTACAGAAAGTGGGTTTCCTGTCCCCAATACCTTCTCTTTAAGTTTGAGTCCAGAGGTACTTTGATAAACTTGAATGGTTGCACGTTCGCCTTCTAAACGAATAATCTCACCTATCAAGCCTTCGTCACCTACTTCGACCAGCTCATGCATAACAGCTTGTGCCATACCTTCAGCTTCCACAACCGGTCCGGCAACGCGAGTTACTTTACCCTCAGTTGCCATCTCTATTTCTCCTCTCCAAATAATATCTTGGCCACCTCAACACGTAACTCAGGCTTCAATTCTTCTAGTCGATTATCAAATGTTTCATCATAAATTACTCTTCCATCTATAGTTTCAATCTTGCAGCCTCCAATACAATTTTCTATTTGGTTAGATAATTGCAGTTCAAGTCGTAGTCTTCTACATAACGCATCTAAATTCTGAGTTAACCAAGATTTATCGTTAGCATTAACATGAATTATTAGTTTCTTGGAGCGAATTCGTTTAGTAGCTTTTTCTATTAAGTCAAAGAGGTATTGATGATAATCATCTGTTTTTACAAACTCGTTAAGCTTGTTGAGGGCTTCATTAAAAGCCTGGTTAACTAATAATTGTTTAGTTTCCAGCAACTGACTCCGTGTTTCCACTTCTGTTAAGGAAATGATTCTTCTTTTTTCGGCTTCAGCATTCATTTTTGCCTGATTGATTATAGACTGATAATTCTTGTCTGATTCTTCTCTCGCTGTTTTAAGTATTTTCTTTGCTTCCTCTTTAGATGTTGCCATTTGTGTTTCTACGTCTTTCTGTATATCAGCTAGAACCTCGTCTGCAATTGCTGAAAGCCCCTTCTTAATGCTTAATTCAGTCATTCAAAAATCCCTTATAGCTTGAATCCCAAAATTCTGTTTAAAGTATCAGACAAGTTAATTTCACCTGTTTCTCCTCTGCTTCCAGATATCTCAACGATTAAAGGCGTTCTTTGTTCACGACGTACTCTATTAATTTCTTGGGATAGTTTTAGTTGAGTAGAGTATGTTCGGCTTATTATTATGACTGCCAAATCATTACGCTTAAGCGCGTCTGCAAGAGTCTGTGCCGCTTCATCCACTGAATTGACTTCTTTGCCTTCAACGCCAACAAGTCTAAAGCCAGTTACCATGTCATCATCACCAATAATAAACCCTAGCAAATTTTTTCTCCTAATGAAAGTTTAATTCTTTGGTTAATCAACATTTTGTTAGGATTATGTTTCGACCAGTAAGGATGACTTCTGTATCAGTAATTTGTGTAAAGAAAGATACTGAAAAAGCACTGGAGGCTCTGAACAGTTTTGGAGAATTTCATATCGAAGAATCAACAGAGAAAATTAGTAATGAGGAGTATGTACAAAATACTCAAAATGTTGAGGAATCTCTGACAAACGTTAGTGATTTAATAAGACAACTTACTTTCAAAAAATCAGATTTACTCGGTATTTTTAGAGAGACCCAAACAAGAAAAATCCAAGTTACGGTTGAAAATTGGCGAAATCTCTCAGAGACAACAAGACAAGAAATATTGAACTTAAAGAAAGAAACTGATACGCTAACTTCTCGTTTAACTACTCTTCAAGAGAAGACTGCAAACCTGAATCATATCAAGAATATGTTAACAATAATGAATAATATGGGAGCAGACCTTGCAGCGATGGAAGAGTTAAAACTCATTCATGTTGCCATCGCTAGCGTACCTCACAAGAATATGTCTCTTCTTAGTAGAGCCTTATCAAAATCACCCATTATTTTGCATCGCTGCTATTTGCGTGCGAAATTTGATTTTGTCTGTTTGGCTATGCCAAGCAAGATTCAGAATGATGTTGAGAAGATTCTCAAAACCGTTCAAGGTGAGATCTTTCATATTCCCCCTGAATTGCCGCATAATATTACTTTAGCACTTAAAGATGTAAATCATCAATTAACAAAGGACAGAAAGGCAGAAAAAGAGACGCTAAAGGCTCTAGAAAAATTAGGTAAAGAAAACAAAGATAAACTTGCTTCATTGAAAGAAACTGTTGAAAATATTCTGGCATTATTGAGAGCGGAAAGAAAAATATTTCAGTCTGAAAGATTCGCAACTATCAAAGGATTTGTGCCTACAAAGAAATTGCAGGAATTCACTGAATATACTCAGTCGATTCTGAGTGAAAAAGTTCTAGTAATTAACAATGAGGTTATGCCAACTGAAGATCCACCAACACTACTTCGTCATAATAGATTCATTAGACCATTTGAAGAAATAACCAAGCTATATGGATCACCGCATTATGATGAGATTGACCCAACTTCCATAATAGCAGTAACATTTCCTCTTATTTTTGGGTTAATGTTTGCGGATGTTGGACATGGTTCCCTTTTACTTGGTGGTGGTTTAACTCTTGGAAAATTGATTAAGAAAAATCAAGCGATGAAGAATCTGTGCTATATTTTGGCTGCTTGTGGCTTAGGAGCCATTTTTGCTGGGTTACTGTTTGGCGAGTTTTTTGGCGTTCGAATCTTTGCGCCTTTGTGGTTTGACCCATTTTCGAACGTATTGACTTTTTTAATCTTTAGTCTCATCATTGGCATTATTCAAATCACAAGCGGCTTAGTTTTGGAAATGGTTAATTTTGCTCTTAAACGTGACCTGCTAGATGTTGTGTTTACGTCTATACCAAAAATTACTTTCTATTTAGGATCGGTTTATCTTATTGTTGTATACCAACTAAATTTTGCTGCTTGGTTTAATGGCCCGATATTGTTTGCGCTTGTACCTTTTGTCATTTTAGTTGTTGGTAAACCTATCTTATCGGCTATAAGCAGTTTTCCTTGGCGTTCTCTTCAAACTCAAAGAACGAGCGGCTCGGTAGTGGAAAGGCTTTTTGAAAGCGGTGATTTAGTAACTCGATTGCTCAGCAACACTATATCCTATTCACGAATTTTGGCGTTGTTAATGGCTCATTGGGCATTAATGTTAACAGTTTTTGTCGTTGCTGGTTTAGTTGCTTCTTCTACAGTTGGCCTAATTCTAAGCGGAATAATCATTGTAGGCGGAAACCTATTCGTAATTTCTCTTGAGGGATTAATTGTTTTTATTCATTCATTGAGATTGTTCTTTTATGAATGGTTCAGCAAGTTTTATCAAGGTACGGGTACAGAATTTGCTCCATTTAAGCAAAAGTTTCTCTATACAAAAATTGTTTTTCAGGAAACGGAACAATCCTAATATTACAGTAACAGTTGATTCCGTATTTCTTCAGGTTTTAAACCTGCTTCCACACCTATGCTTATTGCTGTAAGGTTATACACTTCCGCAGCTTTCTGAATCATAAAAACCAGTATCATACCAACATTAAAAATCTCGGAAACTATACTATGCTTAGCATATTCAAAGATTGCTTTTCTAAAATTTCTTTCACCAGTAGCAATTGTATCTTCTGGAGTTGGCGCCTTCGTAAGGAATTGAGCATACTCTCCTTTACGAGCAAGATTTAAGGCTGATTCAAAATTTGGTGCTGATGCTAAATTCTCAACCATTTGTTTTGAAATACTGAAATTGTCCATTGGTACTGCCAGTTGGAGCCAATTAGAATCGTAGTTTAAGTTTTTCCCTCTTAAAAGAGTTAAGAGCGTAAAACTATCGTTTTCCATGCTTACAAAAAAATATGCGTGTGGTTTGTCTCTTTTTGGGAGGTCTTGATAACCACTATAGAGTTTTTCATAGAACATTTTATCCAAAAGAACATCAAAGCATGTTGTAGATCCCCCTTCTTCAAAACTCTTAAACCCTAAGCTTAATGATAATTCATACTCCGTATTCTTCAGACTATCTATCGTTTGTTTTAGATTTGGTGCTTTAGCAGTTTCCTCAATGACACTTCTTCGCTTAAGAAAATCTTCAACTGAAAAATATATTCGAGCTAATTTTTGAGTCGTATCAAGTTTAGCATAAGTTGCTTTTATGAGAGTTTTGATATTTTCAATCTCATATCTTAGAATGTATAATGAAAGAAAACTCTGTACTCTTCTTGGGCTGCATCTTATGATTTTTATGTATATTTCGATTAGATTTTCTTGAAAAACTCTTTCAAGTTTATTGCTTGTGAGCGATGAAGGTAATTTTGTTAGTTTCTCTGCGTAACTTGTTCCACGGAGTTGAGTAACAATGTCATTCAAATTCTTACTTTCAGTTAATGATTTCAGTTTGGCTTCACTAAGTAATCTGCTTCTTTCAACGCCAATTTTTGCTAGAACACTTGCATATCTTGTTGATTCAGTCAATACTTAATTTCTCCGAGCACCGCAGTTTTAATTGCTAAAGATGCTCGTTCAATACGTTTTTTAGCTTTTACCTGCAAATTATCAATAGCTTTTCTATTTTCGCTTAATTGTTGATCACGGTTATGATTAGCCTCTTGAACTATCTGATCATAAACTTGCTTAGCTTCTTCTTCAGCATATATCCTACTATCTGCAATCAGTTTTTCGCCGTCTTGATGTGCAAGAGCCAATATTTTGTTAGCGTTATTCTCAGCCTCTTTGTGAATGGTTTCTGCTTGAGCTTCAATTTTTTTCAGTTCATCCCAAACTTTTTCCATTCTCTCACAAACATCTGAAATAATAGACTTCTATAAGTCTTTATGTTCCACATGTAATTGCAGAAAACTTACTATTCTCTATTAGATTTTGCTCAACCTTTTGCTCTGCATAATTTGTGATAGTCTAATTCAGAATAAGATATCAAAACTTTGATCTAAATAGGTGATGCAATAATGATGGTTAGCTCTCAAGGATGGTCAAGGTTAAAGTTGATTTTACATTATCTAATCTTCGAATATCCGGCAAGACTATTTCTCTTAATTCATTCATTGAATCTGCTTTTACTAGTGCAACTATATCATACATTCCTTTTGAGGAATGAACTTCGCTAACTCCTACTATGTTCTTTAAGTCGTCAATAATAGAAGGTGAAGAAGTTATTGTATTTATACAAATAAGAGCTTTAGACATTTACAATTTCCTCTTATGATTTTGGAGCAACCAATCAAGGAAGCGTATTAAGCATTTGTTGTAGTCATAACACTACAACATACAATTATAAGCAAATACAGAAATACACGTTTATTGCGTGTCTGAAGTCTGGGTGAAAATCGGTCTGGAAGCAGAATTGGCAGTCAGGAACTAATCAAACCGCGGAAAGCGTCCCCCACATGTTTTTAGAGCCGCGGCAGGTTAGTAGCCTGCGACTAGCCAAACACTTCTTTTGAAATATTTATTATTCCAATAGACCTCATTAAGAGCGGAAGTAAGAACTATCTAATGCTAAGATTTTCGTATCTAATGTAGGTTGCACTTAGAGCGAACTAAGCAAAAATCAAATAACATTTTAGGATGTTCTAAGAGCAAAATATACAGCAATAGCTCACAAGATTATAGCAACTATTTCAATTATGACTAAGATTGTTAATGACGAAAATTGTTTTTGTATTAGATCGTTAAAGAAATATGTTGTTTGAGTTGATCGGCGAGATTTGGATCTATATTTGCTAAGTCTTATTGATAAGCAGATATTTCTTAAATTAACAATATTATTGGAGAAATCAAAGCAATAACTAAGAATATTCCGCAAAAATGAGAGCTATTCTATATTTGTTTATAATACAAATAAAAACTAGCCCTTACAAACATTAAACTGTTACGGATGTTACAATTTGACAACAAACTATTGTGAGCTTCATTAAGATTTTTGCCTTCTTTCCTCTTTAGCTACAATATGTATTTACCATTTTATTTTCTGGCCGTATCTCAACAATTTATGAAAGCTATTATGAGTTCATGTTAAAAAAGATTTTAATGAGGGAATTTGATTACTCAAGTTTTATTATCTTCAAAGGAGGGGATGAAATCAAATGGCTTTAGACATAGTACTAAAGGCTACGGTAACCATTTGCATTTTAGTTTTCTCAGCCAAAGTATTGGGTGAAATTTTTTCATGGAGAAAAATCCCCTCTGTTCTAGGCGAATTATCTGCTGGGATTCTTCTTGGACCTTATGCCTTTGGTGCACTCATAGTAGTAAATGGCACTCCAGTAATTGAATTAAATGAGATTGTTCGGGCATTTGGAGAAATAGGTGGTATACTTATCCTATTTGTAGCAGGCTTAGAGATGACTTTTACTGATTTTAGAAAAGTAGGTGCAGCTAGTTTTATTGTGGGAACTGTAGGAGTTATTGTTCCTTTCATAATGGGCTATGGAATTTCAATACTCCTTGGATTTAGCACGATAGCTTCCCTTGTAATTGCGGCAGCACTCGTGGCTACAAGCATTTCTATAACGGCGCTTGTGCTTCAAGAATTAAACCAGACAAGAAAAATAGAATCAAGAATGATGATTAGTGCAGCGGTAATTGACGATGTGTTGGGACTTGCTATCCTTGGTGTAATAGTCTCATTTATTTCCACATCAGCAATAATAACTCCCTTAAACGTGGTAGTAGTAATTTTAACATCTTTAGCACTATGGCTTGGAATAACAATCTTTGCTGCTTTCATTCTTCCAAAAATAATCAATTTCACCTCAGGAGGCTCAGAAGGGGTAGTAGATGCTGCAGCTACAGCTTCCTGTTTTGGCGCATCTGCATTAGCAGCCTATTTTGGTTTATCGCCGATTGTGGGGGCGTTTGCTGCTGGAATGGCAATAGCCAGTTCTAAAATGATTGAAACCATTCGCGATTATACTAAGAAAATAAGCATCATATTTTCTCCTGTATTCTTTGCTTTGGCAGGCGCTGCATTTGATATCCGAAGCTTCATTACTTCTGATTGGTTTTTCTACATATTCTTCATCATACTAGTTACAATAGCTATTATGAGCAAAATGATCGGTTGTGGATTACCTGCTATCTTCTTTTTGAAAGATCGCTCTAAAGGAATCAAAGTAGGATATGGAATGATTTCGCGTGGTGAAGTAGGTCTTATTGTAGCGGGAGTAGCAATTTCTGCTGGAGCAATTACCCAAAGTACGTATGCTACAATTTTAGGAATGATTATGATAACAACAATACTGGCGCCAGTGCTCTTGCGAAAAGCCTACAGTAAAGAACCGACAGAAGAATATGATTCAGCTGATGTAGAGTCCGCTCCTGATTTTATGCCCACTTATCCTCTTTAGTCTTAAGGATAACATCTGTGTTACTATCTGCATTAGCAAAGAGTCTACAATTTAAGACAACAGATTTGAAGAGAAAGTCGTAAAGGGCTATGGGCACTGTTATAGCTTGCCTAACATGTCTTTAATCTCGTTGGCAAAATCTTGTGGTGAATTATATGTTTTGTTAGGCAATTTATTTGCGGCTGACACTACTTGTGGCGGTGCATTATTGTTTCTAAGTGTAGTAATTATGTTCTGTAGGTTCGTTGGAAAATTTGTACCTTTAAGATCACTGCATTATTTCTTCTGATTTAACAAAACCTCCAATATTTTTCTCTAAATTCTTAAACAATTTATCACCTCTCTAAAAACAGAGTAACCATCTAGAGCAGGTGAAAAACAAATTCATAAACTCTGTGATACAAGGAAGATATACCAAAAGCAGACATGTTGTAATGAACCTATCCTAACACTTCTTTTCACAGTGAATCTTAAAGCTTCAGTAAGGATTAGTAGAATGGCCAAGCTCTTCATAAACTGAATTAATCTTTATTATTCATAATATGCAGGAGTCATTGACTAAAGTGAGTAAAATCAGTTAGATCATAAATGTACTTAATTGATTGTTTAGATTTTGGATTCTTTCCAACATCAACATTCAGGTGAAGCTCGTCCAGATCAACGAATTTCT
>DATGZD010000005.1:0-2863 GCA_035297385.1 Candidatus Sulfotelmatobacter sp. | reverse complement strand
CTAAAACAATTGTCCTCTTGGTGGCGATACGCTCAATGGTAAGATTACCGAGTGCGTTTCTGTCGGCTTTTGAAATGTCGTTAATTGTTACAGAAAATTCTGAAGGAGTAGCCACAGCCTGTCCTCCAATTGTGATTAGTGCCATTGTCTACCCCTCCTAGATTGATGTTAATCTTACGTTTGTTCCTACACGTTTATTTTCTTGGTCAATGTACGGTTTAACGATCCGTGCAAAAGTACGACCATCGATGTTGATATTGATGTCTTGGTTTAGACGGTTACCATTTGAAGATTGTCCCCCACTCATTGCGTTTGCAGTAAGGATCGCATTCGTAACGGTAGATGCCATGTAATCTTGCATCTTATTTAATGGAGAAACTATCTCACGACCTCCTGGGTTGTCACCTATTAAAGCGTGAACCGGCCCATTCGTCACCCCTCCATTTGCGAGGGCAATTGTAGCAGGCATATGGTGGATAGATGTTTTATGACCTGTTACATTTTTCCAAAAGGTATCAATGGTATCAACGGCACTGTTATAGAATCCCGCGAACTTTTTATAGATTGTTAGGAATCCGTTTGACAAAGCACCACCAAGACCTGAAGTGATGTTTTTAAATGCTTCTTTAATAGGATTAGCAACATTCGTTGTGAACCAGGTTTGCACTCCTGTATACCCTTTCTTTAGACCTTCCCAAATGTGAGTACCTAAATTTAAGGTATAGCCGAAAGCACTGTTGATTTTAGTAGATACGTTATCTCCAAACCACTTTGAAACATCGACAAATCCAGTTTTCAAACCGTCCCAAATGTGTCCCCCTAGATTCAACGTATATGTGAAAGCACTGTTGATCTTCTTGGATACATTCTCTTCAAACCATGTTTGAATACTTCCAAAACCTTTTGTCAAACCTTTATAAATATCAGATCCCAATTGATTTGCACCGTCAAAAGCTTTCACGATGTCATCGGTGACATTTGTTTTGAACCATCCTTTAATGTCGACACCTTTAAACGCATCTGTCACGCTTGTCCAAAGTTCGCCCGCTTTTTTGGTGATGTCACCCCAATTGTCATAAAGCTTCTTACCAGCTTCGACCAATAATCCAATCGGACCGGTCATGGCTATAATTGCATCTTTATTGCTTGTAATCTTATCCCAAAGCGTACTTGCCCATTTCGTGACTGTGTCCCAGTTCTGATAAAGAAGAACACCTGCTGCGACTAAACCAGCGATAGCTAAAGCAACCGCCCCAACAGGGTTAGCATCCATGGCGATGTTCAATGCAAGTTGTGCAGCTTCAAGTAATGTGTAACCTGCTGTCCATTCTCTAATGGCTGCCGCAAACTTCAATACCTCTACGACCCTTTCGCCAATACTCATAGCTAAAAGTCCTGCACCTATTCCTGCTATTCCTACTGATAGGACTCCACCGTCTTTAAGCAAATCACCAACGTCACTGAACAATTTCTTTGTGTCATCCCAAGCTTTCTTCGAATCACCGTTCAGATAATCCGTGAGAATTTTAATGGTATCTTTTATGATTTTGAAACCATCTGTGAGCAAATCCATCGCTTTCATAACTGCCCATTTAGCACTATCGCCGGCCCATTTGAGCAAACTTTGAAATCCTGGTGAATCCCAAAGGTCTTGAAGTGCTTGTCCAACGTCTTTTACAGATTGGACTAACCTATCCCAATATGGAGTAAGTGGTGACAACCATGCTTTTACTTTGTCAACAAAGTCTTTAACGCTTTGCGACACTTGTATGATAGTGTTGTCTACACCTTGCATCGCTTCGTCAAATAACGAATGATCTGGAGCTGGAAGTTCTAATCCCGTGTTATCAGGCTTATCGGCTGTAGCATCAGCACCGTTGGAATTGTTGAGAGTGTTTACTTGGTCAAATCCAGCTAAACTACCTTGGCTTTCCTTTTTGGCTTTGTGTAATTTCTTAACAGAATCTGTAAGATTTTTTACAGCACCGCTTTGGTCGTTAATGGCTGCCGATTGGTTTTTCGTCTTTGCAGTATCGCCCCAAACAGCTTTACCAAATAATGCCTTAGAAAACTGAGCAGCGATGTTCATTACTTTCAATAAAGCAAAAGCCATAGCATTAAGAACTGGAAGAACTCGATTGAGTATCGGCAAAATTACGTTACCCAATGCCACTCGCAAATCTTTCAGAATACCTATAAACTGATTGACTTTTAAGTGAGTGTTTTGCTGAATTGTAGTTCCGTATTTTGTAGCTGCCTGTTCCATCAAGGACATATAGATGATCTGTTGTTGCTCTTGGAATTTCAAATCTGCCCAATGTCTGCCGTGTGCGATATCGTGGAATGCTTTGGACGTTTGAATCATCGAGTTATTGGCATAGATACCCAAGTCATTGATAGCTTGGACGTTACCTAAAAGTCCCGATCTCATACGTTCCATTACGTCATCGATGCTTCGCCCGGTACCGTTGGCGATGATGGCTGAAGTTTCCAATAGCTTTTCAGTCTTGTCTTTGATTTCGCCTTGCCCATGTGAGAATGTAGAAACGAGGTTCGCAAACTGTGTTCCGTATTTAACTACGTCCGCTTCACCGTAACCAAAAGTACGACCTGTTGTATTACCCCAATCGAGGAATGATTGAGTTTGATCTTGGAGAGTATGTGTCAAGTTGCCCATCTGTGCTTCATATTCCATGGCAGCCTTGGTAGCATCTTTCAAACCTTCTAGACCAAAATACATGGTTGCTACTCCTAGCAATTCCCTTTTCAATCCACCTATCAATGCACCGACATGGCTAATCTTGGAAGCTTCACGATTCATTCTATTAACAGATCGTCCAACACCGTCAGCCATTTTGTTCAT
>DATGZD010000004.1:0-41274 GCA_035297385.1 Candidatus Sulfotelmatobacter sp. | reverse complement strand
CGGTGTAACTTCTCATGCTGCTATTGTCAGCCGTGAACTCGCAATTCCATGTATAGTAGGAACAGAGATTGCAACCAAAGTCATGGAGACTGGAAAACAGTACACGGTTGATTCACGAAATGGAATTGTTTATGAGGGCATACTAGCAGAAGCAACGAAACCAACTCAACAGCAACAAGCTGCTGGTAAAGCTGAAGTTGTAATGATGGGCACCGCACCTGTAACGGCGACGAAAATCTACATGAATCTAGGCGTTCCAGACAAAGTAAATGATTACTTAGACTTACCCTTCGAGGGTATAGGTTTAATGCGTACGGAATTCATTCTTGCCAGTTACATTGGCGAACATCCCATGTATTTTGTAGAGACAGGTGAAAGCCAACGCTTTGTCGATAAGCTCGCAGAAGGCGTTGCTACCGTAGCTCGTGCAATTCAACCACGACCAGTCGTCGTAAGGTTTAGCGATTTCAAGACCAACGAATATCGAGAATTAAAGGGGGGCGATAAATACGAAATCGTCGAACAAAATCCAATGTTGGGTTGGAGAGGTTGCAGTCGTTACATAAGTAAATGGTACATTCAAGCTTTCAAGTTAGAGTGTCAAGCTATAAAGAAATGTCGAAGCGAATGGGGCTTAAAGAACGTTTACGTTATGCTGCCTATGGTTCGCACTGTCTGGGAAGTGAAGAAATGCATCGAAATTATGCGAGAAGAAGGTCTAGAACGCTCCAAAGACTTCAAACTTTGGTTTATGGCTGAAACACCTTCAATTGCGATTTTAGCCGATGAATTCTGTAAATACTGTGATGGTTTCTCTATCGGCTCCAATGATATGACACAAGGAATCTTAATGATTGATCGTGATTCCGAGAGGTTAGGTGCGATGGGCTACTTCGATGAACGCGACCCAGCAGTAAAACGAATAATCGCCCATTTGATAAAAGTTGCACATGCTAACGGTTGTACTGTATCAATCTGTGGTGAAGGGCCATCTAATCTACCCGATTTTGCGGAATTCTTGGTTCGCGTAGGAATTGATAGCATATCCGTCAATAATGATGCCATCGTAGCAACGAAGAATCTTGTGGCGAGTGTGGAGCAAAAAATAATTCTTGAACGACTTGCCGAACAATCAGCTATGGCTTGCGGTCAGCCCCTTAAAAAGCCTAAACCAGATTGGGAATGGACCGAGTAATACATTAACATCCAACTTCATTTTTTCTTTTATTTACGTCACTGTATTCTCTGCAGGTGAATCTATGAAGGGTTTCGATTTTGAAGAAGAACGTATCAGACAAGAAATTACCAAACTTGATGCTAAACGAGTCTTGCTTCAACTACCCGAAGGCTTAAAGCCTGAAGCTACACGATTGGCCCAGGTTGTCGAAAAAGCTGGCGCTCTTCCAATTATTTCTGCTAACCCCTGTTATGGTGCATGTGATTTAGCTATGGACGAGGCTGAGCTTCTTGGTGTGGATATGATCATACATTTTGGGCATGCCCGTATGGTTCGATACGAAGAAGTTCCGACCATTTACATAGAAGCACGAGCAACGACCACGGTTGATGAAGCCATTGCGGCAGCCCTTCCATTGGTTAAAAACTGGAAGACAATTGGTTTAGCGACTACTGTTCAGCATATTCAATTGCTCGATCAAGTTCGAGAGCGGTTACTCCGGGAAGGAAAAGTCGTTGTAATTGGTGATGCGGGCAAGATTAATTATGCTGGTCAAGTTACTGGCTGCAATTATAGTAACGTGAAATCCATATCTGACGAAGTTGATGCTTTCTTATTCATCGGGGGTGGAAGGTTCCACGCGCTGGGCATAGCATTGTCTACTTCAAAACCTACCATAATCGCAGATCCTTACGAAGGAAGAGCCCATTCTATATCGGATGATGCACAAAAAGTTGTAAAACAAAGATGGGCTGCCATTGAGCAGGCTACTCATGCTAAGCTTTTTGGTGTATTAGTTGGCCTAAAGCTGGGACAAATGCACTTAGACTTGAGTTTAAAAGTTAAGGAAACTATTGAACAACTGGGAAAAACAGCTTACCTTTTGGCAGTCAAAGAAGTAACTCCTGAAGTGTTGCTTGAATTTCCAATGATTGAAGCTTATGTGAATACTGCCTGTCCAAGAATATCTTTAGAGGCACCGTCAAAATTCTCAAAACCTGTTTTGACTATACCTGAGTTTAGAGTTGTCTCTGGCGAAACGACATGGAAGAATTTGATCAGAAAAGGATTGTTAGAAAACTAGACTTAGAGCGATTCATTTCAACAATTAAGCCTAACCCTTCGCCTAAAGCAAGCTTAGAACAATATACGATTTCAGAGCAAGTAGCAGCAGATATTCTCTATTTTGCAGCATACACAAATGGTGACATAATTGGCAAGACCGTCTTAGATCTTGGTTGTGGTACAGGCAGGTTAGCATTAGGCGCTTCATTCTTGGGTGCAAAAACCGTTGTAGGCATTGACGTTGATGAAACAGCAATCGCTGTTGCCTCGGAAATCACCAAGATTCAAAAACTGAATGCAGATTGGATAATCGGTGATATCAGTGCAGTAGCTGGAGAATTTGACACTGTGCTTCAAAATCCTCCTTTTGGTGTGCAAAAGCGGCGAGCAGATAGAGAGTTCTTAGAAAAAGCATTGGAAATTGGTTGTTCTATCTATTCACTTCATAATCATCCACTGACAGACGAGCATCTGATTCATAGACTAAGAAAGACAAATAATCGCTTTTTGCAAGTTGAGGCGTCATCCTTTATGAAACGATTCGTTGGAGCAAACGGAGGAGTAATCGTAGCGGTTTATGCTCTATTAATGACAATTCCACGTATGTTTGATTTTCATACTAAACTTCGACACAACATTGTGGTTGATCTCTATGTTATAAGAAAAAACTTTCAATCATAGTTATTCAAATCAAAAGGTTTATTGAGCAGCTAAGAAACTAACAGGTGTATTCATTCAATCAAACCTAAAGTTTATTCCGTAAGTTAAGAGGAATTTAATGGCATCCAAATCATCTGAACAAAGAAGTGGTCATCTAGTCCTACCTGGCGAGCGCTTAGGCGTTATCGAGGAATTTGTCCCAGACGCAGGCACCTATTCAAAGGATGGCGTAATCTATTCTAAAGTTGTTGGGTGTGCCTTGTTGGATATGCTTAATCGAAAAGTGTCTGTTTATCCATTAGTTACAGAAGCCAGTGTCCCAAAAGTCGGCACCAAGGTCGTAGGACAAGTGGGAAATGCACAATCAGACAATGTCCTTGTACGTGTTTTTAAAGTGGGTTCCAAAAAAATCTCAGGTGTATTCTCTGGTATACTTCATATATCCGATGTGCAAGACCGATACGTTAATTCGATGAACGATGCTACGAAGCCAGGTGACATAATTCGTGCTAAAGTCATAAGTGAAAAGAATCAAATCTATCACTTATCTACTGTTGACAAAGATTTGGGTGTAATGTATGGTTTCTGTTCTCGTTGTGGAAACCTTCTTGAACAAAGAAGAAATGAGATGCATTGCCCAAAATGTGGCAACATCGAGCAGCGTAAGACTGCTATAGATTATGGAAAAGAAACAATCTAAACGATGGTGAGTGAAAGTTTGAAGATAAATGTCCTCAAAAAAACGGATAATGAACTAAAGATTGAAGTTGAAGGTGCAGATCATGGAATTTGCAACCTTCTACAAAAAAGGCTCTTAGAGGAAAGAAACGTTGACATGGGGGGCTATGATATTCCACATCCTTTGGCTTCAAACCCCGTAATATATGTTAGAACAAAAGGCACTCTAAAACCTGAAGAGGCTTTATTGAAAGCATTGACAAAAGCTCGAGAAGCTAACATGGCTTTTGGTGAGGCACTAGAAAAAGCTCTCAAAGCTTAATCCTTTCTTTTGCTTTTAATAGTAACTCGATTAGCGCACTTTCTAAATCGTTCTTCTCTAAAACCTCCACAGCTTCTTCTAGCGTTGTGAGCTCATTGAGCCAAGCATAAACTAGTAATGCCTCCGCTGCATCGCTCAAAATATGCTTATCTATTCTCGACGGTAAAGCTTCCCTTAACCCTGTTTTTCTTATAGCTTCAGCTAGTGGTGTCCCTTTCACTTTCTTTCCATACGGTTTCTTTATCTTTTTGGAAATCGCAAGCGAATAGGCAAAGTTTATATAAGCATCTCCTAAGGCTGCGAGCGATTTATCTGTTAGAATCTGTGTCAAGCTGTTGTATTCTTTTAAGAAGGGTTTCGCAATTTTGCGTTGGGGCAACCTACAGTCCTCTATTGTTTTATCTTTTGTTCGGTAAATTTATAATGTTTCAGTTGCACCTTCTGACTTAGTGTTTGAGGAAAAGGCTTGCCGCACGGTTTTAAGGTAATTAAGCCTGAGATTCGTATTCTTGGAATCGATGATGGAATCTTCATTCCGCATACTAAGAGTTGGGTGCCCATAATTGGTGTTATTTTTAGGGGCGGCTATTGGCTTGACGGCGTCATGCATACTCATATTTTGGTCGATGGTTTTGATGGTACTGAAAAGATATCTTCGATGATCCTGAGTTCTCCCCACTATAAACAGTTGAGCGTCATAATGTTGAATGGAATTACATTTGCAGGGTTCAATATAGTGGATATGAAAACCTTGAACGCTGCCACTAAGCTTCCAGTTATAGCCGTTACAAGAGAGAAACCTGATCTGGTTAGTGTACATGAGGCGTTAAAACATTTATCACAAAGTGAAGAGCGTTGGCAAACCATTTTGAATGCAGGAGAACTTTCTGAAATTTCTTCAAGAAATAAGGTAGAGAAAATCTACCTGCATGTCGTGGGTGCTTCTTTGGATGACGCAGTGAAGATAGTGAAGCTGACTTCTACTCGAAGTAATATTCCTGAGGCTTTACGCGTTGCGCATCTTATTGCTTCAGGCATAAGTCACGTGTAGCCCGTATTCCTTCACTCATAACAAACTTTAAAAGAGACAGTGCAGAGGGATGTTAACCCAAATACTGGGGGACAGTGCAATGGAGTTTTGCCCTAAGTGTGGCACTCGGCTAGAACCAAAAAAATCTAAAACTGAGAAAGGATCTTCACTGGTTCTTGTATGTAAATGTGGCTACAAGAAGCAGGAAGCAACGAAGAAAGTTGAGCCAAAGGTCACTGGCAAAGTCATTCAGCATAGTCCACAACAATTTGTAGCTGTTATTGGAAAGGAGGAACAAAAACTCAATACCTTACCAACTGTAAGGGTTGAATGTCCAAAATGTAGTAACAACACCGCATATGTATGGCTTGTGCAAACACGAGGATCCGATGAATCTTCGACACAGTTTTTCCGCTGTACAAAATGTAATTATACGTTTAGAGAGATGACGTAGGAACTAATATTATAAGTTTAAGTCCAATTTTCCTATTGTTATCTTGCTTAGTCTTAAGCATCAGGTTTATGTGCAAATCTTTTATATTCCATAGTCTATGCATTAAGCGAGAGGAACACTAATAATGTTTAAGCTTAAAGTGTCCGACGCTAAACCCTTACGTGATATGACGGCAGCCATATCTATACTTGTAGATGAAGCTACATTCAAGATTGATCTAGACGGACTTAAACTTAGAGCTATGGATCCTTCACGTGTAGCGATGATTGATTTTGAATGGCCCAAGACAATCTTCGAAGAGTATGTCTGTCAAGAACCGACAAAAATCTGCATTAACATCAGTGAATTACTAAAACTGTTGAAACGTGCAGGCAAAGACGAATCTGTCGAGCTTTCATTGGATGATAAAACTGGAAAACTTCAAGTCAAAATTATGGGTAAATATAGCCGCAACTTTACGATGCCGACATTGGAGGCTTCAGAAGAAGAAGTTCCTACACCAAAAATCTCGTTTAATATAAAGGCAAAGATGACGACCCAAGGTCTGAGTCAAGCTATCGAGGATGCCCAACTAGTAAGCGACCACGTAAGATTAGAAGCTGAAGCTGACAAACTAACGTTAAGTGCTACCGGAGATTTGATGGGCGCAACAATTACGTTACAAAAGGGCAGTGACGCATTGTTGGATATAGAGGCAAAAGAACCGTCTAAGGCCACTTTTAGCTTAAGCTACCTAAGTGAAATTATCAAAGCTGCATCTGCAACGTCAGATATTGCTACCATTGAATTCTCTACAGATATGCCCGTAAGAATCGACTTCCAACAAGTGAAAGAAGGAAAACTAACGTTCTTCCTTGCTCCACGAATTGAAACAGATTAACACAAAACGCCTAGATATACAGTATGGAGCAGTTCCTTAAAGAAGCAGTCTAGCAAATAGCCTTTAAGTGAGATTTCACTCACTCAACTCTTTGAACTCCAAACAACAAAATATCTGGTGATTCCATTTCAATCACAACTGAAGATCTAGCGAAATATCCTTTCCTTCCACAAGCTAGACGACTCATTAGTAACCTTGGATTCGATTTTGAGACAATTATGAATATCCCTTTGGTTAGACAGCGCGCGAAACAGAGAATATTATCATCCTTTGATTTCAAAGCCCATTTCTCTAAGCCATTAGTCTCTGATGCCCAAACTGAGATAGCATCATTTGCTCTTGCCCTTGCATATGCAGCCGGTATTAATGACAAAAAAATGATCGAGCGATTTGCACTGTATGAAGCGGATCAAATTAATGAATACCTTAAGGCAGAGACTGATGAAGAAACAATTTTTGAAATTGCACGCGCTTTCAATTGGACAATTAATATTGAAGAGAATAACAAACAGCAGGTAATCTCTATTCATTTTACTAAATTTATCGAAAATTCTACTAAAGGCAGGTTAAATTACGATGCAAAATGGAAACTTGTTAACAGAGCGCTAATCCAAGGCTGGGTTCAGGTCAATCCATATGACTTAGCTAGACTCTTGCAAGAAGAAGTCAGGGTGAAAATAGAAGAAAATACCAGACGCGAGCTAGCTGATATTCCTGAACAAATGCAGAAGGATATTGAAGAATTGAAAATAGAGTATCTTAAAAGAAAACCAACTCTAGATGAATTTGATCAGATTGTTCATGCACAGGCATCAGAGTATCCTCCTTGCATAACGGGACTCTTAAAGCGGGCTGCCGCAGGTCAACACATGTCACATGTTGAAAGGTTCACTCTGGTTACATATTTATTACACCAGAGTGTCAGCGTGGATGCAATCGCTAACTTATTCTCAGGTTTGTCAGACTTTAACTTAGAAAAAACAAGATATCAAATTGAAAATCTTGCTGGCATGCACTATGGCGAAAACAAACCATATACAACATACAATTGTTCCTCTTTACAAACCCATGGTGTTTGTTCAGGACCAGTTGACAAAATCTGCAGAACAATAAGAAATCCGCTAACTTATCATTTGCGAAAACAAAGAAGTTAATCATGGCAGTTTGAATTCTTGACCGTTGAATTTGTCATCTCCAGCAATCAAGCTGCATCCCATAACAAACCTCGCAAAAATGTTAATGTTAGTTAAGGGTTAAATTTGCGAAGAAAGAATATTAACACGATTTGGAGGATAACGCGTGGTTTCTCTTTCACAGGATTTCGTAAGACAAAAGTTCTCCGAATTTTATAAGAGTCCATCCACTAAGTTTTATCCTCCAGAAGCCATAAACCAAAGAGAATTCGCTTTTTTCCTCTTCAAAGAACGAATCATGGTGCGTCACAAAAGCGTTGCCAACCTAAATGGCTTGAAACAGTTTCTTAGTGACCTTGAGCCTTCAGACGTATACTATTCCTCTGCTTATTATAACAATCCTGAGGCTGATATGAACAAGAAAGGCTGGCTAGGCGCCGACCTCGTTTTTGATATAGACGCTGATCATATACCAACAGACTGCGATAAAATCCATGATGAATGGACATGCAGCAAATGTAGCTTCAATGGTAAAGGAATTGTACCTGAGAGTTGTCCTGTGTGTGGTGGACAAAAATTTGATACTAAGACATGGCCTTGTGAACGCTGCATCAACTCCACAAAAACTGAAACCATTAAGCTCATAGATATTTTAGAAAAGGATTTTGGTTTTTCTGAGAGAGAAATTTATGTTTTCTTCTCAGGACATAGAGGTTACCATGTTCATATTGAAACCGAGGCCATTAGAACCTTAGATAGTATGGCTCGCAAGGAGATGGTTGATTACATTACAGGATTGGGATTAAATTTGTCCCGTAAAGCGACAGCAGATTCAAATGGAAAAGTAACTTCAAGAACTTTCAGATTGCTTGAGTTGAGTCGATATGGGCGGCTCAAAGAAGATATGCGAAAGTTTGTTGAAGCGGCCACAAAACATGATTTGACAGCGGCTGGAGTAAAGGGTGGCGCTGCGAGTACTATTCTACAGTACAAACAACAAGTTCTTGAACGATGCATTGGGAAAGGTATGTGGGACAGTGTTACAGGCATTAAAGATGAAACATGGTTCAAAATAGTTGAATATTTGACAAATCTTCATATTGCTGCTATTGATACTGTCGTTACCACTGATATTCATCGGCTTATAAGAATGAACCGAACTCTCCATGGAAAATCGGGTCTACTAAAAGTTGAATTTCCAGTCAGACAACTGATAGATTTTGATCCATTTAAAGAAGCAGTAGCTTTTAATGATGGTACCGCAAGAGTGTTCGTCTCCTCTGCACCACAATTTAGATTGGGGGATGTCACGTTTGGTCCGTACAATAAACAAACAGTTATATTGTCGACGGCTGCGGCCATCTTGCTTATCTGTAAAGGCAGAGCTGAGCTGGTGAAAGACTGATATGTATGGTGAATTGTATGAAGCTTGGCGACGTGAGATCGAAAACCCAGAAGTTCAACCTTTACCAGCCGATTTTTATGTTCGAGTTTCAGAATACATGCAAAAGATCAAGGATAGCTTGAAACCGCTTGATCCAAAATCATTACGTGCAACTCTTCTTCTCCAAGAACAAAGAAACGTTAATCGTATCGTAAAAGAAATGCTCACAGTAAGGTACAGGAAACTCTTAAGAGCAATTAGTAAGGGTAAGCTATCTTCAGAGTTACTAACCGCTGAAGAGGCAAAGATATGTGAAGGTTTCTTTCCCTTTACAGAAGCGTACCAAGGACTCATCAGGGACCTCATTGGAGGACAAGTGCTAGAAGGTAAATTACAAGGAATCGAAAATTCGAACGTCGTTGTTGAGAAAGTTGAGTTACAGCCTGCCCACAAAAGAGTCGCGGTACGGTTCCTGAAACCTATTCCTGCCATCATAGGAAGTGATATGCAAACTTACGGTCCTTTTGCAGCTGAAGACGTAGCTTCAGTTCCAATCGAGAACGCTAATATTTTGGTAAAGCAGGGTTTAGCTCAGCTTATCGAAGTTATATAATTCCTGCTTGATGCCTTTTTAGTGTTTTATCAGACTGTTTTGTTCGTTTTGCTTTAATGCTATTGCATAAACCTTGGATGCCCAAAACCATCAGTGGAAACAATACTATCCATGTGATAGGAAATAACAGTCCATAGGATTGATGAAACAAGTATTGTCGTGGTAGGCACTAAGAACTGGAAGGGCGTAAACTCTCCGTTAGGATACACGTTATCTATAAGAAATATTACACCTACCAGTGTTGAAAGAACAACTGGGATTGAAGAATTCTTCAATCGCTCCAAACCTGACTTAGACATATTGTTATTGTGAAGCAGCCTGCAAACGCAAGGTACTCGATTGAAGTTGCAATACTTTTAGCGCGCGCTGCCAATAAACACCTTGTTGTTTAGACCATTCGAAGACTGCTGTGTTTAATCCAAAATAATTAGAGATGATACCATAGATCGTGGGCAATAACAATACGATTAATACCGAAAACAGTTTAGGCTTAGTTGGCTGATCTATCCTTATTCTTGTAGTGACTCCCAACTTAATTAATTCCAACAAGATTAACCATACAAAGAACCGTTCGAACATTCTGCCCTTCCACATGACATCGAATGAAGATGGACTCAGCAAGTAAAGTCAAAAAAGTGGTACAATGAATGCAATTAGTGGTGCCAACAATATTGTTTTGTTTATGTTTTTTTGATGGAATCAATGAAATTTGCTGTCACGTACGATAAACCTGAATCGAATTAGGCTATTTGTTTCTAAAAAGGGTTAGTACTAACGCTTTGAATTGTTTAATTGTTTAACTGAATCTATCCTAATGTTCAAGAGTGTGAAAAGTTAATGAAGTCGAGAAGCGCTGTATTCCTTACTTGTTTTTATGAGGAGGATCATGTGTTTAAATCTGCTTCTAATTACCTGTTGAACAAAGAAATGCCTAATCGAATAACATTATCTATCATTCTCTCAGTAGTTTTTCTAGACAATTTAGGTTATGCTATTGTCTTTCCTTATCTCTTCTTCTACGTAAAATCATTGGGGGGTGACGTTTTCATTTTTGGAGTGCTCTTATCTGCGTACAGTCTCATGTCTTTTTTGTTCACACCTGCTATTGCGCGTTTGAGTGATCGTCATGGTCGTCGAAGAATTATCTTGTTTGCTTTACTCATTTCAGGCGTATCGTACATAATTTTTGGTGTAGCAAACGTTCTTTGGCTACTATTCTTATCACGAATGCTTGCAGGCACAACCGCCGCAACGGTTCCAGTAGCCCAAGCTTATGTTGCTGATGTAACGACCGCTAAGGAACGACTGAAATATATTGGTTGGACGGGTGCCTCAGCGGGTTTGGCTTTTATTACTGGACAAGCTATTGGCGGGCTTCTGAGCAATTTTTTTGGATATGCCTTGCCCTCCTTCCTAGCTGCAGTTTTAGCATTTGTTAATTTAATCTTGGCGTATTTCTTTTTAACAGAGCCAAAACACTCTACTAATAATTTAGATAAGCGGGCTTTTACGCTATCAGCTCTTAAGGATTTATTGAGTCAAAGGGTTATAGTTTTTCTCTTTGCCACCTATTTTATGTTCTTCATTTCCTTCGTTTTCTTGCAGGCTGTTATTCCGCCATGGTCATCAAAGCTTTTTGGTTTTAGTGATTTGCAAGTAGGCTTATTGTTTGCATATGTCGGTATAATAAGTGTCTTAACTCAGGTTTTTGTTCTGCCGCGCCTATCTAAGAAGACCTTCACAACCATAGCGTTGTATGGAGTAATCTTATTAGGTGTAAGCTTACTTGCTGTAGGCACATTATACTTTCTAATCATACTGATTTTGATGGCGGCTTCTTTGGCGCTTGGGTTTGGTCTATTGATTAGTACTCTTAGTACGTTGATATCGATACAAGCACCCAAGGAAGCTCAGGGAGGTTCGTTAGGGATTGCTTGGTCACTCGCGGCATTGGCACAAACAATCGGACCAACCTTAGCTGTGTCTCTGTTCACGGTTGGTGTAAGTATAAGTTTAGATGGATTAGCATTCGTCATAGCCGCCATTATAACTCTGATGACTATCCCGCTATTGTTGAGCATGAAGAAGCAGGAAAACACAGTTACTGAATCGTAGAACTATATGTTTTCCTAAATGATGTATTATGTCAACATTCTGAAACCGTGAAAGTTATCCGAAAGCTAATATCTGTCATTTATGCTAATTCACAACAAAGTGAAATATAAATGCCGTACTGCCCAGAATGTGGCGGAGACATGCAGTATCAAATAGCCACCAAACATTATGTTTGTAGAAGTTGCGGATTATCGGTAACTCAGCAGGAACTCATGGAATTACGCGATAAGTTGCGCTCAAATGAGGAGACGGCTGAAGACGAGAAAGAAAAGCGCCGCAAAGAATACCTAAAATGGTGGCTAAGCAAGAAGTAACCGCCAAAAACAAAGAAATAACGTGAACCTTATTCATAGTGCAACCTATGCTTCTTTCAGACTCTTAATTTAATCTCTGCTTTCTTCGAATCAAAAAAACAATTGCTACACATAGTATTCCAAGAACCACAACAACCGTTAACAAATAGAAAATAATTGGGTCTAAACCATAAATTCTCGGGCTCCATATGTTTGTATTAACTGCGATTGTGTTTAATGTGTACACTGAGTTTGCTGTTCTTGCCTCTAATGTAACACCTGATATTTTATCCCAGAACCATTGTGTATCTAAAACTTCAGCATACACTACCGTTCGAGATGTACCTGCATAGCTTCGGGTTTCAACTCTACCAATTGTTACATTGCCCACTGTTTTGTCGTAGAAAGTATCACCTGCATCCAAACCTGACGGGACAACAAACATATCAATCAATCTTCCAGTTTCAAAATCTAGGTCTTCTTGAACACTCAATGTCGATCCATTAGCTAGACGTGAAACAAATGTAGCATTAACTTTTGCTCCATGTACATTTATTATTTCCATTTTAGCCCAAACAGCATCATGTTCAACTGGAGGGCTGCCAGTAAATGTCACATTATATTCAACCCAGTCACCTTGCTTAACACCTACAGAAACATCTGCTAGTGCAAACGCTGAGACACTGCATATCAAAATAAGCAAAAATGATGAGGTTAGCCATGGTTTCATGTTTAATCCAAAAATTGACCTTTCAACCCTTATTAATCTTACCAAGATTTGCCTTCGTAGGAAAACTTGTTAAAATATAACCTATCCACTATAGACAGAGCGTGAAAAACTTGACTTGTGATGTTGAAATTCTCAGTGTTGGCAATGAACTCCTCATAGGCAAAATTGTCAACACTAATGCTCAATGGTTAGCTAAGGAAGCGACAAGCTTAGGAACAATAGTCAAACGAATAACAGTCTTACCAGATAACATTGATGAGACCGCAGAGGCAATTAATGAGACATTAAAACGTAAACCTCAATTTGTATTAATTACAGGCGGTTTGGGACCAACCTTTGATGATAAAACACTTGAGACTATTGCTAAAGCATTAAAACGCAGACTTAAAGTCAACAAAGAAGCTTTGCGTATGGTGGAAGAAAAATATCGGTTGTACACTGCGAAAACAGGCAACAATGTTGAGTTAACTTCACCTAGAATCAAGATGGCGACATTTCCAGAAAATTCTACCCCGCTCTGTAACCCTGTTGGAACAGCTCCAGCTATGAGAATTGACATTGAAGGTACCATTATTGTTGCTTTGCCAGGGGTACCTAAGGAGATGGAAGGCATCTTTCAAGACACGATCAAGCCTTTACTTAAACAGTGCTCTCATGGGAATGTATTCTTTGAACAGAGTATCTATGCTAATGATATTATGGAATCCGTTTTGGCTCCATTGATTGATGAGACAATGTGTGAATATCCTGAGATTTACATTAAATCACATCCAAAAGGTGAAGAGAAGACACCCCATATTGAAATTCACTTTTCAAGAATGGCAATTGAACAGCAAAAAGAAACAAGGCTGAAAGAAGCAGTAGGTCATCTTTCAAGACTAATTGAAAAGAATAATGGTAAAATCCTGCCAAAACAGGAAATTATTTGGATGTTAATTTCTAGATTTTATTTCCATAAGATCCATAAAGCTGTCATAACAGGAAAACCCTAGAGATACATGAAGACAACTTCAAAAGTGATAATAGTTGCACTAATCTCATTCTCCCTAGTGTCAATTTTACCGATTAGCTTCGCACAAAACTACACTGCAACTTATCAACTATTGGATACACAAGGAGAAAATCCTTCTTATACTCTGAATATTGTAGTTCCTCAAACACTATTACAATATTATCAAGGAAAGAATCATCATATACATACAATACTCGATTTTGCCACATTTGTGACGCCGTACACACTCAAGCCTGT
This sequence comes from Candidatus Sulfotelmatobacter sp., assembly GCA_035297385.1. Lineage (GTDB taxonomy): Archaea > Thermoproteota > Bathyarchaeia > Bathyarchaeales > Bathycorpusculaceae > UBA11855. Next base: position 27,491 of record DATGZD010000004.1, on the reverse strand, counting down.
AGCAGATTGCCTACGACAAATCTATCCAGATGATGAAGACTTCGCTAATGGCGCATTGCAGCTTGTACATCAAATAAACTATGTAACAACCAACAGTGGACAATATCCAGCGGAGACTTTCGTGAACAATCAAGGTGATTGCGATGTTTTTTCATCTGTTGCAGCTTCAATACTCAAGGCAGGTGGACTCGACGTGGTACTATTGGAGTACGAGGTAGAAGATCATATGAACATTGGTATCCATCTAGCTAATCCACCAGAGGATGCTAGAGGTGAAGTCTATAAAATTACGTACAATCATTTGGATTATTATATTGGCGAAACTACTGGTGGAAACTGGACTAGGGGATGGAGAGTTGGCGAAACTTCGGATATTATGAAACAGGCTAGAACACGTGTGATTCCGATTGACAATGCCGAGACCATTACGCCTGGACAAGTGTCAGCGAGTTTTGCAAAATTGGAAGATAGCAATGTATCAGTACAAGTCTGGCCACCTTTTACGCTTGAAGAAAGCACTGTAACTGTGAAGGGATCACTTGCACCAACAAAAACAAACGAGAATGTCACTATATATTTAGGAATAAGCGGCTTACCTTGGAGAATTCTGGAAACTGTGCAAACTGGTGATGATGGCACTTTCGAGTATGAATGGAAAACTAATACGTCTGGAATTTTTGCGGTACGTGCAAGTTGGACAGGTGACAACACATTTGCAGGCTCGACAAGTGAGCCTGCAAGTGCGATGGTAATTCCGTTATTTTTAGGTGCATTAATCGCGTTGGCCATAATTACGATAATTCTTAGCATCATTGCAGTCATTGCTTCGCGATACAGTCGACGCGATAATACTGCAAAGGTTAAGCCTAAACAATAACAGTTCCTAAACTATGTCTGTTTGAATAATGCTTGTTTTAACCAAAAAGTTATTCTGTTATCGTAGAGTTTCCTTGACGTGATGTGATTATAATGCCGATGATGTTTATTATTGGAACTGCAGGGTCAGGAAAATCATTATTTACTGCTACCTTTGCGGAGTGGTTAAAGATGGCTAAACAAGATGTAGCAGTCGTGAATTTAGATCCTGGTGTTTTGAGGCTTCCATATTCTCCTGACGTTGATATAAGAAATTACGTGGATGTTGGGAATTTGATGGAAAAATATGAGTTGGGTCCAAATGGTGCTTTAATTTTAGCCGCAGACCTCATTGCTGACGAGATTGAGAATGTTACTAGAGATGTGGATTCTACAAACGCAGATATTGTGTTAGTGGATACGCCAGGACAGATGGAATTGTTTGCTTTTCGGGCAAGCGGACCGTATATAGTGAATGAACTTACAAAAGAACCTAAGGCGTTAGTCTATTTGTTCGACTCTGTGTTCTCAGCTAATCCATTAAACTATGTCTCTAACATGTTCTTATCAGCCGCAGTTTATAATCGGTTCTTCACGCCTCAAGTTCATGTTTTATCCAAATGTGATTTATTGCCCAAGAAGGAAGTAGATAAGATTGCTAATTGGTCAGCTAATCCTATGTCGTTAGAGGATGCTATTGATCAAACAGAAGGAATGAAACGACTTTTCAGCAGGAATATGATGCGTGCTATAACTCAACTTGGTTTAAAATTCATGTTAATCCCAATTTCTGCCAAGACAAATCAGGGAATGAACAATTTCAATACAGTTATAGAGCGAATCTTAACTGGTGGAGAAAAATATACTTACTGATTTACACGCTTATTTGTAAGTATTAATGTCCAACTGGCCGCAAAAGCACCATGCTTAGCTTTCCAAAGAGATGTAGCACCGACGAGCACAATGGTATCATTGTCTTCAGGATGAAATGTTTTTAGGATTTGATCTGCAGCTTCTGGAAATCGTTTCTCAACCCTATCACTCACTGATTCAATGGTTAAATGTCCTTGTTTGGATACAATAATTACAGCAGTTTTTGCGCCTGCAACTATTGCTGCATCACGTTGTTCTATACCTGATCTAACATTGTTTCCACTGTTCTTAACTAAGAAGGCATAGTTATTCTCAGTGCTTGTCAGTTCGGTTTTGCCAATCTCCGCTCTTATTGGAAAGAGTCCTTCAAATTGTTTCCATATATTTTGTCCTTTGTTTGTTAAGCTGCAGCCTTTTTTTGAAGTCTCGATCAAGCCATGTTTCTTTAACCTGTATACGATCGTTCGAATAGTGCCCTCTCCAACCTGTAGTTTTCTTGCCAATGTGTTACGTCCTATTGATTTTTCAGCTATGAGTTCTAATGTAAAGAAGATATGTGATACAGTGAATTTCATTGAAGGTCCAGGTGCTATAGGATTAGCCATGTCTTCCATAGTTTTTTTAAAATCTGATGTCATTTCTCTCGATTCTATTCTATGATAATGATTTTTATAGCTTGTTACTTGTTTTTAGAGGCTTTTCTGGCTGTGCTTTATTATTTCTTATAGGCTATTGCCGAGATTTCTATAAGTGCATTTGGCATTAATGCTATTCCAACCGTTGCTCTTGCTGGATAATCCTTTTTAAAATACGTTGAATAAACTGCATTGAAATCACTAAACATGATCATTGATGTTAGGTAAACGTTTGTTTGAATAATGTCATCTAAGGTATAATTTTCTGCTTCTAGTATCGTCTTAATGTTTTCCAAGACTCTTACGGTTTGTCCTTCAACATCAGAAGCAACTATCTTGCCTTCTTTCGGGTCGATGACTATTTGTCCAGAGATAAAAAGAAATTTATCCACTCTGACAGCCTGACTATAGGGTCCTACTGGTTTTGGCGCCTTCTGTGTTAATGATTTTTCTCATTTGATTCCGTCCACGGATCTTGACGTTGATTTTGGTTTATACGGTTTTTGTGTGCCTTTATTCACTCAAAACATGTTTTTAAGTTATGATTTGTGAGAAAGCCTTTTAAGAAAAGTGTTAAGTTCTTATAACTCTCAAATCGAAATGGTGAACATACTTTGAAGAATATGCGTGGAACTTGCTTGTTTACTTCTGAATCAGTTGGTGAAGGTCATCCAGACAAGGTTGCAGATCAAGTCTCAGATAGCATACTTGATGCAATCTTAACTTTTGACCCTAAGGCGCGAGTTGATGCAGAGACATTAGTGATGCAGGGAAATGTTGTTGTCACAGGACAAATCACGACAAAATGTTATGTATCAATCCCTAAAATTGTTAGAAAAACACTGAAAGAAATTGGATTAGATAACGCAAAGGACGGACTGGACTGGGAAACTTGTGGGGTTCTAGTTTCCTTGGAAGAACAATCGCCTGATATCGCTATGGGTGTAAATGAAACGGCTGAGCATGAACAGGGCGCCGGTGATCAAGGTATGATGTTTGGCTACGCTACAAACGAGACAGAAGAGTTGATGCCTACACCGATTGTGTTGGCTCATAAGCTTGTGAAAAAACTGGCGGAAGTTAGAAAGGACAGGACGTTGCCTTATCTGCGACCCGATTGTAAATCGCAAGTTACGGTTGAATACTGTAATGGTGTGCCGACAAGAGTTAACGCTGTAGTTATTGCAGCCCAGCACAGCGAAAAAGCTGATTCAGCTAAAATGCGCGAAGATATTATCGAGAAGGTCATCAAAGCAGTCATTCCTGCAAACATGCTTACAAAAGAAACAAAATATGTCGTAAATGGAACTGGCCGATTCGTAGTCGGTGGTACATTAGCTGATTCAGGGTTGACAGGCAGAAAAATCATTGTCGACACTTACGGTGGGTTTGGCAGCCATGGTGGCGGATGCTTCTCTGGTAAAGACCCATCAAAAGTTGATCGATCAGGTTCTTACATGGCTAGATATATTGCGAAGAATATTGTTGCAGCAGGGTTAGCCGATGAATGTGGAGTCCAGATTGCTTACGCTATCGGCGTAGCTAAACCCGTCTCAGTTTTTGTGGATACTTTTGGGACTGGAAAAATATCCGATGCAGAAATTCTTGAGTTAGTGGAAAAACATTTTGATATGAGACCAAAAGCCGTCATTGAACAACTGCAACTGCTCAGACCAATCTATAGAAAGACAGCAGCGTTTGGACATTTCGGAAGAAATGATCCGGATTTTACTTGGGAAAAAACGGATAAAGCAGACGAATTAAGAAAAGCGCTTAAGAGCAGAAAACAATAAGCAATTTTTTCCCTGCAATATTTTTTCGTTTATTACGAACGCGGACTAAATCTAGGGCTCGAAAGATAAATGAAAACCAAAGTCTAACTGGAAGAAAAGTAAAATAGCGTAAGATTCTTGATGACATATTTTCGAAGTCTTATGTGGAATGCGTAGACAGTCTTTAACCAGCTAAAGCCTGTACTCCATCAATTTCCCCTGTGTCTGCCCAGATGCTGACAGCTAAACGATTAATGTTGATTTGTTGATTAGTTGTATCCAAGTAAAGTGTGATAGTCCAGTGAGGAACCAAAGCAAGCGGCTTAGCTTCTCTACAGCGTGGATCAAAAACCACTGACACTGGTTGATCAAGAACCTTATAATAGACTTGCTGACCTCCTGAGCTCAACTGATAATCTTTAACAGCATTTCTTGCAGCCTGTACTGCGCTTGCTTGATCTATGTTAACCTTAACATTATCTATACTATATAGGTAGTAGCCATCGTCTAATTCCTTTAGAACCTGATTTTCATACACGAGTTTTACACCCTTTTGCACAAAATCTACATTGTTTTCTGAATAGTACCACTGCATCTCAGTGTTGGCACCTAATACTGACATGTTAAATTTCAAGTTGCCCACGAAGAGTTGGATGCTTTTGGTTTCGTCCCTTAACTGATATAACGTACTGTTCATCTCATCAAGATATGGTGCATCTTCATAGCTTCGTAATTGATGAATTAACCATTTTGCTGAATCTAACACAGTGAATGGTTGTGCCTCAGAATAAATTGGTGAACCCTCAACAACAGATAGTTGATACTTAGAAAGAAAGTTGTTTTTGAATACAAAGATTGCTTCAAGCCTGCTATTACTGCCGGAGAGTGAACAATGTAGTATCTGTTGTGGTAATCCACCCAGCTCTGAAGGGTTGTCAATAGTGTTGCTCGAGATAGTTGGTTCATATTTGGTTAAATCTAGTTGAATTACGTCACGAAAGAATTTAATCGCTTTATCAGTGCCAGAACTAATGGATAGTAATTGTTGATACCTTACCTTTAAGTCATTATGTTCATTGGATAAATTGGAAAAAGCATTGTATTGAATAGCAGAGAAACTTGCTAAAAGAACGATGCCGATTATGAGGGCTCCCAAAAACGCTTTCCACCCTAGAGTTAGTGACCATCGTTGCATGGTTGTTGTGACAGTCGGGGCATCCTCGACGATTCTCATCGTATTGACTGCTGCTTCTCCGAAAGTAGATAGTTTATAGTCACCGCTATCAGTTTTAGTTACAAGTTCGCCTAAGCTCTCAAGATGGTAAGTTAAATGAGAACTTGAAACTCCTAGTTCTTCTAGCATCTGTGAAAAACTCGTAGGTTTATCTGATAATACCCTAAGAACTTTGCGACGGACAGGATGCTTTAGAGAACTAAACATAGTTGAATAGATGGTCTCTTCTGAATCAGACATTCCCCGCTACCCTGGACATATTGTAGTCAATAAGGTTTGAAAAGCTTTCGCTCTAAAATGTATCAATTCTTCAAATAATATACCTGCAGATAATCGAAAAGAAACATGGCTCCTAACGGAGCTTCATTAAGACCATTTCAGCAGCTAAAACCATCGGTTCCCATGTTTCACACAATGGCGGAGCATATGCCGTATCTGTTTTAGCTAATTCACGTACTGTCATGTATTTCTGGATTGCAAACGACAACGCATTGATTCGTTGTGTTACCTCTTCTCCTCCAATAATTTGAGCGCCTACTAAACGTTGAGATTCTTTTTCAACAACAAGTTTAACCCTGATCGATTTTGCCGATGGATAGTAATCTGCCTTCGTTTTACTACTTATGGCACCTGTAACGACTTCCATTCTGTTCCTTACAGCAGCATTCTCAGTCAACCCTGTGGCTCCAGCTTCAATATCGAATAATCGTGTTACCGCTGATACTAAGACACCTGTAAATTGTGCATATCCTCCAGCAGCATTGGTGCCTGCAACTTTACCCTGCCTTACTGCAATAGTTCCTAATTGTGCACACATAGGTCTATGTGTAATAATGTTTGGTGCCTCAGCACAATCACCAATTGCATAGACATCTTTTACGTCTGTTTCCATACGTAGATTTGTTTTGATCGCTCTTGTTTCGCCTAATGGAATTCCGGCATCCAGTGCAAGTTTCGTATTCGCTCTAACTCCAAAAGCACTGATAAACAAATCCGCATCAATCTTTTGTCCGCTAGCCATGATTGCAGTAACTTTGTCATCGCCCAAGAACTCCTCCACGGCTTTACCAGTTAAGATACACATACCTTTTGCTTCTAGATGCTCCTGAACCATCTTTGCCATATCAGCATCAAGCATCTGAGGCAAAATCTGCGGCAACATTTCAACAACCGTAACTTTCAATCCACGTTCGATTAATGCAACGCCCGTTTCTAATCCAATTAAGCCTGCACCCATGATGACTGCTGATTTAGCTCCAGCCTTAACTGCTTCATCGATTCGCTCACCATCCTCTAAACCACGAAGCGAAAGAATTCCCTGCTTTTCCCTACCTTTGATGGGTGGCATGAAAGCATCAGCACCAGTAGCGAGAATAAGACTATCGTACGGTAATGCTTCAGTGGCACCATCCTTAGAAGTAATTGAAACAGTCTTTTCCTTAGTGTTAATAGAATTTACTTTTGTTTCAGTACGCAAGTTTAACTTGAGCATCTGAAAGTATGCAGAAGGATAAACAATTAAGTCTCTAAAATTTGGAATTTGACCGCCTATAACAAAAGGCAAGCCACAACGTGAATAACCTGCATTCTTTTCCAACGTCAATAATGTAATTTCGGCGGTGCGATCTTTCTTACGCGCAGCCGAAGCTGCTTCTACGCCAGCCGCATTTGCACCGACGATTACTATACGTTTGGGCATCCTCTACTTCGCCTGAGATTGAGCTTTGTGCCATTCAACTGCCGCATTAAAATCCATTAAGTTAGCAAGCTCTGCTTGTAAGTTTGTGGGTTTTACTACTAGTAGCCAACCCTTGACGTAAGGGTCTTCATTTAATGTTTCAGGCTTTGACTTTACTTCTTCATTAACTTCTTCAATTGTTCCGCTTATGGCAGAGACTAAATCACTGACTGCCTTCACTGACTCCAGCGTTCCGTATGGTTCACCTTGCTTTATCTCAGAGCCCGCCTCTGGTAATTCAGCATAGACTATTTCTCGCAATGATTTCTGTGCATAGTCTGTGATACCCATACGTACTTTATCGCCTTCAGTTTTTATCCACTCAAAATCTTTTGAATAGTAGAGTCCTTCAGGCACTTCGTACCCTTCAACCTTCACCATTTTTGTACACCTCTAAACAGTGAGATATTGTGATTGAGGTTGAAGCTTAAAAGTCTTCATGAATCACATAAATGAAATAATGCGATTATCTTTCTCGTTTGCCAGCGATCCAATCTTCCGTCCATTGTCGTGCTTGAGGGTCAGGTACTTGAACAGGTGGATGCTTGAATGCGTAGGCTGGCATACTTATGAGAGCGCCCGCAATCTTTCGATCTAAAGCGATTTTTGCGGCACGAATTAAATCAATTACAACTCCTGCACTATTAGGTGAGTCTTCTACCTCGAGTTTAACGCTAATGTTGATAGGTCGATCGCCGAACTTTCTTCCTTTAAGTGAGATGTAACAGATTTTCTTGTTCTTCAAAAAAGGTACATAATCAGATGGGCCAATCCTTGTGGGTAAAGCATATGGTACAAGGCTTGTTACGGCTTCTGTCTTGCTGATACGCTTTGACTTTAAACGATTTTCTACAGTCATGTTTTGAAAATCTGTGTCGCCGCCTAGATTGAGTTGATACGTCTCATCAACTATAACACCGCGATCTAAACACAACCTAACCAAATTCCTGTGTAATATGGTTGCACCTACTTGACTCTTAATATCATCGCCGAGCACAGGTAACCCGGCTTTATCGAATTTACTGCTTTCTTCTGGGTTAGAGCCTATGAATTCTGGCATACAATTTACGAAAGCACAGCCTGCATCGATTGCGCTTTGAGCATAAAACCGTGTGGCGTCATGACTGCCAACAGGTAAATAGTTGACAAGAACCTGAGTGTTAGTCTCCTTCAATGTTTTGATGACGCTTGTCTTTTCGGTTTTGCTGTCATCATACACGTTGAAAGTTTCCCGCATATGTGGCGCTACACCATCCAAGATTGGTGCAGGCGAAACTTTTACTCCAAGGTTTGGTACATCTGCAAATTTGACGACACAATTAGGTGCAGTAAAGATAGCTTCGGACAAATCCTTGCCAATTTTTTTCTTGTTTACTTCGAATGCAGCAACAAAATGTATATCTCGAATATGATAGCCACCGTAATCTACATGCATTAAACCTGGTACAGTTGCATCTTCCTTTGCATTTTTGTAGTATTGAGTTCCTTGAATAAGTGCGCTGGCACTGTTGCCGACGCCGATGAGTGCTACGCGAATTTCTGGCAAACCATTAAACCTCTTGTAGTGAAGGCTTAACGTTTGTCTGCTCTATAACTTTTTCTAGATATGATAAGCTTAAAAAGGAAATATGCAACACAATAAACTCGGTGGATATCATGAGCACGAATAATCTAACTATTACCTATGAACCGTTCAAGCAGATTGTAGTTATGGAGAAGACTAAATTTGCTAACGCTGAAGAGATTGCCCGCTTTACGTCTGTCATAGCGGGTGGCAAACTCGCTGGACTTTATTGGGTGGATGGAGTAGTTTTCTTGTATTTTCCGCTTCCTGCAACAAATCAAGCTGTGGCAAAAGCGTTGTTAGATAGTGGCAAGGTTTACTGGACATTCGTGGGTTATGCTTTGATGCCAAAATTTGAGCCAACGATTGAAACCAAAGAGAAGATGATTGTGCCAGTCGTAAACATCTCGGCTGATCCCATCTTAAGATCAGTTGCTGCATGGTTGAAGGAACAGAAATAGCCAACAATCTCATTAATTATCGGTTGCATATTTTTGAGTGAGATAAATTTTATTGGTAGAATTGTCTCTGGACGAGGCGAAGGAGAAAAATACCTTAGACTTGAATGGGTTAAGCAACAACTGACTGAAAAGTTAGGCTTCGAACCTTTTCCTGGAACACTTAACCTACAGCTTGATCAGAATTACATTAAAGAAAAACGTCTTCTTAATAAGAAATCTGCTTTGGGCATTTGTCAATCAACGGGTTACTGTATTGGATTATTATTCAAAGCTTCGATAGTGGGGCAAGCCTGCGCTGTAATAATTCCAAAAGTTAAGGATTATCCTTCGAATCTTCTCGAAATTGTATCTGAATTTGACTTAAGGCGTGAACTACATCTTAGCGATAATGATGAGGTCGAGGTAACGGTTTTCCTATGACAGTTTTCTTCTCACGATAACTATAGGCTTATGTTCTATGTTTGATAGCATATTCCATGTTACGTCTGTGAGGTTTACATGGAATCTTTTTGCCATCTTCCACACTGTTGTTCCAGATCCTGTGCCTCGTGCTCTATCAGCGATGTTGGCTATCAGAAGAGCTTCATCTGCTGACAACTCTAATCCAGCTATGGAGAGTGGTGTAGGTCTTTTCTTCAGTCTAAGCATTCTGCCGATGAAATAGGTTACAACTCCTCCGTTGCCATGGATGTTTTGCATTGGTTTTGGTCGCGATGTAAAATGAAAGTTTCTGAATGAATAGGTTTTATCCGTATCAACAATGATGACTATTACATTTTTCTTTAGTTTGTCTTCAATCTTCTTACGAATCTGGTTTGCTACTTCTGAAACATTGTTAAGCGGTAGACTGACATAGGAGTAAGGTAGGTTTGAGCCATCGATGGCACCTTCGCTGCCAAACATCAATGCTTGTACAAGACCTGCACGTTCAAGAGCTAACTGCTTATGCTTGCTTCCTGTATCAAGTGGGTATTGACGAAGGTTTTGTGTTAAGTATTGCCCGAAATTAAGCATTGTACTAAAAATGTAGCCCCAGCAAAAACGCATCCAGAACTGTGCTATGAACTTAGCATTGCGATTTGGTTGAATCATGCTTTCATTGACAATTTTTCCTTGAGCAGTAGAGAGTGCTTTCTCGGAAACTACCACAAAATCGTTATCAGCAACTTTTTCTTCTATGACCTCGACTATTTCGTTTAGAAAATTGGTTCCGGGTTTCCAATAATTTGTGACTACTGCGAGAGCTTGATACCTTGACATCGGTCGATACTTAGATAGACAAGCTTTTTTGTTTATCTGAAAACGATGGTTTGATTAAGTTATGATGTTTTTTAGTCCTGCCTTTCGAGCAAGCTGTAGCGCCTGTTCAATTTCTTCTTTGCTGAGTCTTCGACGTAGTTCTGGAATTTCATGTGCATGCCATTCTGGTCTGTACTGAAACAGCAGGTTGATTCTTGTTTCGGCACCGAGGTTTTCGCTTATCCACTCCAGTATTGGCTTAACACAGCAATCTAGATGTTTCGGTAAGACTAATACACGGATAATTAGCTCACCGTTTTTCTTAGCTTCTAAATGGTTTCTGGTACAGATTTGCCAGTAGTTAACTGCATCGCTGATTCGTTCCGCACAGTTGGCCGGTCCATACTTGAAATCCAAAAGGTAGACATCCACAAACCCTGCCAGCAACCGAGCTGTTTCGATACTGTAGTATGAGTTACTGTTCCACACCACAGGCACATTTACAGACGCATGCTTAAAGGTCTCAAGCCATTGTTTTAGCCATGGTGTTGGCTCGCCGCCTACCAGATTCACATTCCTACAGCCGTCACGATGCAGTTGTTCGATTTCTATTGCTAGTTCTTCGGGCTTGTACTCAGTACCATCTTCTTTCCATTGACTGATAGTCCAGTTTTGACAATGATGACAGCGAATAGTGCAACCCATCGTAAAAATTGTTCCCGATGGTACTAATTCAGGCTCCTCACCCAAGTGTGCGAAAATGCTAGAAACCATCATCGTGCTACCACAACCACAATAACCTAAACCTGTAGTTAGTCTGTTAACGCCGCATCGTCGCGCGCAAAAACGGCAGCTTTGAATAATTCTGTGGGCAATTTCAATTTTCAAGTCAAGGTAGGATTTTGAAGGTGTAGAGTTTCTAGAATTCTTTTTATCATCGATTTCACGTTCAAAAGAACAAAACTTAGAGCTGACCTTAGCATGTTCAGCCAACAATTCTGTTAATGAATCTACCTCGGTGAAATCCGCTTGAAGCTTCTTTGCTAGGACAAATTTAGCTAATTTCTTATCTTGCAAGACTGCAAAATATCTTCGTAAACTTTTCTTTGCTGCTTTATCCTCAAGAACGGCGATTGCATCGGGTCTCGCAGCTCTCCACATTCTTAAGCCTTTAGAACAGAGCGTACGGGAAGGCTGAGCCTGATGTGTGTAGTCTACCTTTTATGGGAATATTCTCACCGCAGACGGGGCATTTCATGTCTTTTGTTAAGTTCCATTTGGTGATTTCAAAACTGTAGCGTTTAATGACTGCTTCTCCACAGTTAGGACAGTACGTATTCTCTCCTGGGTGTCCTGGAACATTACCCATATAGGTATAGTTGAGACCCGCCTCCTTAGAGATCATATATGCTCTCTCCATCGTTTCCATCGGAGTAGCAGGGATAGTAGTCATCTTATAATCAGGATGAAAACGGAGTAAGTGGAATACAGTATCCTTGCCTAAATAACTTATTATCCATATTGCCATGTCTTTAATGCGTTCCATGGAGTCCCCAATTTTGGGAACAATTAAATTCGTAATTTCGATATGAACGCCGTTTAATTTTAGTTCTTTCAGTGCCTCATAAATGGCTTCTACATTGGGTACGGCAGAAACACTCTTGTAGAATTCTGGGTCGCCGCCACCCTTAAAATCGACGGTTGCAGCATCCAAGACGGGTGCAATAGTTCTTGCCGCTTCGGGAGTCATGTATCCATTTGTGACGAAAGTGTTAAAGAAGCCAACTTGGTGTGCAATCTTTGCTGTTTCGTAAGCGTATTCCATATATATTGTTGGTTCGGTGTAGGTGTAACTTATGCCTTGACAACTCTTATCCCGTGCAGTCTTTATGACATCAGCTGGTGGGAATGGTCGCCCTGTAACGTCATGATCTTGGCTTATCATCCAGTTATCACAGAATTGACAACGAAAATTGCAGCCTGCCGCCGCAATTGACATAACTAATGCGCCTGGGTTAAAGTGTGAGAGTGGTTTCTTGCTAATAGGGTCAACACCTACAGTAACAGCTTTACCATAATTGAGTGAGTAGAGCGTGCCGCCCTGATTTTTTCTTACAAGACAGAAACCGCTGGAACCATCATTTATTAAGCATCGACGTGCACATAAGTAACATTGCACTCTTTTCTCAGTTTTTTTCTCATAAAGCATAGCTTCATGAAGTGACATCCACAAACACCTAATAGATGATATAAGGATTTTTCTTAAAAACCTCTTGGATAATATGAATTTAGATAAACCTAATACGCTTTGAATAACAAACTAGTCCTTTAATGTTAGAGGCTTCGATGTGACCGCTACGAATAAGGATGAACTTGAAGGAATCACTTTAAATGTTTACTTATACGTCGTCAAAAAGGATAATCCAGTCGGCCCACGTGACGTTATGAAAGGTGCGCATCTTAGCAGTCCCAGCGTAGCTTATAGGCACCTCGAAAAATTGGAGGACCTTGGTCTACTTCAGAAGAATGAGTACGGTGAATACATCGTTAAACGTAAAGCTCATCTCGCAGGGTATGTTTGGCTCGGAAAGCATATGGTCCCAAAAATGATCGCTATATCCCTTGTATTTTTAGGGATTCTTGTTTTTGAGTTGATAATTTTTGCCCTACATTTTGGGGTTGAAACGTTTGAATTCAAAGTATTCTTCTTACTACTTGCTCTAAGTACTGGGTCTGCCATGCTTGTCTTCTTAGTTGAGGGTTTATTGCAACAGAGACGATTAAACAAAAATCTTCGGCAAATTGAACAAACATCAACTATAGATTAACAATTAAACTCGTGGTGGAAACATGTGTCTGCGCCAGTATGACAAACAGGCCCTTTCTGATTCACTACATAGAGTAATGCATCATAATCGCAGTCAGCAGCGACATGTTTAATCTTCTGTGTGTGTCCTGATGTTTCGCCCTTCATCCATAGCTTACCACGCGAACGACTCCAGTAATGTGCGAAACCAGTGCTCAACGTTTTCTCCAGTGCCTCTTTGTTTGCATATGCTAACATTAGCATGGCTTTGGTTTCTGCATCCTGTACGACGACAGGGATAAGGCCGTTGCCTTTTTTCCAATCTAACTTGTCTATTAAGCCAACTTCAGTCATGGTCTAATCGTCACCCCCATCTCATGTAGATACGTCTTAATGACTGGTATAGGATATTTATTGTAATGGAAAACGCTCGCAGCTAATGCTGCATCTGCTTTTCCTTTTGTGAAAGCTTCAAGGAAATGTTCAGGTTTTCCGGCACCGCCGCTAGCTATTACTGGTACATTTACTCTTTCAGAAACGGCGCGGGTTAACTCTAAATCATAACCATTCTCGGTGCCATCACAATCCATTGATGTTAGTAAGAATTCGCCTGCACCCATTTTTTCTGCTCGTATCGCCCACTCAATGGCATCGATTCCTGTTGGTTTTCTGCCACCGTAAGTGTAAACCTCAAACCAGACACCGCCTTCTGTTGATTCGATTATGATTTTATCTTTTTGTTTGTTCTTGTTTCTTTTCGCGTCAATCGCTACTACGACACACTGTTTTCCAAAAATATTAGCTAACTTTGTAATCAAACTAGGGTTGCCGATTGCCGCCGTGTTAACTGATATTTTATCCGCGCCACTACATAGGATCATCCGTCCATCAGCTATGCTGCGAATGCCGCCGCCTACAGTGAAGGGAATGTTGATTGCTCGTGCTACCCCTTCAACATACTCGCGCATCGTCTCGCGATATTCTGATGACGCTGTAATATCTAGAAACACGAGTTCATCAGCACCTTCTTCAGAATAACGTCGTGCCAACTCGACAGGGTCTCCTGCATTGCGCAATTGCAGGAAGTTTATGCCTTTAACAACTCTACCATGGTCAACATCTAAGCAGGGGACTATACGTTTAGCTAACGGCAACTCTAATTCTCCTTCACTGCTTCTATGGCTTCTCTCAACGTGAATTTTCCCTCGTAAAGTGCTTTGCCCACAACAACGCCTTCCACACCAGCTTGTTTCAGGGCAATCAGATCACTCAAGCTTCCAATTCCACCTGCTGCAATTACTTTTGCTCCGTAATATGTGCAGGCCTTGCTTAATGTTTCTAAGTCTGGACCCTGAAGCATACCATCCTGAGTTATAGATGTTATGAGGAAAGTTGTGACTCCAAGGTTAATGAATTTCTCCAATGCAGACCAAAGGGTAAAACCTGTCTCTGTTTTCCAGCCTTCTACCATTACCTTATCACGCTTATTGTCTAATGCAACTATAACAGAGTCTAAACCAAACCTTTGTTGAATCTTAGCAATCACATTAGAGCCGCTGAAGGCAAGAGCACCTAGAATGACATGATTCACACCGATTTCGAGTAGTTTCTCTGCTTGAGCTTGAGTTCGTATGCCACCACCAACTTGCATTGGCAAGCAGGAAGCCTTGGCAACTTCAGCAACGACTGTCATGTTATCTCCAGCGCTAAACGCCGCATCTAAGTCTATAAGATGCAGTCTGCTTGCGCCTTCATTCTTCCATTTCAACGCCACTTGAACAGGTGTACCCCATTGTTCATAGTATTTCGCAGTGGCAGGGTCGCCACGACTCAGTCTTACAACTTTGCCTTGCATTAAATCAATAGCTGGGATAACTAGCATGGTTCTTTTCACTTCTTGATTATCTTGGCAAAGTTTTCTAGAATCTTTAGGCCAGTGGCACCTGATTTTTCAGGATGGAATTGTGTGCCAAACACGTTTCTATCCGCTATGCAGGAAACAAATTCTGTCCCATATTCTGTCTTAGTACAGATAAGGTTCTTGTCATCTGGTACAGGATAGAGTGAGTGTACAAAGTACACGTAAGATTCATCATCGATGCCATCGAGGAACGCATTTTGTTTGATAATCTGTAATGTATTCCAACCCATGTGTGGCACCTTGACTGAGCTGGGTAACCAGACATTGTTGCCCTGATAGAGTGCAAGTCCTCTTCCTGGTCCTTCTTCGCTTCTCGGAAAGAATAACTGCAAACCTAAACATATGCCCAGCAGGGGTATTCCATTCTTTACGGCGTCGCCTATATCATTCCTAAGAAGTTCAAGTTTATCGCTTGCTGCAGAAAAATTACCGACACCGGGCAAAGCTATAGCATCTGCTTTTTGCAATGTTTGTTGGTTTGATCCAATTCTAACATTTAATCCAACTTTTTCTAACGCCACTTTTAGGCTAAGTAAGTTTCCTGCGCCATAATCGAAAATTACTACTTCAGGCATTAAATGACTCCTTTAGAACTGGGTACACCTTTCCGTCTCGGGTCCATGGTTACTGCTTGTCTAATCGATAATGCAAGAGCTTTCATTGTAGCTTCGGCTTTGTGATGATCATTACTGCCATATGAAGTGCAGACATGTATGTTAGCACATAATGATGTGGCCAATGTTTCCAAGAAATGTGTAATGTCTTCGGTAGGCATGTCTTCAATTTTTTTCCCGCGTAGTTTCAAATCAATAACTGCGTAGGGTCGTTTAATGAGATCTACGGCTGCAAACCCCAATGACTCATCCATAACCACATCTGCCCATCCGAACCTTGTGATACCTTCACGCGTATCCAACGCCTTATTAAGTGCCTCACCGAAGCCAATCGCTAAATCTTCAACGCAGTGATGCTTCAGGTCACCGGTAACTTTGGCAGTTATATCTAGGAGACTATGCGTTGCAAAAGATGTTAAGAGATGATCTAAGAAACCGACACCTGTATTAATTTCTGTTTTTCCTTCGCCATCTAGGTTCACTCTGACTGTTACTTCGGTTTCTCGCGTTTTCCTACACACTTCTCCAATTCTCATTTTAATCCTCCAACTTTTGTCTCAAGGCTTTCAAGAGTTTCCTATTCATCTCGGGCAATCCAACCGTTGTGCGCAGACAGTTTGGATATTTTAAGAGTCTCCCAAGTTTCTTTATGATTAAACCTTGTTTTAGCATATCCTCATAAATCTCTTCATAGGACTTATCAGTGTTAAAGAGGACAAAATTAGTCTTTGATTCGAAAGCTTCAGTACCTTTGATTTCATTCAATTCATCTATTAGTCTCCGCCGTTCCATTTTTAGTGCTTCCGCTGATTCTCTAATTAACGCTACATTCTCTAACATCTTTCTTCCCATGCTCAATGAAATTACGCTAATAGCATAGGGTGCTGGAAGTTTATTGATTGTCAAAGCAAGCGTTGGGTTCGCTACTGCGTAGCCGAGTCTGATTCCTGCCAACCCAAAAGCCTTAGAAAATGTTCTTAACACAATCAAGTTCCTGTATTTGTTGATAAGCGGAACAACCGAGTAGTCTGCGTACTCTGCGTATGCTTCATCAACTAATACTATGCCTGGAAAATCTTCTATTAATGCTTCAACTTCTCTTTGTTTAAGCTGATTTGCTGTTGGATTGTTTGGTGAGCAAAGATAAAGTAGTTTGGTTTCTGGAGTGAAAGTGGCTTCCATTCCCTCAATATCAACAGTGAAATCATCCCGAAGCGACACTCCAATGAATTGTGCATCGGAAAAATCAACACAACATTTGAAAACGGAGAATGTTGGAATAAAAGTGACTGCTTTATTGCCTTTTTCAAGGAATATTCGAATGGTCCTTTCCATAACTTCATCGCTGCTATTGCCGACAGCTATGCACTCCACTGGTACTTGCAGATACTCTCCAATTTTCTCTTTAAGTTCAACCTCTTCATCTTGTGGATAAATCCTAAGATCACATTCTTCAGCGACCGCTTTCAACAGTGATACAATTCTTTCTTTGGGCAAGAATAGGTTCTCGTTGTAATTCAGTTTCATTATAGATTCAGGTTTTAAGCCATATTTCTTCGCTATGCTTTCGTTTGTGCTCTCAGCACTGTAACTCTTTTGACCCTGAATCCTTGCTATTTTTTCATCTAACCAGCGTTTACATTCAGCTTTCATTTTTCAAACCTCGCTGCGACCGCTTTATAGTGATTTGGAAGGTTCTCAGCTTCAGACAGAACTTTCACATGATTATTTAACTTCAGCAATTCATCTCTCGAGCAATCTATAACATTAACTCTTCGCACAAAATCCAGCGCTGATAAGCCCGAGTATGCATGCCCGAAGCCTCCTGTTGGTAATACATGGTTTGTTCCGCTTCCGTAATCACTTAGGGCAACAGGGCTATTTGAACCGATTAGGATTAGACCTGCTGAAGTAATTTTGTTGATTATTTCCATAGGGTTCTGGATCATTATTTCAAGGTGTTCAGAGGCAAACGTGTTAGCTAGACTAATCATTTCTTTTGTATCATTACAGATAATTATAAAACCATAAGTTTGCAATGATTTTTGAATAATTTCTCTTCTTTCAGCAGAAATCGATATTTCTTGCAACCAAAAGACTACTTCCGTTGCCAGTTTCTTTGATGTAGTTATCAACCCTACTATACTATCCACGCTATGCTCTGCTTGTGAAATCATATCAGCAGCCACAAGTTTTGGGTTTGTCGCATGATCCGCCAACACTAGTACTTCGCTTGGACCTGCTGGCATATCTATAGCAACATCCTTTGAAACCAAAATTTTTGCCATAGTCACATATTTGTTGCCTGGGCCGACGATCTTCCTGACGGGCTTAATTGTTTCAGTTCCATAAGCTAATGCAGCTATGGCTTGAACGCCACCAACTTTGTACACTTCATTGACACCACAGATGTCTGAGGCAACCAGAACCAGCGAGTTAATGTTACCCTCCTTATCTGGCGGAGAGCATACAACAATCCTCGGCACACCCGCAGTTTTGGCTGGAACTGCCGTCATAATAACAGTGCTTGGATATGCGGCTTGTCCACCCGGAACATAACAGCCGACGCTTTCGATTGGAACAATCATGTTGTATATGGCTATGCCATCTCGCTTTGTGGTAACCTTAAGCTTTTCCAAAGTTAACTGTTCTAGGGCGTTAACTTTTTCTTTCATCAATCTGAGTGCGTTAACCTGTTCTTCAGTAACGTTTTTGTATGCTGCTTGAATCTGCTCGAATTTTACAGGCAGGTTTTCAGTTTTTAGTTCAGCTTTGTCAAATCTTTTAGTAAATTCAATAAGTGATTTATCGCCATTTTCCTTAACTTGATTGATGATAGATTTGACATCTTTTTCAACAGATTCATCTAGTGCTTGAGCTCTCTTGTACCAGTCTGGTGGAAGGTCTTTTGAGTTGAAGGTTCTTATTTTGATTTGACTGGACATTCACTCTCATCTTTCCTTTTAATCTCGTCGAGAGCTAACACTTGTCGAGGCTCATAGACAACGATTCCTTGTGCTAATCTTCGAATCTTTGGCAGCAATTCGATTAGGTGGTCTTTTTCAATGATTGTGTTGACAGAGACCCAACTCTCATCTGCCAGTGGCGCAATAGTTGGGTTCTTAAGAGCAGGTAAATCAGTGAGCAGCTTCTGTAGGTTCGCTTTTTTAACATTTACGAAAATGTGGATTCTTTTTGCACCATCTACAACGCCCCTAAGTAGAGTCATGATATCGCAGATCTTCTCCTTTTTTTGTGGGTCGTCCAGTGCTTTTTTGTTAGCGATAAGAACAGCTGATGATGTCATAACGGTTTCAATTATCTTCAAGTTGTTTGCTTCAATGGTGGAACCCGTTTCAGTTACGTCAATAATGCAATCACAGTTCTCTGGAGGTTTTGCTTCTGTAGCGCCAAATGATAGGAATATTTTTGCTCTTGGGTTGTCACCTTTTCGCCACCATGGTGTTACGATTTGTGGGTCAGAATCACCAAAGCGTTTCACGTAAGCAGGGTTATTTTTAATATACTCTGAGGCAATGTTTAAGTATTCTGTTGAAACACGGAAATTCTTATCTTTACTCCAAACGTTTTCCATGATATCTGAAATCGAATTCTTACTTAATGTCTTTGGAACCGCCACAACAAGCTTAATCCGACCGTACTCTAAATTTTGTAGGACCTCAACATCTGCATGTGTTTCTTTAATCCAATCTTGACCACTTATACCTACATCTTCTAAGCCTTCAGCGACAAAAACTGGGATTTCTTGGGGACGGAGAATTTTCAATTCAATCTTAGAATCATTAATGGTTGGCCTATAGGTACGTTCTTGTCCTGAAACTTTATAGCCTGAACGTTGCAAGATTTCGAAGGTTGCTTTCGATAATGAGCCAGCTGGTATTGCAAATTTTACTTTTTCCATAATATTTCACCAAATTCATTGTTCATATAAACTTCGAGACTAACCAATAGATTGAGCTCAATACTTGTTATTGAAAAGATAGTCTCTTTCTCAGGGTTCATGCAAAGTTCAGAATAAGATTTTGTTAGACGTATATTGCCTTTACTATTGATGAACACAATCGCCTTGCATGAATGCGATTCCTCACGTTAATCACGTAACCGCAATAGCCGTTCTTGAGCCTAATAAACTTTCAGTAGAGTCACTTGTTTTTTATTCTAGAAACTAAATCATTTGTTTTGTTATAATCTCAAAAACTAATGGTGGAACTGTTGCTTTTGTATCCAGCTTTAGATTGAATAATGCTTCTAAAAGTCCTGCCCAGATTTCTACGTTGCTAATGAATGGTGTTTTTACTAACAAGTACTTGTCTTTTTTGATTATATCTCCATACCCTTGTACCTTTAATCGATCAAAGACGTTTTTCCAACTTTCTTGATTTGCTGTTTGGAGACCTAATGTAGTTTCCATGGAGACTTTAAGAGCTTCGCCCATGCGCATCCCGTTTTCACGCCATTTTTCTTTCGGGATCTGTTGAATAAGCAATTCTATTAATTCAACGTTGACGAAGGCAATGCGACTTATACCACAATAATATTCTCCTGGAAAACGCCAATCGTAAATCATCAGGTTCTTATACACATCAAGCATTTTAGAGATAAGAGGCTTGATTCCGGCTTCTTTACCTTCTTCTATAAGCGAATCTATGTAGTTTCGTTCTTCTTTTTCTAGTATAATCGTTGTTCGTTTAGCCGTTTCATCCTTGGTTACCATTTCTTCAAGACGTTTATTCCTGGCAGCCTGCATACTTGGTATAGCTATGACTATACATTATATGCTTTTTAGGAAGCTATAATTCGTCTTTTCAATTCACTTAATTGGACTTGCTTGATCATAATTCTCTCTATAGACAGCATTCTTAATAATTCGCAAATGTGTTTAGAAATCTGCCGATGAAGAATCCAAACTGCTGAACCCAGATGATGCACCCTGGGGTATCTGAGGCAAAGTCTAATGTTTATACAATGATCTTTTTGCGGATTAAGAACAACAACAGTACCAGACCAACAATAAGTAGAACAGCGCCTACGATTATCGAAACTAAATAATCTATATGAATGATATCAGTCATAACGTACGGGACATAGGTTGGACCTGCAAAAATTAGAAGAACCGAAACGATGAACAAAGTAGTTCTCCAAAACTTTGAATTCAAATCAATCATGCCAGTACTTTCATTCTCTATTTCTCTGCGTGTCATTTAGCTTCCATGCCCCATTATTCTTCTGGTTTTGATGTTTTTTCTTGTATGCCTTCTTTTATCTCTTTTCCTAAAACTTTCATCAAAAACTTGAAAACTTGAAAGCCAGCACCTTTATCAGCTTTAAACCCTGTTGTGGCGCCGAGTAAGCATATACCCTCTAAACCACATTCTTTCCCGAGAGCCAATGTTAGACCTGTCCCTCCGACGATTCTACCTTTACTGTAGATAGTTGCGCCTTTTTCCATAAATTCTGTTGCTAGTTTCTGTGAGGTTGCAGCCACATAGATCTGTGTTTTCTCATCAGATATGGGTACTCCCCCCATGGTTACTATGAAACGACAGCCCTGTTTTTGAACAAAATTTACTATTTCCTCACAAACTTCATAGTGAGCTAGAACATCATCAAACGATGGTTGTGTTTCTCCAGTCATTATAATGAGACTAGTTTTATCCACTGTGGCTGAATAGAAATCATAATGTGGCACATGAGCTATGCCACGTGAAGTTATGGCCACATAATCTGGGAATGAAGGTGAATACAACTCGGCAAAAGGCTTAGCTTCACAAAACTTTACCAGAAGGTGTGCTGCAATTCTTCCTACGTTTCCAAAACCCGGCAACCCTTGAACAAAAATTGGGTTTTCTAAAGCCGGCTTACTCATCTCTCGTAGGTAAGGTTTATCCATTCTGTCAACACACCAACCCGTACAGATTAACATTCGACACTAAAATCCTTTTGCTGAAAAATGGAAAAGAAACTATTAATATTCCACGAAGACTAGAGACTGCTATTGTTAAGCAAAGCGGGGTGGGGTAGCCAGGATTAACCCGCTGGGCTCATAAGTACACCTTAAGGTGTCGGAGATACCCAGAGATCAGTAGTTCAAATCTACTCCCCGCTACTAAAGTCACAATTCTAAACAAGCTAAATCTACTCTTAGTTTTGTCATTTTCTCACGGGATTTCATATAAAACACGCTTAATCATCAGAAAACAGACGTTAAGTTTAACGATTAATTAATGTGTGATTAACAAGATTTATGGGATAACGTATAAATATTAAACTATTTATTTGTTCGTTGAAAGAGGGAAGGCTGCAGTTGAAGTATATCATAGATATTCCGCCCGATCTAGCAAATAAGGTGAATACTTTAGTCTCTAAAGGCAGGTACGAAAGTTTATCAGAATTTGCATTGGTTTCGTTCCATAATCAGCTCTTATTAGAAGGGCCAGCAACAGATAGTTTTAATTCAGATTTTGGAGAAGGACTAAATGATGAGGTTCCCAAGCCTGAATCCGCATCCCTTCTATTCAAATTTAACCCCGAAATGATCAAGACAGTCGCTCCACCTACCGACGACAAAACCCCTAACGATTGCTTATGGGGACAGTACAATAGAATATTCCCGATAAAAATTACTCTAAGGACCTTGGCTAATCTTTTGAAAGATGATGCGACCGTAGAGCTCCATATTTTACAATCACAAGCAGTTTATGCAGCTCGTGAAATCGGTTTAAATTTAAGGGAAGAGGATGAGAAGAATGAACGAAAATACGGTGATATGTTTTCCTCTGCCTTGCCAGTTGGAAGACGGATAGCGAGAACAGAAAATCGTTTCGTCAATGACTTTGTAGGCAATTATACCCGTGCTGGACGGATTGAGGGTGCTCCTGGTGCGCTGAAGTTTCTAAATATTATCGAAGAAAAAGATGGTAGTCGCAAGGTTGGCATTACCAAAGCAGGTCGTGATTTTGCAGCGCTACAGAACCCAATCTTGGATGATAAGAACTATTCAATGACATTAAGTAAAGCTGAGAGTGCCTTCTACATCGAGAATGTTTTCAAGAATCTAAAGCGAGAGGCTCAAGTTATGTTATCTGTTTTAAATGAAGTAAACGATGGCAGGTCATCACCTTCTGAGTTAAATCAGGCTATGAATCAATTCTCAAAAGGTTGGTCTCCAGCCATGATAAACAGCATAAGAGCAGGCGCTATTAGCCGGCTCCAAGAATTAGGACTAATTAAACGTAATAGGAAGGGCATCAACGTGAGGTATTCTTTGACAAAATTTGGAAAAGAAATCCTCATCGCTTTTCGGAAAGAACAAGGAGGTGCATAAAAAATGGCACAAACATACTATACTTCTATTCGAGCGGGAGCAGAATTAATTCAAACCTTGAGCTCTAGCCTGTATAAGAATGCTTACTACGTACTGGATGAATTAATCTCTAATTCTTATGATGCTGACGCTACAGAAGTTGAGGTAAACATCCTCAAAAATAAACTAAGCATCAGCGATAATGGTGTGGGCATGGATCGAGAAGGTTTAGAGAATTACTTATGGCTCGGACATAGTGAAAAACGAAATGGTAGGCGAACAGGCAAGCTTAGTAGATATGCGATCGGTAAATTCGGTATAGGTAAGCTTTCTATGCATGTAATCTGCAATCGCTGCAAAATTACTACACGAAAAAATGGAGTAAAAAGCACCCTGGTATTGGATTTTAACAAGATACTCAGTCATAAGAACTTGAGTGAAGAACAAATACATGTCGATGAATCAAGCACCGATCAACCAGACGGCACCGTTATCGAATTGTTAGGCTTAAAACAAGTGATGAGCAAGAAGAAAGCGATAAGACGAATAGCAAGGAATATGCCTTTAAGTCCAGAATTTCGGGTAACCATAAATGATGACCTTCTAAAACCTGAGGATATCATAAAAGGAACATACTATCCAATCGACCTGAACTTAAAGCTAACGGGACATATAACAGGTAAGCTAGTATACTCAGATGCACCGCTCGGAGAGTTTGCTGGAGTCTATATTAAGGTCTATGGTCGAACCGTAAATGCTGATGATCCTAATATCTTGCGCCTAACACATTTAGTTGCAAATCCGGGTGCCGCTGCTCGCTTATACTGTGTTCTCCATGCTGATGGGTTAGATGAGATAGTTTTAGCTACGCGAAATGGCTTCTACGAGGAATCGCCTAAATTCATTGAATTTAGACACGCAATATGTAAACAGATAAAATCAGTCATTGATGTTATTCAGATTTCACAATCAAAAGAAGAACTAAACTACGAAAACAATCTATTGGAAGATGTATTGAAAAGTCAAGTTGAGAATATGCTTAAGGGCTCGGAATTACCGACAGATTTTCCATCACGATACATGAAAAGAAAAGATGCAAAACGAATTAGAAGAACACTTAAGCTTATAGAAAAAAGACAGCTCGAACGAGCCCAAAAACAAGCAAATACAACAAAGACACTGCAGAAGCAGGCAGCATCTAGAGTAATTAAAATTGCCAACAAGACATTCATGTTTGAACTTGAGAGTATGGGAAAGAATGCTTATGAATGCGTGCTTGACGTAGATAAAGCAACGTTCTACATTAACATTGATCATCCACAGTATATCTATTCACGAATCGAAGGCTCATTAGCACATCATTTCAGGCGAGTAATAATTTTCGAAATTGCACGTGCGATATCAGGAGATTCATTGATAGAATTCACGAATCAGTATGAAAGCATAATGCAAGAAATGAACCTAAAAGAGGATCAACTAATTCAAGGCTATACGAATTAGGCGTATTTCTTTTTTCTTTTGCCTATTCTCTAAACCAAACAGTGCGCTTGCACTAATTTCTTAGGCATTTTTTAGTTCAGAAGTCGACTAAGTTATTGTCAATTACTGTTCTATAGTTTTCTGTGAGTTTCTGCAGAGGCTTTCGCTTCTTTAATTCTTTGTCGAAGGATTTCTTTAATTTCTTTTATGACCTTCGTTTTTTCAGGGTCTGAAAGCTGTAACAAGTCTATTTTTCTTATCTGATTTTGAGTATTCATCCATTTCCCCATTTGAACTATCTTGTGTCTTAATAAATTGGTTCTTTCTGAGTATGATACATATCAAAATCAAAACTATGTAGCAGACAAAAAAATAATGAAAGGTTGTGAACCTATACTTGTTTAAGCTTTTCCTTTCTCTTCTTTACCAAAATACTTTGTCCACTTAAGCTTACGTGCATCACGTCCAAACTCAAGTGTGCTCTTCTTACATTTGCTTGAGCAGAACCATAGAATTGTGCCGTCATTCTTGACATACATCATGCCTGTGCCCGCTGGAAAATCGGTTCCGCAGAACGAACATTTTCTTGGTTTGGGCATTTCACGTTATCCTCTTGCTGGTTTATCTGGTAATCTTCTTTGCTTCGCGCTCTGTTTCTCTCAGCATTAATACGTCTTGCACTCGTATTGGACCTTTAACGTTGCGTGTGATTATGCGTCCTTTATCTTTTCCCTCTAGAATGCGAACTCGAACTTGAGTAATTTCGCCAGTTACGCCTGTGCGTCCAATAACTTGGATGACTTCTGATGGTGTAAGAACTTCTTCTGTAGCTCTAGCTTCCTTACTCATTACTGGGCTCCTCTTCTAACCTGCTCAAGCCGAGTGATTATTTCTCTAACTAAACCTGTTGCTTCTCCTTCTTTTATGATACAGGCTGAAGCGCAGGGAACATCTATGCCTATGGATGTGCCTAGTTTTTCTTTGCTTGGAACGAAGACATATGGTATTTTTCGTTCATCACATAGAATTGGTAAGTGAGCGATTACTTCTGGTGGATCAACGTCTTCAGCTATGACTACTAGTTTTGCTTGAGCACGTTCAACAGCTTTGGTTGCTTCGTTTGTGCCCTTTCTCACGATGCCTGATTTAGAAGCTATGCTTAGGGCTTCATAGGCTGCGTCGACGATTTCTTTCGGCGCTTCATACTTAACATAGAATGGTTTTGACATACAACCTCACCCTTTTAAAGGCACAGTCTTATCCACACTTCTTGTTTAAGAAGCTTTCGACTGAAAAAATATTCTTCAATATCTCGCCAACTCATGTGAGTCGAAAGGTTTAAATAAATAAAAACGTTGACCTAAGTATTTTTCGAAAGGGGGACAGGCTTGCAAAGACTGGGTCGAGTTGTCAATGTAACACCATCTCAGAACCTAGTCGTTAAGACAGAAAGAGCGCCAAAAATTGGTTCGAGCGTCGTTGATGAAAGCCTGAAGACAGTTGGAAGAGTTTTTGACATAATAGGTCCAGTAACGTCGCCTTATGCCGTAGTAAAGCCGACTATACGTGAGCCTGAGAAACTAACAAGCAAGCAACTTTACCTGCTCCCTTCAAAGAAGGAAAGGAGATAAATGAGCGGGAATAATAATTTAAGGGAAGATTTGGATCCATCTCAAACATCGCAACGTGTTGAATCTGTCAAAGTTCAATCATGTCCAGAATGTGGTAGCACACGAATAATGCGTGATTATGAGTGTGCCGAAATTGTCTGTATGGATTGCGGTTTTGTTGTTGCCGCAAAAATTGCTGACAGGGGACCTGAATGGCGAGCGTTTGATGATGAGCAAAGGTCTAAGAGAACGCGTGTTGGAGCGCCTTTAACTTATACGATTCATGATAAAGGCTTATCAACAACAATTGATTGGCATGACCGTGATGTTTATGGCAAGAGTCTCTCGCCAGGACAGAAAGCACAGGTTTATCGTCTTAGAAAATGGCAACGCCGTATACGTGTTTCAGACGCAACTGAACGTAATTTGGCTTTTGCGTTGTCTGAGATTACAAAAATCTCTAACAATTTGAATTTGCCTAAGAATATTCTTGAAACTGCTTCTGTGATTTATCGTAAAGCCGTAAAAGAGCGTCTTATTCGTGGACGTTCAATTCAGGGTGTAACATCGGCAGCACTTTACTTGGCTTGCAGACAATGTGGGTTGCCGAGAACATTAGATGAAATTTCTCAAGCTTCGACTGTAAACAAGAAAGAGGTAGGTCGTAGTTATCGTTTTCTCATTAAAGAGCTCAACTACTCTATTCCACCATTAAGACCTGGTCAATACATAACCAAGTTCTCTAATCAGTTGACAATGGCTGGAAAAGTTGAGGAAATTGCTCATAAAATTCTAGGCGCAGCGAAGGAACTTAAACTTACATCTGGTCGTGGCCCAACAGGAATCGCCGCAGCAGCAAGCTACATTGCATCTGTGTTGACGGGTGAAAGAAAAACACAGCGCGAGATTGCAGAAATTGCCCAGGTTACTGAAGTTACGATCCGGAATCGTTACAAGGAACTCGTTGAACGCTTAATGTTTGAAATAAGCATCTAACATCTCTCTTTAGTACAATTTTCGATTTTTTCTGTTTTTGTTTGTTAATGGGTGATTTTTCAGCAACATTTTAGGCTTAACTTCATTTTTATGAGGGTATCTGAAGACCATCCGATGTCCTTACTGTATAGATTTGCCTAATTCTGCTCTATGAATCCTTCAACTTGTGTTAAGGTTGAATTTTGATAACTAGTTAGTATTATTTTTAAGCACGAATGTTTTATACAATGCGGTATGCCCTATAAATTTACATTCGATTTGTCTCATGTTCCCCGCTTCTTTTTCACTGAACTTGCTCGAATCAGTTATCAGAAGGGGATGACGAAGACTCTATTCAATACATTGCAGGATATGGTTAAGAAGTTTAAGA
>DATGZD010000003.1:0-35543 GCA_035297385.1 Candidatus Sulfotelmatobacter sp. | reverse complement strand
ATTATAGTGACAGAATTGCAAGAGGCACTTGGCGACTTTTCAACTACAGCGGGCACTTAGGAACTGGAACCTTATCAATGGTGGCAATAATTAGTATAACACATTATGATAATGAAACTGTAGGGCTTACAACTTATCATGGAAATGGCAACTATAGAATATTCTACAACATTACTTCTGGACCATATGGAGCTGGAACGCTTGAGGGCGTCGAAGTCGAATATTGGGACTATAATTATCAACGAACTCCCAATAGGATAGGTTGGGGAAATGCAACATTCCATTCTGGCACTGGAGGCTTTGAAGGTGTAAAGATGACTTACACATTCACCACTCCTGGCAGTTACGTAGGCGAAATGATACTCCCATAAGGTGGAGCTAGTAAGATAAGCACCTACTAATGCAACAATTGCTCCTAATTTTTTTGGTTCTAAAGTAAAGGTTTACAAAAGATGTTAGGCTACTGTGCCAGTACTCCAGTCTGTTTTCTTGTTTGTGTTCTTTTGTTGTGTGATATACGTGATACAGTGAAGTAATGGAGAGAGAAGATATACTAGAAAAAAGAGAACGAGAACACATTTTTGAAAGAACAAGAATTAGTTGTCGTTAGTAAGTTGGGTTTGGGTTTGGGATTAAAATTTAATGCAAAGAAGATTTAAATTGTGGCTGTGGCAAAGAATAATTTAGAATAGATTCTTATTTGTTAAGGTGAAAAATTGAGAGATTCTAGTGAAAAAACAATTTGGGGTCAGATGGAAAAAGTTGGTAAAGGTACAAAAGCAAATTATGATCCTGACAAGAAGGTTATTACTTTTTGCTTCAACAGAAACCCACAAACATCAAGTGAATTTTTAAGAACATCTCGAATAAATCTATTGAAAGAACTAAAAGAATTAGGCTATGTTGGCCGTATGAAGCCTAATGGAGAAGTAATCATAGATAATATTTCAGAACAAGACGTTGTTCTTGTGAAGAAAAACCATAAACTTATAATTCATTTAAATAAGAAACAGGATGGAACGAAAGAAGACACACAACTTTGAGGCAACCACTTTTTAAACTGAGTTTAATGCGTTAAAAGAAGACCGTACTGATCGAAAGCAGAATTCAATGAAACACAAGAGTTGAATAAACATTTAATCACTTTTGTAAAGGAAACATGTAAAAGCAAGAAGACCGAATTCTACCTATTGTTTATCTTAAGACAAATTTCTGTCTTTGATAAAATTTTGTCCCAATAAGCACCAGATGATAAAATAGATTCAAAATAGAAATAGCAAAAAATAAAGTGAAAATGATGGTTGAAAATAAACCGCAATGGCCAGAACCTGGCGATCTTGTAATCACTACTATAGAAAGTATAATGGATTATGGAGCTTACGTTAACTTAGATGAATACAACAAACGAGGTTTCCTCCACGTCTCCGAAATCTCTAGCGCACGAATAAGAAACGTACACGATTTTATTCATGAAAAACAAAAAATGGTTCTTAAAGTTGTGCGAGTAAATCTAGAAAAAGGCCACATAGACGTTTCGCTTAGGCGAGTCACAAAACGTGAAAGAATAGAAAAAATTAAAGCTTGGAAAAAAGATCGCAAAGGCGAAGTACTTTTAGCCACAGTAGCAGAAAGAGTCAGCTTACCTATACAGGAAGTTTATCAAAAGGCTGGTAGTATCCTTGAGGAAAACTATGGATTGTATGAAGGCTTCGAGAAAACAATCAAAGACGGCATAGAACCTCTAACTAAGCTTAACATACCAGAAAACATTGCTAAAGCTATTGCTCAAGTCGCAGAAGAACGTATACACATCAAAATGGTAAAAGTTAGAGGCATACTGGAGATTCAGTGTATAAAACCAAATGGGGTATTATGTATCAAGGAAGCTTTCAAAGATGCTAAAGAATCACAAGAAAAAGATGTGAAAATTGAATTCAGTGTAATCGCTACTCCAAAATATAGCGTAGACGTCTCAGCCGACAATTGGAAACGAGCCGAAGAATTATTAGAGGAAGTAAGTCAACGCATAGTAACAAATATTACTAAAGCAGGTGGACATGGTTCTTTTAAGAGAGAAAAATAGTGCTTGTTGCTCATCGTTGTTTTGTTGGTGGATTATAATTTAAGTATGTAGTTAGTGGGTCCAGTAAAATTCGAACTCTTAAGTACCATATTCAAATAATCATAGTTTGAATGGTTCTTAATTTCTATCTTCTAATTTCTAAATTTAGCGCGCGCTGAAAAAATTATCCCATGGCGTAGACAAATCATGGTGCGCGGCATAGAATAACAAACTTCTTGGAGGGTTTTTAAGTTTCAATCTCTCTAGAGTCTGTAATAGGCAGTGTAAAAAAAGGAGGAATATTATGAGTAAGTTAAGGCAAGGTGGTAGTTATGAGGGAAGACGTGGTCATGGCAAAGGTTTTAAGCGTTATCCAGTTGAGCTAGGAGAAGAATTAGAAGTAGAAATTACTGAATTAAGCCCAAAAGGAGAAGGAATAACTAAAAATCAAGGTTTTGTAATCTATGTTGCTAACACAAAACCTGGAGACCATGTAAGAATAAAAATTACTAGGATAACAGGAAAAACAGCAAAAGCACAAGTAATCAAATAAATACGCAAGTAGAGTTGCCTGAAAGGAAATCAGGTAAAGCTACGTTTCTGTTTTCGCGATTATCTACAAATTTGACGTTGAAGGGTTTTTTTCTTTTTCTTAGCGCGCGCTTAATAGCTGAGAGTCTTTTCCAATTCATTGTCTAATGCAGCCACAATTTAAAGATTCTTTGATTGAAATCTGGCAGCCTGTGGTTATGAAGATACGCATCGCCTAGCGCAGGCTAAGACTAATAAGAATGATTTGTCTTTAGAAACAGAACGGTCGACAGGAGAATGATTTTACGCCAATAACAATTGGTTCACTTTTTAGACGAATTGTCAAAGAACTGCAGACTCATGATGACAATCCAAACAGTTATCTAAATAATCCAAAAAGCGACTTCTACAATCCAAACTATGACATTAACAATCCATGTAGTATCATCAACAATCAAAATAGTAGCCTCAATAATGCATCAAATAATCAATACAATAAAGAACTGCGAAGAGATGCCTTGAGAGAACTCATTAGACTATATCTGTCAGACTATCTGTCTGCAGAACAAGCAGAAGAGCTTGTCAAAAAGTATATCCCATGACATAGTTAGGTCTTTCAAAGCTTAGCGCGCTATAACATTGAACTTCTCCTCGCATGTTCTCAGATACTATTGCAACGAGTCACGTATCCAACTTAACATATTTTAGCTGCAAATTGGAACAAATATCGCCTAAATCGAAAGTAGAAGTAAACTTCTATATGTTACGTGTCAAGATGAACTAGTGGAGATCAAATATGAACATGGAACATAATAAATTAATAAGCAAAAAACCAAAAAGAAATAGCAAGACAAGTAACCGTAAAAGTAGAATGCTTGCAACGGCTAAAGAAAGGAAACCCAATACTTCCACAAAATTGTGTGAAATTTATTTCACTAAAATTGAGTGGGCAACCAAGATTATGCCAAAATTACAAGAGAAATAAGAGCGCTGGGAAAAAAATTGAAAGTTTAGTTTCTAAATTATATTTCTAAACAATTAGAGATTTTTGAAAAATATTTTCATCGTTGCAAAAGTGTGTATACCTTGATGCCCACACACTAACTCTAAAATTGTTAAGAGTTCAAATGTGCCGGTCACACCAAGGTACACATTTAATTTAGCCCCAAAAGGAGTTACTACCTCTTAAGGCTCAGCTTTAAGATACTTCTACTCTTTTGTGAGCACTATTTCAATCCATGAAACCATTCTTGCTCTAGTTTCGCCTTCTCTTGCAGGCATCTCTTCTGTTCCTATTGTGATGTTACTTACTTTAAGATCTTTTAAAAAACGGTTTCTTGTTATTTCAGCAGCATCAACAGCAGTAGTTATTGCTTTTCCTCTTGCTTTTAGGGTTATACCTTTGGTAGTATTTGCAGATAAGCCTGTTATTATTGCAAGAACATAGTCCATAGGCATTTTATTTCCAACAAAAACAATTCCTGATTTTTCTGACATTTTTATCACCATTTCAACAAAACGATACTGCTTATACTATACACCATACCTTATAAAGCCAATGAGAACCTACCTAGCTATACCTCCGAAAAATAGTCTTCATGTACTCATTCTTGATCCTAAATCGTGCGGCTTCGGTTTATGACACTAATTCTGCGTCTGCAGATACTGAATCTAAGCTCTTGATTCTCACTTTTGCATGAACGCCAAGTTTTGCATTCGCAACAAAAATTACGAACCCATTAATCCTTGCAATCCCTTCGCCGTTGGGACTCATTCCAGTTATATCTACGTCATATTCTTTATCTACTATAACTGGACAATTATCTCTACCGCGTCTATTCTTAGCATTTCTCGGGCTTCTCTTTTTTGGACTCATCGAACAACTTTTTCCGTTTCTACAACATAATTATGACTCCAAAGCATTAAAGCATTCTATTGAAACGTTATATAAGTTTCATAATTACATTTCTAAATGAATAGGTATTAAAGGAAGGCTCTCATCTAACGTTTATGCAAAAATGTTTTGCAAAATAATATAGTAGGAGTTGAAAAAAAGTAATGTCATATGGAAAAGAGATGCACAAGGCAACCTGTGCCGACTGTGGAAAGGAATGCGAAGTTCCATTTAAACCAGACGGAAGCAGGCCTGTTTATTGTCGAGAATGCTATAGTAAACGAAGACCACCACGAAGATACTAAATGTTTTAGATTAACATCTTAACTTCGTTTTTATAATCCTTTTTTTATTACATTTTATTCCTCAACAATTAGCTTATACTAGAAGCAATGTTTTCGAATACGGCGTGTTTCTTTTGTTTGTTAAGGTGTGGACATTCTGTCAAGAAGAGAAAAGAAACCTGCACGTAGAACAGTATAAAAATTACAGCGCGAGAAGGATTCTAAAAGGAAGCGTGCGCTCTGTATTTGACGATTAAACCTTCGTATGGGCTGAATAGGTCTATTATGTACGGTTTCAGCATTAGAACAAATCTTATGTCATCAGGGCAGACCTGTTTGCGTCCATTTAGTGCTGCTGCTGCGCTGGTAAAGTTATTGTGAATTTTGTGCCTTTGCCAATTTGACTTTCAAACGTTATTGTGCCACGCGCGCTACAGAAGCCTATGCGGTTCTTAGAGGTGACAACGAAATAATTCAGAAGGACATAGATGGGATTGCGTGGCTGCTTAACTGGATAAACTATGACTTCAAAGAACTCTAACATAAGCCAGCTCTTGGATCGTGGATGGTGATTTCATTCAGGGTCGACTGTGAGTTACATCCAAATGCCCAGTAGTTAATCAGGTATATTTCTAGCGCGCGCTGTGATAGTATGTTGCCTACCACACACTGTTAAAAGAATCGCAAAATATATTCTGGTGGAGCTTTTAGTAGCTTCCAAATAAATTGAAAGGAGAAGAAAAATGCACATAACTTTCTATAAAACAGCATTCGCTACAATTGCTTTTGTTCTGCTGCTATTCGCATCAGCTTTTAGCGTGATCGTACCAGCTGTTCTTGGTCAATATACGAAGATGCCAGACCGCCCGACGCAAACGGAAGTGGGTGTAACTCCAACTCTGATTGGCTTAAGTCAATCTGTGTTAATCAACATAATGACGTATCCAGGACCTAACGGCCCAACTTATGAAGCACAGAGCTTGGTTCCGTTACTTAAGGGTGGTTTTGCCAATATATCCTGCACCATAAAACATCCAGATGGCACCGAAGAAACTTTCAAGCCAATCGACATAACACTGGAACAAATTGGCATAAGCATACCAGGACAAGCCCAAATAGTTGGACACCTACAATTCCGATACACGCCAAAAGAACTAGGCAATTATACTATAACCGCAAGTTTTCCGGGACAAACATATACGACTGACAATCAACACCCGACGCTAAAATACTCTGTTTACTATGGACCATCCGCATCCACAGTGCCTGCAAGGTTTGCAGTACAACAAGAAATTGTCTTGGCAGGTCAGCTAAACGGTTACCCTTGGTCGCCTCTTCCAGAAGAATTTTGGCGAGACCCAGTATCTACTGATAATAGAGAATGGGCTTCTATCTCAGGAGACTGGACTAGAATGGGCTACAACGAGCAAGGAACGAACTACAATCCATATAGCACCGCGCCCAATTCACCACATATACTTTGGTCACGGCAAGAGTGGAGCTCAGGATTGCCTGGAGGCGAATGGGGAAGTCTGCCTTATGCAAGCGGTGTAGGTGGATCTGCACCCATCGTTCTAGATGGCAAAGTCTACCAAAATGGAAGACCTGGCTATTTTGAATGTATTGACTTATACACGGGGCAAAGACTATGGGAAGCTGCAGGTAACATAAACAGTGCTCAACGCCTGAACGGTGCATACCAGACTGCAAGCCAAGAAAATGAGGGACAAATCGACGAATGGCTTTGGGGATACATGGCAGAATCCAGAACCGGAACTGCAAGTCCTTTTTGGATTCGCTACAACCCGTTTAACGGAGTGGTGATACAGAACATTACAAACGTGCCCAGAGATCTCACATCTATCAAGATTGAAAACAACAGTCCCATCGTTTGGTGTAATCAGGCTGACTTGAACAATTACAACACAACCAAACCGCTGAAGCTTGCTTATTCGAACCTGATCAAATGGAACATGAGTAAACTGGTCGATACGGTTGGATATACTCAGATACAGAGTAACGATTGGCGAAAGGGTATCGAATGGAACGTTTCAGTTCAAACTGGTTCTACGATTGATACAATTGACGTTGGTGATAATAATTTCAGAGGTCCGACATGTGTTCCTTTTCCAGCAGAAAACGTTGTTGTTGTAAGAACTCCTAACGCCATGCAAGTAATGGCTGGATACGACTATACTACCGGTGCATTCTTGTGGAAGAACAACCAAACAGTTTTTGACATCGACGTCCGTATAGAAGGTATCGCAACAAGCCCTAACGGCCCAGTTATGAAGCAGGATGGCTCTTCACCGAATTACGTTGCCTACGACGTCAAAACGGGCAAAGAGATATGGCGAGCACCATCAGGAGAAATACCATGGGCATTACTTCCAGCGTACACGTTTGTTTATAACAATGGAGTGTACTACCATGGCAGCTACGATGGACACGTCTATGCAGATAGGATCACAGATGGCACCCGAGTTTGGCAAAGTGACTATATCGGACAAGAGTTTGAACACATCTATAATAACCAACCTTTCAATGGGAAAGCCGTTGGAGCAGACAGGAAACTTTACTATTCTACAGACACAACCTACCGAATGATGCCAAGAGCACGTTTCCTCAGAACGGTATGCGTCAATGAAACAACTGGGAAATTCATTTGGGTTTTACCGATACAAATCAGCCCGACTGCCATCGCAAACGGCTACCTCGTTGGCACTGACACAGATAATGGAATCCAATATTGCATTGGCAAAGGTCAAACCAAGACCACAGTTGAAACATCATTAACAGGAGTATCTGCTGGCACGAGCCTGCTAATTAAAGGCACAGTTATGGATCTATCACCTGGATCTCCTAACACACCCGCAATAGCAGACGAAGATATGAGTGAATGGATGGATTATCTCTATGGACAAAACGCAACTCTAATCAACAATCCACCTTCAGCCAAAGGCGTACCACTCACCATACTAGCCGTAGGATCTGACAATAGTTTAACAGAAATAGGCACGACAACAAGCGATTCAAGCGGTGCATTCGCCCTGAAATGGGTACCAACAAAAGCTGACACTTATAAGATAACCGCAGCCTTCCGTGGTACAGAATCCTACTTCAGCTCATGGGCAGAAACGAGTGTGATAGTTGATCCAGTCCACCCCGAAACAACAAACGGAGTAGGCACAGCCCCAGATAACACGCCCATCCTATACGGAATCGCAGCTGCAGCCATCGCAATAATCATTGCGATCGCCATAGCTACAGTTTTGATTCTCAGAAGGCGCTAATCATCCAAAACTGTCTGAAAAAATATCACCTCCCTTTTCTTTGTGAAACTCACACTCAGTAGAGATTAGCTACAACTACCTATAAAGAAGGGTTTGCTAGGGATTGCGATAGCATTAGATGAAATAGTCAAGAATGTTTGACAAAAACTACTTTTAATCTTAAGTAAAAGCTGAGTAAAAGCACGCGGTCCAAAAGTGAAAAAACCTAATAAATATTGGATAAGCTTGCGGGACTATTGGTGCGCACATACACAATTCCTTAATTGTCATTCTATCGGTCACACTGTCGTGCATGCCGTACAAGTACGGAACCTTGTCCAAAACAGGATTACTTTTCTTTGAATTTTGGCGACTTGTTATAACCAATTTTTGGATTATTTGATTCATACTTGAGAATTAATTCAACTTCTTGTTTACTTCACTATCTGTCGCATCATTGGATTGTCAAAGAATTTCTCTTCTTATTGTAAAATCTTTTTTTTCTTCCTCAGCAAAATCTGACTCTAATAACTACTTCGCCTCATATGCCTTCGGATGTGAATGTAATGGGAACAAAAGGCAATGTTGTATTATATTTGGATAAAGAATAGCTGAGAAATCGAAAAAATTAGGCTTTGATCTATTAAAAACGTTTGAAAATCACTTAAAACAGCTAATAACACAATTTTTAACAAGTAATTCTGTGAATAACTTCAATTCAACTAGTATAGATGCTAAAAGATGGCTTCGCCTGTAGCCTAGAAGTGTAAGCTTGCTAAGTGATAGTAATCTTAGCAGTTAACAAGGATAAGGCACACTTTGTCCAATTAGAAAAGTTATGTTGAGACAGGTTGCTAAGTATTGCAAGTTTTTGCATTATAGTAGATGTTTCTCTCGCTGGTTTGCTATTTTTCACTTGGTGTTTTCAATGTTTCACATAAGGAAAAGTCCATTGCTTCATGCTTTAAGAATTCTAAGCCTTTTTCTAAGACTTTATTCATCAAAAATCCTCTAAAATTGAAATGTAGATTTCAATTGCACTATAATTTGCAGCGCGTTAATAACAAATTCAGACGACACAAAATACTATAAGAGATGGGCCGAGCCGGATTCGGACCGGCGACCTTTGGCTCGTAAAGCCAACGTCCTAACCAGGCTAGACGATCAGCCCATATGATTTAGTATGCTTTTAAGATGGAGTATAATTCTTTAAGTTTTTGGTCTATACAATTTGAACTTATAATTCATACATACGCTTTATGTAACGGATCAGCATGTTCTATTCTAAAATTCCTTGAATAATGTGAGTAGAATGGCTCAAGTATTCTTCTTTCAAATTCTTCTGATCATCATAAACAGTATTTCTTGGGCAATGTTTGGTATAGATAAGATGAAGAGCAAGAGAGGTGGTTGGAGAATCCCTGAATCAAGACTTCTATTGGTAGCCTTGTTTGGACCATTCGGTGCTTACGCTGGTATGCTACTTTTCAGACACAAAACACGCAAGATCAAGTTCCTTTTAGTCCCAGTCTTTCTACTTGCTCAGTTAAGCCTTATAATATATTTTTATTTCCTCAGATAATTCAAACATGTCTATTATAGTCTTTCAAAGTTTACTGCTTTTTACTCTTTCCAAGAAATAAAGCGGAATATTTGCAAAAACTTAAAGTCTAAAAGATGAACACATACAAAAGCAAATCAATCTTTAGCCGCTGGGAGCATGACAAATAATCTAGATTGCTTAGAAGAAGTGTTGATGAATCATATTTACAAGTATCCAATATGTGAGAATATCATACGTACCAACAATTCTCTATCATTTGAACATATAACGAGGTTACCCAACGGTGTTTTGTTGCTAATCATCTATCATTATGATTCCAAGGCAGGCTTAATTATCGATAGAA
The DNA here is from genome assembly GCA_035297385.1 of Candidatus Sulfotelmatobacter sp. GTDB lineage: Archaea > Thermoproteota > Bathyarchaeia > Bathyarchaeales > Bathycorpusculaceae > UBA11855. The sequence continues at coordinate 25,593 of DATGZD010000003.1, read as the reverse complement.
TTTTTGATAAGAACAAGTTTAATGAAGTAACGGATGAATACAAGAATCATCCTAACGTTGTAAATACCATACAGTTGATCACGAAAGAAATGTGTGATTTACAACTAACATAACATTTTGAATAAAACCGAAGAGAGCAAGTGAATAGCTAAGAATAAATATAGATCGCGTACGAATCATAAGTGCAAAACAAGACTATTGACGAGAAGCTTTGCTGAACTGGAGATATTACAATGGAACATGAGAAAAGAGTGTTGTGTACTGGTGCGGGAGGACCAGCGGGCATAAATTTTATAATGTCACTGCGGTTAGCACCTGAGAAAATATTTATCGTCGGCACTGAAGCAAACGACCACTACTTACATTTAGCGTCAACAGAAAGAAAATACTTAGTTCCTAGAGCGATTGATCCAAGCTACATTGATAGTCTAAATGAAATTATCAACAAAGAAAAAATAGAGTTCCTGCATGCACAACCCGACGTTGAAGTCGAAGTAGTCTCAGAAAACCGAGAAAAACTTCATGCAAACACATTGTTACCCTCTAAGTCATCAGTAAAAGCATGCCAAGACAAATTGGAATCTGCTAAGATCTGGCGCAAAAAAAATGTGCCAGTAGCAAGAACAATGGAAATCCACAGTGAAAATGATATCAAGAAAGCATTTGAAGAGTTCGGAAGCCCGATTTGGGTTAGAGCTAGACACGGTGCAGGCGGAAAAGGTAGTACACCAGCTGATAACGTGGAAACTGCAATCTCGTGGATTCGATATTGGCGAGCTCGAAAAGTGAAATGGGATTTTATAGCTCAAGAACACTTGCCAGGAAGAAACATTGCTTTTCATAGTCTTTGGAAAAATGGGGAGTTAGTAGTATCTATGGCGCGTGAAAGAATCGAGTACATTTATCCATATCTTGCTCCTTCAGGAATTATGGGAACGCCGTCAGTGCAACGAACAGTTCATGATGAAAAAGTAAACAATATTGGAACAGAAGCTGTAGTTGCCATCGATTCAAGTTTCAACGGAATAGCTAGCGTTGACTTGAAAGAAAATAGCACAGGTGTTCCATGTGTTACAGAGATTAATCCTGGCAGAATGTTCACTACATCCTACTTCTTCAGTTATGCCAGCAAGGTTTTACGTAATGATTACGCAGCCAACATTCCATACTTGTATACACGATTGGCATATAAAGAAACAATTCCAAAAACTTCAAAATACAATATCTTGCCAAATAATGTTTATTGGATTAGGCATATGGATGCTCCCGCAAGACTGGTTAAGGACGGAAAAATCCTTGGAAAAATGTACGAGTAATCAAATTCACCATTTTCGACTTTCTCGTTTATTTGTTTAAATTCTCGTGCGAAATTGGTTTGATTCCTTAGTATAGTAGACTTATGTTTAGTTTAGGTATTTCTATATATTAGTTACATGTAACATTGTTATTGGTGCCAGGTGAGTGGAGCTAAACATCCCTGAAATATCTGTTATAGGTCATTTTTCGGTTGACAGCGTCATTCTACCTAGCAGACCACATGCTTTCATGATGTTAGGCGGTAGCGCAGCTTATGTATCGCTTGTGGCAAGAAGATTAGGAGCCAAATCCAGCGTAATTAGTAAGGTTGGCAGAGATTTTCCTGAAGCTTACTTGTGGTGGTTAAAAGAAGAAGGCATAGATCTTTCAGGAGTCATAAAACAGGAAACAGAGCAGACAACTCGGTTTGAGTTGGAGTACAGTGAAGATCTAGCCGAAAGAAAACTCTGCTTAAAGGAAAGAGCTTCAGCCATAACAATTGATGATTTACCAAAACTTACACGCATGAAAGCGTTACATATTGCACCGATTGATGGCGAAATTGATTATGAATTAGTTGAACATTTGAAAAAGCATGCAGATTTTTTATCTTTTGATCCACAGGGATTGTTACGTGCATTCGACGAGACTGGTTATGTTCATTGTTGCGCCCCAACTGATAGACGATTACTCAGTTTGGTTAACGTTTACAAGTCTTCACTTGACGAAATCACAGCTCTTACTGGAGAGAGCGAGATCAAACCCGCAGTGAAAGCTATTCATGACTTTGGAGTCGACACCGTTATCGTAACTATGGGTCCAAAAGGTGCAGTTCTTTCTGTTGCACAAACCATGTACAATATTCCTGCTTGTCCTAGCAGCACCGTTGTAGACCCAACAGGGGCAGGCGATGTTTTCATTGGCGCATTCTTAACAGAATACACTCGTGCAAAAGAATCTTTATGGTGTGCTTGTGTGGGAAGTGCTGCTGCCTCAGTTGTAGTTGAAGGTTTAGGACCCACAAGTATTGGCCAAAAAGAAGAGATCTACAGTAGAGCAGAGTGTGTTTACGAAAAAGGAATTAAGCATGACCTTCACTAAACGTGTAAAGGGGCTGCATTAATGGGGCGAATTGACAAGGGCGTCAAATGTGACATATCAGGCTGCACGAATGAAGCTGCACGCTCAATCTCAACTGACAAAGTGAAGCATGCAGGCTTAAAAGTTGGCAGCAACGAAAAACGTGTCTACCTCTGTCGTGAACACTACAAGGAATTCAAGAAGAAGACCAAAAAAGATAAAACCATTGACAAGTGGCGTTACGGCGTCTAAAAAGTGAATTAAGATGAGGATACTCCAGCTACATTCGAACTATGTCGTCTTCACGCCCGTAGAAAAAGAAATCAGTATGGCTGAAGAAGCAGACAAAAAAGAGAATCGTATCGAAGAAGTTGTCCTGCTCTTGACGGCTGTAGAAGAAGGCGATAACGAAGCTGTTGCTCAAAAAGCAATAAATGATGTTCGTGCCTTCTTAGGCAAACTCAAAGTTAATCGTATATTGATTTACCCGTATGCACACCTGAGCAGCGAATTAGCAAAGCCGACAGAAGCTTTGAAAGTTCTTAAAGCCATGGAGAATTATGCAAAAGAAAAAGGTATAGAAACTTATCGTGCACCTTTTGGCTGGAATAAACAATTCGATGTTTCTGTGAAAGGACATCCGTTGGCTGAGCAATCACGACAATATGCTCCAGTTCAGGCAGAAGCAACTGCAAAATCAGAGACTGAAGCTGAAAAGGAAGAACCTGTTTCAAAGGCTTTGAAGGCTGAAGAGAAACTCAAATCTTCATGGCACGTTCTCCAACCTGACGGTAAACTTGTGCCCATCGAGAGTTTCAGCTTTAAAGGGAATAAGAACCTCGAAAAATTCTCAAACTACGAGATCTCTAAAGTTCGTGCAGTAACAGTGATGCCACCACATGTACCGTTAATGAAACGGTTAGAAATTGCCGACTATGAAGTGGGCAGTGACCCTGGCAATCTACGGTGGTATCCGAAAGGTCGCTTAATCAAGAGTCTACTCGAACAATACGTAACTTCACAAATGGCAGCATATGGCGCTATGGAAGTTGAAACGCCCATAATGTACGATTTTAATCATCCAAGTCTGGCTGATTATTTGAATCGTTTTCCAGCACGACAATACCTCTTGAAAACGGAAGACAAAGAACTCTTCCTTCGGTTCGCTGCATGCTTTGGACAATTCCTCATGATGCATGATGCTCAATTTAGCTACAAGCAAATGCCTCTAAAACTCTACGAATTAACGCGTTATAGTTTCCGTCGTGAAAAAAGTGGAGAAGTTGTTGGGTTAAAACGACTTCGAGCATTTACGATGCCTGACTGTCATGCTTTCTGTACTGACTTAGAGCAGGCCAAGGTAGAGTTTAAGAAAAGATTCAACCTATCCATGCATGTTTTAAGCAATATTGGTTTATCGAAGGATGACTTCGAAGTAGCTATCCGATTCACGAAGGATTTCTACGAAGAAAACCGAGAATTCGTGGAAGAATTGGCAAGACTCTTTGGAAAACCAATGCTGGCAGAAGTCTGGTCAGAGAGATTCTTCTATTTCCGCCTGAAATGGGACGCAAATTTTGTGGATAATCAGAATAAAGCAGCAGCACTCAGCACTGATCAGATTGACGTAGAGAATGCGAAAAGATACGAGATAACTTTCGTGGATGAGAAAGGTGAAAAGCAATACCCGCTAATACTTCACAATTCTTCAAGTGGAGCAATCGAACGCTGCATCTATGCATTGTTAGAGAAAGCGTATATGGAACAGCAAAAAGGCAAGTCACCGATGCTGCCATTGTGGCTCTCACCTACACAAGTCAGGTTAATACCCATCTCAGAACAATTCCTTGAGAAAGCTGAAGAAATCACAGCAAAGCTAGAGGCAAATTGCATCCGAGTAGATATTGATGACTCTTCTAACACCTTGCAGAAGCGGATTCGTGAAGCAGAAACAGAATGGGTTCCCTACGTTGTTGTCATTGGACAGAAAGAAATAGAATCTGGAGTACTTGCAGTGCGAGTACGCGAAGAAAAAGGCAAAGTGGAGAATCTAAAGCTTGATGAGTTGGTTTTGACCATCAAAAATAAAGTCGAAGGCAAACCATTCAAGCCGTTACCCTTGCCGAGAAGCTTATCAAAACGTCCACAATTCCACGGGTAATAAAGGAATCGTATAGAATACTGCCAAAAGCTATATCAAACCATCCACAAATTACCATGCAACCAAGAAGGATACGTATATGGATGATGAACCATTTGTTTACATAGATGGAGAATTCTATCCAAAATCACAAGCTAAAATCAGTGTTTTCGATCATGGTTTACTTTATGGCGACGGAGTCTTTGAAGGAATCCGCGCTTACAATGGAGTCGTCTTCAAACTCAGAGAGCACGTCAACCGCCTCTTTCAGTCTGCACATGCCATGATGCTTCAGATTCCTATGACAAAAGAACAGATGATTGAAGCAGTTCTGGAAACGCTACGGAAAAACAAAATGAAGGATGCTTACATCCGTTTGGTCGTAACCAGAGGTGTAGGAGATTTAGGATTAGACCCGCGGAAATGCCCGAAGGCTACAGTCTTTGTGATAACAGGCGCCATAGTTTTACACGGTGACGAAGCCAAAATAGAAGGAATAACAGCTTTCATTTCTTGGGTTAGAAGACATCCAGTGGATGCAACCAGTCATGAGATTAAATCACTCAATTACCTCAATAGCGTCATGGCAAAAATTGAAGCGAACTTAGCGGGTGCTGATGAAGCAATATGCTTAGACAAATCCGGTTTCGTTTCAGAAGGTGTCGGTGAGAATATATTTATTGTTAAAGACGGCAAAATATTTACACCACCAACTTACAGTGGTGCATTGCCAGGAATAACCGCACAAGTCATAGCAAAACTAGCCACCAGATTAAAGTATGAACTTATCGAAGGAAGCATAACACCATACCAACTGCTGAACGCTGATGAAGCTTTCTTCTCCGGAACCGCTGCCGAAATCGTACCAATCCGTGAAGTTAACAAGAGACAAATAGGTAATGGAACGCCAGGTCCAGTGACAAAGAGGCTTATCGCTGAATTTCAGAAGGTGGTTGCGGATCCAAAAGAAGGGATTCGAGTTTAGCCGTGACCCACACGTTGTAGTATTTCTTTGACAGGTTTCTTTTTCATAAACCGTTCTAATTCGTCGAATGCCTCTTCTTGAGTCTCAATCGGCGGAAGAGTAACCACACGAAAGTGTCCCGCACCGTAGACGGGGTCAAACCCTGAACCGTTTACGGTTAATACACCAGTATCTTTTAACAAATGTAGAACAAAGTCTAAGTCAGTTTTCCAACGGTAGCCTACTTCGTGAATTCGTGGAAAAACATAGAAGGCACCTTCTGGCTTCGAACAACTTATGCCCTCGATCTCATTCAACCGTTTCCAAGAGTATAGACCACGTTGCTTAAGCTTCATCACATAATCATTGATTTCTTCTTGTGGACCATTCAACGCTGCAATTCCCGCTTTTTGCACTGGTGTATTTGCACAGATTCTTATGCGACATTCTTTTTCAATAGCCTGCTTCAATTCATTTAGTTGGTTGCCTTGTGCTTTGAAGTAAATGTAACCAAGACGCCAGCCAGTCATTCTATAGACTTTGGAGAATCCATTTAAACCAACTACAGGTATATCTTCTGCTAAGTATGCTGTACTAGCAAAATCTTCAGTAAACGTTAGACGGTCATATATTTCATCAGAGATAACGAGTAAATCATTCTCTGCAGCAATATCCAACATTTCTTTGACGACTTTTTTTCCATAAACCGCACCTGTTGGATTGTTAGGGTTAGTAATGACTAAAGCACAAGTCTTCTTTGAAACTTTACTGCGCAAATCATCGATATTGGGTTGCCAACCTTCCTCTTCGATTGTTTCGTAAGGAACGGGGATGCCACCGAAGAACTTGGCATACGAAATGTATGGAGGATAAGTTGGACCTGGAAACAGGATTTCATCTCCAGGGTTCACGAGTGCTGCTAAAGTCATTTCAATACCCTCTGAGATTCCATCCGTTACTAGAACATCATCAGGTGTGATAGTGATTCCGTTGACACGTTTCTCCTTATCCACAATCGCTTCTCTGAGTTCAAGAAGCCCTTCAGAAGGAGAATAATAACTATCATCCTCTTCCACAGCCTTGCATAAGGCTTGTTTAACGTGATCAGGAGTTGGAAAATCGAAGGCACCAGGATCACCTATATTGAGACAATATAATTTTTTACCTTCTTGCAACAGATTCTCTGTATGAGCTATTATATCTCGTATAGCATATTCAATGTTGCTAGCTCTTTCTGTGACTCTAACGCGCGTCAAAGTTATTAACCCTGTAAAGCAGAAGGGTGTTCTCCGAAAAAATAAAGCTTCCTAAAAACAATAATGAAAGGCGTTTAACGCGCAGCCTTCTTTCGCATTGTAACAAAGATAACTTCACGTTTTTTGTTGAAACTGAGCTTTTCATACACATGTATGGCTGGTCTATTGTTAGTTTTCACGTATAGACTGACAATTCGGTTATTTACTGCTAACTGCACAGTTAGGGCGCTTGTGCAGGCTGAGGCGAAACCTCTGTTTCTATAAGCTTCCTCCGTAACTATATTGCCCAATTGAGCAATATAGGGGGTACATATGTGGACGCCTGCAGCACTCACTATGCTACCCTCCTGTTTTACGCAATATACTGGACCTACCTTAAACTGCAAAGGTATCCAACCTGGTGAACACTCTTTTATGTAGAAGTTGTTGAGTTCACTCAGCTCATCTTCTGAAACACGAACCGCTTCGTTAATGTTATTTACTTTATAGGGCTTATTTGTTATCATTTGTTGTTCATAGTGAAAATCCACTAACGAAGCATACTGCATTAAGAAATCAAATTCGGTTACTGGAATAATAGAAATGAATTCTTCCTCAACTTCATTTAAAGCTGTTTCAAGCAGTAGTCTTTTAACCTGATTCGATGAAGCTCCTAGAGCTACCGCGGGTTTTGAGAAGCCATGAAAAACAGAACATACTCCAACAATTTCGTTACTGTCACATGCGCAATATAATGTGCTCGCTTCTAGCAATGGTGAATAACAATCTCCCAACACTAATACATTGCCTGTTAGGTCTTGTGTTAAGAAATTTCTGCACTTGTCAAGCAGATGTTTAGTAACGGATTTGACCTGGAGCATTCTGTTTTCACTTAACTTGATTGATTATAAGAGGTTAGTGTTTGCTAGTTGACTGCAAGTTCATTAACCTTTTATTGTCTTACTAATTAGTAATACATGATATTTGAAAAGGAGTACACTGGATGTTCGGTTGGCAAGGTCACATTCTACATGTTAACTTAACAAAAAACAAAGCAGTGGCTGATACGTATGATGCAAACTTCGCCTTCAACCATTTGGGCGGCAGAGGTTTTGCAGCCGAAATCCTCTGGGATGAAGTTAAGCCAGGTACAGATCCATTTTCGCCAGACAATAAACTCATTTTTGCTGCTGGTCCCTTGACAGGTTTAGGCGTTCCAAACAGTGGTAAACTCATTGTGGCTGCGAAGAGCCCTTTAACTGGCGGTTATGGTGACGGAAACATTGGCACCCAAGCGGCTGTCCAGATGCGTAGAGCAGGTTACGATGCTATTGTTATAGAGGGTAAAGCTAAATCACCTGTTTTTGTTCACATAAAAGATAAAGTTGCTGAATTAATAGATGCCACAGATTTTTGGGGCTTAACGTCTTTCGAGACAGAGAAACAATTGAAACCCCTCTTTGAACGTACAGCGGGCATAATGAGCATTGGCCCTGCAGGAGAAAACCTAGTCAAATTTGCCACAGTCGTCTCCCAGGAAGGTCGTTCAGGTGGAAGGCCTGGAATGGGTGCAGTGATGGGCGGCAAGAATTTGAAAGCTATTGTCATCGAGGGGTTAAATGTGTTAATTCCGGCGCATCCTAAAGAGTTTAGAGAAATTAGTGAAGCAGGTTACAGGGAAATAGTGACTAAGCCAGGCTATGCGTTTTGGAAAAGACAAGGAACGATGAGTACAATTGAATGGAGTCAGGAAAATTGTGTCTTACCAACTTTGAATTATCGAGAGGGCGTTTTCGATGAAGCTGCAGAGATCAGCGGGTTCACCATGGAAAAGATGAAGATAGGCAACCGTGGTTGTCCGCAATGTAATATGACATGCGGCAATATTGTTAGAGATTCTGATAGAGGAGAAGCAGAACTGGATTATGAGAATGTGGCTATGTTAGGCTCCAACATAGGCTTAGGGAATCTTGCTCAGGTGGCCGCTTTGAATCGTGTTGCTGATGAATTAGGGTTAGACACAATTTCTTTGGGTAACGTGTTAGGTTTTACGATGGAAGCATCGGAGAGAAAACTCATTGCGGAAAGAGTACATTGGGGCAAATTTAAGGATACCAAAGCGCTAGTGACTGATTTAGCTTACAGGCGGGGCATCGGAGCTATATTGGCTGAAGGCACAAGGTTTGTTGCTGCAAAGATTGGGTCGGACGCCAGCGATTGGGCTATGCATGTTAAGGGTTTAGAGATTTCGGGTTACGATTGTCACGCTACACCAGCAATGGCTCTGTCGTATGCAACGTGTCCTGTTGGAGCTCATCATAAAGATGCTTGGATAGTTGGTTGGGAAGTGCAATATGGACGTGAAAACTATGATGAAGAAAAAATCAATCATCTTATTGAATTACAACGGCTTCGTGGTGGAGTTTTTGAGATGCTCGTACTCTGTCGTTTTCCTAACAATCAGCTTGGCTTAGAATTAGAATGGTACCCAAAGTTTCTGAAAGCAGCAACGGGTATGGAATTATCATGGGCTACACTGTATCAGATTGCAGAAAGGACAAGTCATCTTATTCGAGCGTTCTGGGTGAGAGAATTTGGGAAAAACTGGACGAGGTCAATGGATATGCCACCTAATCGATGGTTCAAGGAACCGTTAGGCAAAGGGAAAATGAAAGGCAGGAAGCTTGACAAGGACAGATACGATACTATGCTAAGCAAGTATTATAACAAAAAAGGATGGGATAATCGAGGAATCCCAAAGAAGAATACCTTAAAGAAGTATGGTTTAACTGAAGTAGCTAACCAATTAAATAAATTCGTTAACCTTGCAGATTAGACTAAACTAGTAATAATTAGTAAGATCGTGCAAAGTAAACCATTTCATCAGCTTTTTCTTCACAGGCGATGCATGGTGATACTGGTGTTTCTTTCTCGAATGGTCGTAATCTAATGGTTGCACCTGTTTCATCCTTTATTTTAGCTTCACATGTTGCTTTTCCACACCACGCAGCCTTTATGAAGCCAGCTTTTGTCTTCAAAACATTCTGAAATTCCTCAAAGTTCTGGACTGCCGTAATTCTATTCTCTAGATCTAATCGTGCTTTAGCGTAGAGATTATGTTGAATCTCGGTTAACAATTTTTCAACAGTCTCAACTACATCCATTTCTTTAACTGGCATCTTTTGGTACGTATCACGTCGTGCCATCATGACCTGATTTTGCTTCAGATCTCTAGGACCTATCTCAATGCGGATAGGAACTCCTTTGAGCTCCCAATGATTAAATTTCCATCCAGGAGTGTACTCCTCTCGATCATCCAATATAACGGCGATGTCCTTTTGTTTGAGCATAGTGAAGAGTTCTCTGGCTTTAGCCGCAATAGCTGCTGGATCTGCGCCCTTATATGGTATAGGAACGATGGCAACTTGGATGGGTGCAATTTTCGGCGGCAAAACTAAACCTCTGTCATCACCATGTACCATTATGAGTGCGCCTATGAGGCGTGTTGTGATTCCCCAGCTGGTTTGCCATACCTCATGTTTCTGTTCGTCTTCGCCGATGAATGTGATGTCGAAGACTTTAGCAAAATTTTGCCCTAAATTATGGCTAGTACCCATCTGTAATGCTTTACCGTCAGGCATCATAGCTTCTAATGTTGTAGTGTAGAGGGCGCCTGCAAATTTCTCGCTGTCTGTCTTTTTACCGACTATAACAGGAACAGCTAAGCTGCTCTCTACAAGGTCGCGATATTCATTTAGAGCATAGAAAACTTCTTTCTCAGCTTCTTCAGCAGTAGCATGTACGGTATGTCCTTCTTGCCATAGAAACTCACGTGTACGGAGAAATGGTTTAGTGGCTTTAGTTTCCCAGCGAACAATGTTACACCATTGATTCAATTTGATTGGTAAATCTCTCCAACTTCTAATCCATTTAGAAAATGTTGCATACATTATGGTTTCAGATGTCGGTCGTATGGCGAGTTTTTCTTCAAGCGGACTATTTCCACCTTCAGTAACCCAAGCTACTTCGGGTACGAAGCCCTCAAAATGTTCACCCTCTTTTTTCAAGAAGCTTTCAGGAATGAACAGTGGAAAATACACGTTACTGTGTCCGGTTTCTTTGATTTTTTTGTTGAAGATTTCTTGAATTTTCTCCCAGATTGCGTATGAATGTTCACGTAGTATCATGCAGCCTTTGATCGGTGCATACTCTGCCATTCCTGATTTGAGGACGACTTCTGTATACCATTCTGAGAAGTCTTCATTCTTTTTGATGGTTACTCCAACGTCCGACATAGTTGAGTCTCGCAATCTGATTCACGATAGCAGAATATAACCATAACGTAGACGCCAAAGTAAAACCAAAATTTGTTTGGAACATTCCGCAGCCGAAGTAGAATAAGAAACAAGAAAGTTGATGTCAAATAACCACTCATGTAGCTCAATTTTGTTTGGGCTATTAGCGGTAAGCTTATCATTCTAGTATCCTAAAGTGGATGGCAGGGTTTAGTATGGATGCATCTGAAGCTGCTAAGAATGCGTTAGAATGTGTCTTGGAAGCAAAGAAGAATGAACATTTAGTTATCTTCTGTGATGACATTCGAGCTGACATCGGTGAGGCTTTTCATAGAGGCGCATTGCAATTAGGGTTAAAGATAGATTTTATTGTGTTGAAGACTGATGAAAATGTTTTTCGAGAAGAAATTCCATCACAGTACCAGAGGTTTCTCACGACAGAACGACCTGACATCTACATTAACTTACTCAGAGGCATAAGAGAAGAGACACCCTTTAGAATAAAACTCATTCATGCTGAATCCGGAAAGCATCAAACACGTTTGGGTCATTGTCCAGGAATCACAATGGATATGCTTACAGAGGGTGCACTTGCACTGACGACATCAGAGCATAGACAGATGCAGGATTTTGCAGAAAAACTCATGAAGAAATTGAAAGATGTCGGTAAGATTGAAATCACGAACCCTGCAGGAACAAACCTCACCTTCAATGTAGAAAATCGTGCATTCTTTACGGATACAATGATTGATTGGGTTACTATGAAATGGATGAATTTACCTACAGGGGAAGTTATTGTCGCACCGATTGAGGATTCATTGAAAGGCAAGCTTATCTGTGACATGGCAATCGGAGGTATAGGACCACTCAGTATACCTTTTACTATAATTGTTGATAAGGGTAAAGTTCAGGAGACACAATCAAATGATCTTACAGTGAAGAAACGTGTTGACGATTCGTTGGCGATAGATGATATGGCTAAAGTTGTAGGAGAATTTGCCTTTGGTATGAACCCTAAAGCTCGATTCACCGAAGAATTCTTAGAAGCAGAAAAAATCAAGGGCACTGTTCATATTGCGTTTGGTGATAACACAGATTTTCCATCGGGACAAAATAACAGTGCTAATCACATGGATTTTCTTATGAATAAACCAACCGTAAAAGCTTATACCAAAAACAAAATCATAGACATTCTAAGGGATGGAACCTTCCAAGAAATGTAACAATAATAATTCTTCCATAAACTAGGAAAGACATGAAACAAGAACAATAGAAGCCAACCTCCCTGAATTGTAAGTTTAAATAGCTTCACAATTGTAAATCTACAACATCAGACTTAGTGAGTTAATATGTTAGACATTAAACTTATTCGAGATAATCCCGAATTTGTTCGCAATAATTTGATGAAGAGAGGAAACCCAGAATGCATCAAGATGCTTGATGAACTCTTGGAGACAGACAAGAAGTGGCGTGAGAATCTCACTAAATTGAATGAACTTCGTCATCAGAAAAAATTAGTAACGACAGAAATTGCAGTACTTAAAAAAGCGAAGAAGAATGCTGACAAGGAACTTGAAAAAGCCAAAGAAATCGATACACAAATTGTTACTACTGAACAAGAAGTAGTAAAGGAGGAAGAAAAAGAACGGGATTTACTTATGTGTCTACCCAATATGCTGCATGATTCTGTTCCAGTTGGACAAGGAGATGCAGATAATGTTCAAGTTAAAACGTGGGGGAAAATTCCAACCTTCAGTTTTCCAATAAAAAATCACGTTGATCTTGCATTAAACCTTGATATCATTGATATTGAAAGGGCAGGAAAAGTTACAGGTAGCAGATTCTTCTACCTAAAACATCAGGGCACTCTTTTGGATATGGCACTTATGCATTTTGCTATGGAAGAAATGGTTAACAGAGGTTATACGCCGATTGAACCGCCCTATCTAATGCGTAGAGAAGCATATGAAGGAGTAACAGCTCTAAGCGATTTCGAGGATGTACTCTACAAGATTGAAAATGAAGACCTGTATCTTATAGCAACGAGTGAACATCCAATGGCGGCGATGCTTCAGAATGAAGTCTTAACAGAACAACAATTACCACTAAAACTCGCAGGAATCAGTACATGCTTCCGAAAAGAAGCAGGAGCACACGGCAAAGACACAAGAGGCATATTCAGAACACATCAATTCAACAAGATTGAACAATTCATATTCTGTACTCCTGAACAATCTTGGCAGTTACACGAAGAACTCCTACAAAATGCTGAAAACATAGTTCAAAAACTCGAATTACCCTACAGAGTAGTTAACGTTTGTACAGGAGATATTGGCACAGTTGCCGCAAAAAAATATGATATTGAAGCTTGGATGCCCGCACAGAATGGTTACCGAGAAATCGTTTCATGCAGTAACTGTACAGATTACCAAGCAAGACGCTTAAACATACGCTACCGAGAAAAAGAAGGCGCACCAACCAAAGGCGTAGTACATACCCTAAATTCAACAGCATTAGCAACAGGAAGGACAATGGTAGCCATTTTGGAAAACAATCAACAAGAAGACGGAACAATTATCATACCAAAAGTCCTACGAAAATACATGGGAAATAAAGAAAAAATAGTGTTAAATCCATAAACATTTTAATACAGCCTCAACTATCTTGAGGTTCGCTTGGAAGGAAAGACGTTGTCTACAAAAACCAAACATGTTCGTGATAAATGGCGAGGAAAAGCATGGCACATGATAATTGCACCATCATTCTTCGGAAACGTTGAATTAGGCTCAGTGCCAGCTGAAGAAACAGAGAAACTCGTCGGTAGAGTTGTTGAAGCTACACTCTATGACATTACTGGCGATTTTTCGCATATGTACTTGAAGATGTTCTTCCAAGTTACCGAAATCGAAGGCAAGAATGCCAAGACACAGTTTAAAGGTCATGAGTATTCTCGTGATTATCTGCGTAGCTTGGTTAGACGTAGAACAACGAAAGTTGATGGACTCTTCAACTTAACCACTAAAGATGGGTATAAATTACGAATTGCTGTTTCAGCTCTTACACTTTCGCGGATCAAAACTTCACAAGAAAAAACGATCCGCAACCTTATGGATAGAATTGTTAGAGAAAAAACTGCAGCCTTAACCTTAGATCAGTTTGTACAAGAGATGGTGTTGGGTAAAATTGCTTCTGACATCTATAATGAGGCAAAGAAAGTTGCACCATTAAGACATGTAGGTATTCGAAAATCAAAACTTGTTGGTTCACCTACAGTAACTGGGGCAAAACCAAAAGCAGAAACTCCTCTCGAATCAGAAGAAAACGTGGACGAAGAAGTTGAGGAAGAGGAAGAGCCTCAAGAAGCATAGAATTTAACATATCATCTTTTTTTGTATTTTTTCATTGTTTGCACAGTGTTATCAGGAAACATTTGTTAATTCGAACGCTCTAAACCCTATCAGTCTAAGTAAGGAGTTGAAATTTTGACTGAACACTCAGGCGTTCATGAAAAAGGAACTTTTACTGTTCAGGACTTATTGAGTAATGCTAAGAAGAACAAGAATTTTGCTAAAGCAGGAGCAATAGCAGTTTTTATCGGAGTCGTCCGTGGCGAGAATAATGAAGGACAAAAAGTTGTAAAACTTACAATGGAAGCGTATGAAGAAAAAGCCAATGAAGTATTAACTGCAATTAGTAGAGAATTGTCGAAGAAACCAGGAATAGTGGATGTGCAAATTCATCACCTGTTAGGTCAATTCAACGTTGGCGATGAAGTCGTGTACGTGGCTGTTTCAGGAGGACACAGACAAGAAGTTTTTGCTGTTTTACAAGAAGCAGTTGAAAGGTATAAGCATGAAGTTCCAGTTTTCAAGAAAGAAACTATCGTCAATTCACATGGTAAAGAATCTGGACGCTGGGTTTCAGAGACAGGAAAACAAAAACAATAGCCAACATCGACATAGACAAAACTAATCTGATGGTCATTTAGATGAAAAGTGCGATCACTACCTTGGCTGGTGGAGTCGGCGCAGCAAGGTTTCTGACGGGTTTAGTTCAAATTATTAAGCAGGAAGATTTGACTGTAATCGTAAATACGGGTGATGACATTGAGTGGCAGGGTCTGCATATTTCACCTGATCTGGACATCGTTACTTACACATTGGCGGGTATTGTAGATGACGAGAAAGGCTGGGGGATTAAAGGTGATACATATCATTGCCTTGAAACCTTAAGGAAGTTTGGTCAAGAAGCATGGTTTGGTGTAGGTGACAAGGATCTAGCCACAAGTATTTTTAGAAGTTCATTGTTAAAGAATGGAAGAAAGCTATCTGGAATTACTTCTAAAATAAGTCATGCCTTAGGCATTAGAGTGAATATATTGCCCATGACAGATGACCGTTTTGAAACACATATCGCTACTGAACACGGATTGATTCATTTCCAAGAATATCTGGTTAAAAGAGGTGCCTTAGATGAAGTTCTAGGAGTTGAATTTGCGGGTGTTGATTCTGCACAACCAACTGAAGGTGTCATTGAAGCTGTGTTGAGTGCTGAAAGAATAATTGTTTGTCCAAGTAATCCTATAGTAAGTATTGGTACGATCCTTTCAGTAAAGGGTATCAAAGAGGCACTAAGACATACTCAGGCTAAGAAAGTGGCTGTGAGTCCAATCGTTGCTGGTGCACCAATAAAGGGTCCAGCAAATAAATTGCTTAAGGGATTAGGTTTAGAAGTTTCTGCTTATTCTGTGGCTAAATTGTATGCTGATTTTCTTGATGTTTTTGTAATTGACGTCGCTGATGAGAGCGAAAAAGAGAAAATTCAAGCGCTAGGCATCGAAGTAAGAGTGACCAATACAATAATGCGAACTTTAGCTGATAAAGTATCGTTGGCAAAAGTAGTTTTAGAAAATTGAGCTATAGTGTAGTAAGATAAGGGTTATATTTGAACGAATTGAATAAGGATAATTGAGATGTGGAACTATTGGAACGAAGAAGCTACATTTGGTTTGAAAAGCGCCGAAGGACAAGAGGGTTAGAATTAGCCCATGAGCAAATAACAAAGGCTTTTGATACAGTCACTCTCCTGCATAAGGCTATGCAGAGTTACTCAGAGGGTAACTTGAAAGAAATGGAAAAACAAATTGCAAATTTGTTCGTTGCTGAAGAAGAAGTGGATAAATTACGAACAAACGTGTTTATGGAACTCTCCAAAGGTGCCGCTTTAGTTGCTGATTATCGTGAAGATTTGTTGCATCTTGTTAAACGATTAGATACATTAGCAGATCATACCAAGGATGCTGCAAGATGTTTACGGATGCTTGGGCAGGTAAAAATTCCTGAAGAATTGTGTAAGAAAATTGTTTTTATGACTGGAAGACTCGTTGACACTGCTTTGGCTCTTCGAGGTGCAATCGAAAAAATCTCAACTAATGCGAGTGACGCAATCAATGAAGCTAAAAGAGTGGAAGGTTTTGAGCATGACCTTGATCAAGAATATCTGGCAGCAAAAAGTCTATTCGTAAAATATGGTGGAACACTCAACTGTGGAGCAATGGTAATCTTAGATGACTTAATTGAATTCATAGAGCAAGCAGCAGATATGTGTGCAGACACAGCAGATTACATTGTAGTACTATCTAGCAGAGAATAAACGGTACTTCCATAATATTATGTTTCATTTTTCGGTTGGTTTTTCTTAAGATTTTGGTATTTTCTTCTGATAGCGTAATTCCTGTATCGTTTATAGGCTAATCCTACTATTGAAGCAACAAAAAGAGTATCAAATATAACCTGTATTCCTATGTTTGTGAAGTCTCCGCCAAGCAAGTTGGCATGGACAATGCCAAAGAATAACACTACATAGACTAAGGTATGAAAAATCCGCCAGTACCTAGGAGATTTCATCCTTAGCAACGCCGCGCCGATTCCTATGTAAAGCAAGTATAGAGCCAGTCTTCCAGCATAAGTCCAGAAAGATATCCAAGAACTGAAAATTGGAACAAAAACCTGTAGAGTAAGAGTTTGTAGAGCATTAAAGATCGGATGAAGAGTTATTAGGAGAAGGCCTGTTGCCGCAAAAGCATGGTGAATCTTTATGAAAGATCTGCCGAAGGCTCGAGTTATCTCAACGAGAAATGGAGTTGTAAGTGCTGTGATGCTCAAAAGAAGAAACCCATACAATCCGAAAAATCGTATAAGAAGAACTTCTACTCCTCGTATAGAAGCTTGAGTGAGAGCTTTGGGTAAGAATAGAACTGCAATCGCTATAGCTAAGAATAGTATTGACAGCAGTATTAAGTAGCCTGTTCTCTTTAACGGCATGACAAACCTAAAATTGGATTCTAATATAAGTCGTTTTTCCTAACTGCAAAATCTGTAGTAGATGCGCTTGCTATTTTCCTATCATTACTTCGGTAGATTTGACGATTACCTGTACCTTATCGCCTACTTTTATGTCTAAATCTTCAATAGCTTCTTTGGTGATTACGGAAGTAATCGTTGCTGGAGCTTCTATTTCGATTTTTACTAGTCCAGTGATTATGCCCTTTTCAACTGTCTTAACTGTTCCTCGCATTTGATTACGAGCACTCATCTTCATTCTTTTCACCTCGTTTTAGAATGTTCAAAACATCATTCATACCTATAATGTCTTTAAAAAACATGTATAGTCAAGCTTAACCTCAATTAATCGCTTGATGCTAAACATAGAAAAAGAAAAATTCAGAAAGAATGGTCTATTCTTATTTTTCAAGTTTTTCTTCTATTGATTCAAATTGTTCACTTAATTCTTCTACTTCAGTTTCCTCAAGCATACCTTGAGCCATAGGTATAACTTCTGCTTCCTCAACTTCTATATGTTTTTCAAGCATATGCTTCAGCACATTTAGTTGAACCTTCCAATCCTCACTGCCCTTAGTAGCCTTGTCGAGTTTATTTAGAACTACAGTTCCCATGCGATGTTCTTCAATACCAACAAGCGCCATCTCTTTACTTTTCTTGTCTTTCATGAGTGCTTCGTAAAGCGTCTGCTCTTCTGCCTTATTATGTGCCTTTAATTCTGTCTTAAATTCTTCAAAAGTATCTTCTTTACTCGATCTACCTTCAGTAAGTTTTCCTAACATTTCTTTGAATTCTTGATGCTCTTCTTTGATTTTCTCAAAAATATTCTGCGACAAAAAATCACCATCAAATCAGTGGTATTAAGGTTATTAAATTTTTCTTAGATATGGGTACACAAATTTTGTTGTTGTAATTTACCTATCACATATATTAATAAACCAATAAGTTCAGTTAAGACTACAAGGGTTTTGTTTTGAAAAAAAATAATGAAGTTAAAGAACATGCTCAAAATTTTAAAAAAATTATGACAGAAACAAAAAGAGAAAAAAACCTTGAACCTTTCATTGTAAATTCACAAGGTAAACAATTAACAACCAATACTGGTGTCAGAATAAATGACACTGATAATTCTTTACGAGTTGGCCCTCGTGGACCAACTTTAATGGAAGATTTTCATTTCAGAGAAAAAATCATGCATTTTGATCATGAACGTATTCCAGAACGAGTAGTCCATGCTCGGGGGTCAGGAGCACATGGTTATTTTCAAGTTTATGAACCTTTAACAAAATATACAAAAGCCAAATTCTTAGAGAATCCAAATAAGAAAACACCTGTTTTTGTTCGATTCTCAACAGTCGCAGGTTCTAGAGGTTCGGCAGATACTGTGAGGGATGTACGTGGGTTCGCAACAAGATTCTACACAGAAGATGGCAATTTTGATCTTGTTGGAAACAACATACCTGTTTTCTTTATTCAAGATGCTATTAAATTTCCTGATTTAGTTCATGCAGTGAAACCAGAACAAGATAATGAAGTTCCTCAGGCATCTACGGCACATGATACTTTTTGGGATTTTGTAGTTAACACTCCTGAGACTGTTCATATGGTTATGTGGCTAATGTCTGATAGAGCTATACCAAGAAGTTTCCGTATGATGGAAGGTTTTGGAGTTAACACATATCGTTTAGTTAATGAACAAGGAGAATCGTTTTTTGTAAAGTTTCATTGGAAACCATTACTTGGAGTGCATTCTTTAGTTTGGGACGAAGCGCAGAGGATTTCTGGAAAAGACCCAGATTTCCATCGTAAAGATTTGTGGGAAGCAATAGAAGATAGGGCGTATCCAGAGTACGAGCTAGGAATACAAATTATCCCAGAATGCGATGAATGCAAATTTGATTTTGATATTCTAGATGCAACAAAGATTTGGCCTGAAGAATTAGTACCAGTTCAACGCGTCGGCAAATTAGTGCTTAATCGAAACCCAGATAATTTCTTTTCTGAAGTGGAACAAGTTGCGTTCTGTGTAGGGAACCTTGTTCCAGGAATAGATGTTAGTGATGATCCATTATTGCAAGGCAGACTCTTCTCTTATATGGATACACAACTTACACGTTTAGGTGGACCAAATTTCAATCAAATTCCCATCAATAAACCACTCGTTCCAGTCGTCAATAATCAAAGAGATGGCTTTCATCAAATGATGATACCTCAAGGAAAAACAGCTTATCATCCCAATTCTCTTAATGACGGCTATCCGATGCCAGGACTCAACAAAGATGAAGGTTATGTTCATTATCCTGCAAACGTAACTGGAACCAAAATTCGACAACGAAGTGAAACCTTTAATGATCATTTCAGTCAGGCAATATTGTTCTGGAATAGCATGTCAGAAGCAGAGAAAATGCATATTGTGAAAGCATTTCACTTTGAAGTTGGAAAGGTCATAGATCTTGAAACACGACAAAAAGTAGCTGATATGTTCGCAAATGTAGATTACAATCTGGCTACGGCTATTGCTTTAGGAGTTGGTGTTGAGCGACCATCAAAACAACAATTGAAGAAAGTTCTTGAACTTCAAGCTTCAAAAGCATTGAGTATGGTCAATACTCCAAAAGATACCATTAAATCAAGAAAAATAGCTGTTTTAGTAATGCCCGGCTTTAATGGAAAAGAATTACAAAAAGTCAAGACAGCTTTGACTGCAAACGGTGCTAAAGTAGACGTTATTTCACAGTATCTAACTCCAGTAAAGAGTATGGAGGATGAAGAAGTAACTCCTGATAAACACTATGTAAGCGTATCCTCTGTTTTATACGATGCAGTCTACATTCCAGGGGGAGAAAGAAGTATCGACGCTATGAGCCATCAAGGGTATGTTCAGAACTTCATCCTTGAAGCGTTCAAGCACTGCAAAGCTATAGGCGCAACAAGTGAAGCTGTAGTCTTATTAAAAGAAGCAAACCCCAGCTTACAAGAAGCAAAGCTCATTTCAAGTCAGGATAACACAGTAAATTCAGATCTTGGAATAGTAACATCAAACAATGCATCTGATGAATTCAATAAAGCACTTATTCAAGCCATAGCTCAGCATCGTCATTGGGCAAGAGAAAAAAATGAGAATGTGCCTGCTTGACGGCAATATACTAAATTAGCTACTCAGCTTCTAGCTTATCAGTAGCGAACGCTTGTTCTAAAGCTGCGATGACTGCAAATCTTCTTCAAAACTCAATTAAATCTTGATTTAACAGTCTGAGGAATCATGGTTCGTAGTGTTATGTCTGTTACAGTTCTGTTATAGTCACGGGAATTATCCTGATTCCATTATTTACTAAGACTAATGCGTAGCTCTTCTTGAGAGTTGATGGAAGCGCGCGCCCGCTGGGATTTGAAATCACTTCGCAAATTATTCCCACCCAATACAGCAACATCAAGAAATTAGAAAGTGATACGCTCAAACACACTACAAATTATAGTGAAATTGAAATCTACATTTCAATTTTAGAAGATTTTTAATGAATAAAGTCTTTGAAAAAGGCTTAGAATTCTTAAAGCTCAAAGAAAAAGGCTTAACGCTCTATGAAATAATGAAAACATTAAACGAAAATAGCAAACATAAGCAAGAAACATCTACTATGATGTGAAAACTTGCAATAGTCGGCAACCTGTTTTAACATAATTATTTTGACTTTGATGAAACAAACTCTTTAGAAAATGAAAATAAGTTGAAGCAAAAGAGGATTGGGAATCAGTAAATCGCGCGCGCGAAATGGAGTAGGGATTTGAGCCTCTGAGCACGGAGATGTCACCCGAAACTCTTCTTTTTTAGATAACTCGTCTTTAGGTCTGGGGATGATTCTTGAGTTGGAGTACGATTCACTGTCTCCACTGTCTAAAAAGTACATATTTGCACGGGGGTGGCGGGCCCGCTGGGATTTGAACCCAGGACCTCCGGCTCCGCAGGCCAGTGTCATAATCCGTACTAGACTACGAGCCCTTGCAGAATTGTTACTAGAAGAAAGTATTTGTGTATTATGGCTTGATTTGAGGGTATTTAGGTCAACATTATTTTTCAGTTAAATGTGACGTGATGACTTATCCTCAGATAGAGGTACACTTGAGTTTTTGTATCTCTAAATAGTAAGTTTTCCACAGTACAATAGATAAACATAGGCTTTGTAGCAGTTTAGTATAGCTTATTATAGTATCTAAATCTGATATTGTATTTTTTGATTATGAATCTCTGCAAGTAAACATTGTAAGTATACTACTTGGTTTTGGTAGAGCATCCCTAATTCGAGCAATGATATCTTTAAGTTTATAGAAGGTATCCGCTTTAACTTTAACAACAAAATCATATTCTCCCTTTACTGCAAAAACTTCAGTACTATCATAGTTTCTTAAACTTTCAAAAACATTATTCTCAGTACCAGTAAATGCACTTATTAATAATATTGCTAAAGGCATATAGCTTTTCCTCAGATTCTCAAAATATCATTTTATCAATTAAGCGTTCTTGAAAGATGTAATTCACTAATTTTCAAAGATATCAAGGCAAATAGTGAAGCTAGATAAACTAAATTGACAAGAATATTCTGCAATGTTGAATCTCATAAACGAGTATTGTCTATTTTAATTATGATTGCTTTTAGTCTCGTCTTATTGTCTGTAAAGGTTATTTTGGGCGTCTGGAATTAAAGACAGAACAATTAACCTATCACGCACATTAGGCTAGTACAGATTCTATATTTAGATTTAGTACAACTTCGGAAATATCAGTAGCATATTCTGCAGTTCTTCTGATGCTTTCAATAAGTAACCGTAGGTTTGGAATTTCCTCAATATCAACAGTTTGGGAGGAGATTACTGCAGCCTTTTCTAAATTACGGATTTGAGATAATTTCTCAATCACGTTTTCAGCTTGATCATAATCATGTTTAAACAACGCTTCCATAGATGAATCAAACATAGAAATGGCAAGATCACTTAGTTTGTTGATGTCGTCAAGAAGTTTAGGATTCATTGCTTTTTTCAAACACAATACATTTTCAGCAATTTTGGTTGCATGATCTGCTGTTCTTTCAACTGACTTCGCAATAAGTCTATATCCAAGACATTCTCGAGGATTATTTAGGCCAATTTCTCTAACTAGACGAGTATTTGCTATAGCCATTTTTAGTAGTCTAAGAATGTAGAGACTAAACCTGTTGACCTCGCGGTCGGTTTCAACAACTGATTTCGCAGCCGAGTAATCTAGATTGATTAGACTGGCTATGGCTTCTCTATGCATTGATGTTGCTATTATTGTCATCCTACGTAGTGCGCTTTCTACGCTAAGTTCTGGATAGTTCAATAGAATTTGTAAAGCTAAATCTGTTGGTGAATCAGTTACGATTTCGGTTCCGACTAAATAGTTTCTAGCAAATGTCTTCAAGTAATTTCTTAACTCACTTGCAAGAGGTTTTTGGCTTTGGGCTCGTATATGAAGAATGTTGTAGCCTGCTAAGTAAGCTGAGATTGCTTTCCTCATGATTGCATCGGAATTATCGTTAGCTGAGACTTTGATGAAGGCTTCTTCTTTCTTTTCCAGTTTCTCAAGCTTCAAGGGTATTACTTTAAGTGTTCCATCATCTTCTTCAGAAATAGTAATCAAGCTTCCTTTCTTAAGCTGATTTTTTGTTATCCATTCTTTTGGTAAAGAAAGAATATATGTAGACCCACCAGTCAATTGAAGTCTTCTTTGCTCTTCTTTTCGCTCTTCCATTATTTTGGCCAAACTACACAGCTACCCGTCAAATCAATGAATCATTATATACACATGTTGCTTCTATATAGACTATAAAGTCTATGTCGACTAATTATATAACGAACTAACGGTTTTTGGTAATTAAAAACGAGGATAAAGAATGAAAACTATATACATTATCGCGATCGCTCTAGTAATTATCATTATAGCAGGAACATTAGTCTATGTATTTCTCTCGCAACCTAGTTCACCATCATCGCAATCGACAATCATTAACGGTGCAGGCGCCACATTTCCACAACCATTCCTTAATGCAACAATCACAACTTACACTACACAGATTAGAACTAGCGTACAAATTAATTATCAAGGCGTTGGCAGTGGACAAGGAGTCCAATCATTCACAAGCAAAACAGTTGACTTTGCGTGCTCAGATGCACCATTAACCGCTTCACAAAGACAAGCAGCATCAAATGCACTCCATATTCCAGAAACAATCGGTGCAATCACAATAGCATACAATTTACCAGGCACAGCATCCGGTCTAAAACTTACAGGCAGTGTACTTGCAGATATTTATCTTGGAACAATAACAAATTGGAATGATGCAGCCATCACATCATTAAACCCTGATTTAACATTACCAAATCATGCAATAACCACAGTACATAGGTCTGATGGTTCTGGAACAACGAATTGGTTCACCAAATACTTATCTTTAGTCAGTTCAACATGGAGTAACAATGTAGGAAGCGGAACTTCAGTTCAATGGCCAAGTGGAATCGGAGCAAGTGGAAACGCCAATGTCGCATCTACTGTTAATCAAACACAATACTCAATAGGCTACGTAGAATTGGCTTATGCATTAAAGAATTCTATGTCTGTTGCAGCTCTACAAAATCCATCTGGAAATTATGTCTTGCCCACGCTTGATTCAACAACGGCTGCTGCCTCGTCTCTTCCAAATACGCTTCCTTCTGGAAGTGATAGTTGGGAAAATGTGAACATACTCAACACTTCAGGTGCTCAAGCATATCCAATCGTTACACCGACATATATGCTGGTATACAAAGAACTCAATGTGATTCCTGGTATGGATATGAATAAGGCTACACAATTAGTACAATACATCTGGTATGTTATTCATGATGGACAATCTCTTGCGCCTACACTTGAATATGCAACGCTTCCAGCAAACTTAGTATCAATTGATGAAACAACACTGAATTCAATAACTTTCAACGGACAAGCGGTACCAACGCATTAAAGATCTCTATGTTAAACCTTCTACAATCTCTTTTGTTTAATCGATTAGAAAACGAGAGTAAAGGGTGGGCATGAATAAGAAGCTAACTGGCGATAATATCTTCAAAATACTGACAGCAGTTATTGTTGGTTCAGCTGCTATTATTCTAATCATTAATGCCTATACACTTGTTACCGGTTCAACAACTGTCTTAGGAAGATTTGGCTTTAGTTTTCTAATTGGAACAAACTGGAATCCTGTTTTAGGTAGAGAATCTTTTGGAGTTCTTCCATATATTTTGGGAACTTTACTTACTTCAAGCATCGCTCTCTTGATTGGAGTTCCATTAAGTTTAGGAATCGCAATTTTTCTTGTAGAGATGTCGCCTAAAATTGTTAAGGTTCCTCTTTCATATCTTGTTGAATTGCTTGCAGCTGTTCCAAGTGTCATATTTGGATTATGGGGTTTATTTGTTCTACGATTTTGGGTTTTAAACTATTTTGAAATTCCCTTGAATACATATTTAGGTTGGATTCCAGTTTTTGGTGGTGCGCCTTTTGGTTTAGATTTCTTAACTGCAGGGCTAATTCTGTCAATAATGATTATTCCAACCGTAGCTTCAGTATCACGTGAAGTCATCAAATCAGTTCCTGATTCTATTCGTGAAGCAGCTTATGGCATCGGAGCGACAAAATGGGAGGTCATTCGTTATTGGGTTCTAAGTTATGGTCGTTCAGGAATTTTTGGCGCAATAATCCTTGGTCTAGGCAGGGCAGTGGGTGAAACCATGGCAGTTACGATGGTGATAGGGAATGCTATTGGTCCAACTGCTATTCCAATCACACTTTTTCAACCAGGTCAAACCTTACCTTCTTTGATAGCAAACGGTTTTTTGGAAGCTCCTAATCCACTCGAAAAATCTGCGTACGTAGGCGCTGGATTAGTCTTGCTTATCATTAGTCTTCTCATAAACATCATTGCACATGTCATGGTAACTCGAGTTTTGAAGGTTAAAGGAGGCGCAATAGAATAAATGGCTGACAACAATTGGCTTAGAAAACTCACAAAGATTACTAACAGTTATGGATTTAGAAGATTCGAGAACAAGCTTTTCTTTATACTATGTCTGCTTTGTGTCATCATAGCCATTGTTCCCTTGCTAAGCATTCTTTTTGAAGTTATAGTTCGAGGCGTTCCTCAATTGAGCTTACAGTTTCTAACTGCCAATGGATTGCAAGGCGGTATTGGAC
>DATGZD010000002.1:0-12263 GCA_035297385.1 Candidatus Sulfotelmatobacter sp. | reverse complement strand
TAAGATGTAGATGATAGTTCTATTGGAATAATAGTTTAGTTTGTAGCAAGCTGATGTATAATAAGAGAATTACATTGATCTTCCACAATACGAGCAACTAAACTCTAAACGGTAAGGATGCTTATGGCACAACTTATTCTTCATTTAGGAGAAGGTGAAATTTAAGTTTCAGGCTAAGATTTTATCTTTTCTTTTTTCTATCTCTAACGCATGACATTCTATTGTATTCTGTCTCTTCTGTCACGAGGTTATGTCTGTCATATTATAGACTCGATTCTGTCTACATATACTGCTGGCCGTTTCGGCAATTATCTTTCAAAACTAGCGCACTATTCTAGTTACTGTGTAAATACAATCACAAAGAGTTAAATCACAAATCACTTTGTTTAGTTCAGGGATACAATTGGCATCCAAAGCATTAGCTTCTTTTGCGCTAATAATTCTGTTTCTTGTGTTCTGCTTTTCATTTAGCAGCGTACATGCTCAAGCTCAAACACAAAACATTACATTATACGGCTCGGCAACTCAAGGCTGGGGACTTACTCAACAATCAATAACTAGTCCTGGACCACAGATTACTTTTCAAGAAGGACAACTTGTAAACCTTACACTGATAGCTGTTGATGGTCTTCCACACATTTTCTACGTCGATTACAACGGCAATAAGGTTGCAGACAGTAACGAGCCAAGATCTCCTCAGTTTACAACAACAATAAACTATCAATTTACTCCAGACAGAACCGGACAATTTACTTACTATTGCAGCATACATCCTACTACAATGTTTGGAAATGTTTCAGCAATTCCTGAATTTACCTCAACCATTGCTGTACTAATCCTAATCATTGCCTCGGCGACAATAGTTGTGATTTACAAGAACAAGAAAAGCTAGAAAGAATAGCGCAAAGTAGCATGAATTCTTGGTACTACATCTATAGTTCATTAGAATCGAGTCTATCTAGATAGTCTACGTATAGTTCCCACATATTGAAACTCATTTCCGTTCATTTTATGACTGAAACTTCGGATGTAATGTCTAATTTTTGTTGGTAGGTCATTGTTCTTAGTTCTGATTTACTTTCAATTAAGTTGCTGGATTTCTATTTAGAGAAGATGAGTTTCTAAAAATATTCTACTTTAGAAAATAGAATTTAGAAAAGCTAGAATCATCAAACGTTATCCGTTCGTAGCTGAGCTAAGTTCCAGTGTAATCTTTAAATGTCTCTGGTTAACATCTTGTGCATTTGCGAGCCAGAAGTCACTATTCCGAATTTGGCTCAGTAAGTCTTCAATTTAATAAGTATTATCCAGTCTGCAAAGATTATGGGTGTAGGTGTTGAATGATAGTTGAATTTGCTTTGAATGGTCCCTGGATGTTCAAAGGGTTTCCTGAACGAAATGGAGAAGAATTAAAAGCATATGATCCACAACAAGACACTGCAGGTTGGCTTTCTGCTGTGGTTCCAGGAACAATCCACACTGATTTAATGGCTAATAATGTTATTCCTGACCCGTTTAGAGATTTGAATGAACAAAAAGTTCAATGGGTTTCTGGATATGAATGGTGGTACCGCAAAGTAATTGATTTACCATCTGACTTAGTTAATAAAGAGGCAATTCAGCTAGTTTTTGATGGATTGGACACTTTTGCTACTATATGGGTAAACGGCGTTTTGATTGGGAAAGCAGATGACATGTTTATTCCTTGGTATTTTGACATTAAGAATGTGGTTAAGCCGGGCAGAAATGTAATCGCAATCAAATTTGCCTCTATCAATAAGATCGTCAGTGATTATGAGAACAAATACACGAAATATGCATGCCTATTTCCAAAGAATTGTTCAGTCCGAGCTTACGTGCGAAAAGCACAGTATTCTTTTGGATGGGATTGGGGACCTACTCTTCCTACATCTGGAATTTGGCGGCAGGCAAGAATTCTAGGTTACAATGAAGCAAAACTAGGATATGTGACTGCTTTACCACTAAAAGTCTCTAACAAGGACGCTACAATGTTGGTAACCGGGGAAATCAATGCTTCAAAAATCCTGAATCTAAGGATCAAATTCAAAGTCGAAGGCTTTGGACAAAAAATTGAGCACTGGACTAACGTGTCTGTTAATCAAGGACGAAATTTTGTAGAAAATCATTTTGAAATTCAAGATCCTAAATTATGGTGGCCAAGAGGGTATGGCAAACCATGCCTATATGATGTAACTCTTGAATTGTTTTCAGACAATAGTCTTTTAGATTCTAAGTCAACTAAAATGGGAATAAGAACCGTAGAATTAACACAGGAACCTGATAGTGAAGGCGTTTCTTTTGTTTTGAAAGTGAATGGTATACCGGTCTTTTGTAAGGGTGCTAATTGGATTCCAGCCGATTCATTCTTACCACGAGTTACAGTTGATCGCTACAGGCGACTTCTAAGATTATGTGCTCAAGCTAACGTTAATATGATTAGAGTCTGGGGAGGCGGAATCTATGAGAATGATGAATTCTATAATTTATGTGATGAATTTGGAATTTTAGTCTGGCAAGATTTCATGTACGCATGCTCTGCTTATCCAGAAGAAGATTGGTTTTTGAAACAAGCAAAGAACGAAGCTGAAGAAATTGTATTACGATTAAGGGGTCATCCGTGTATTGCGTTATGGTGTGGCAATAATGAGAATCAATGGCTATATTTTGTTTTATGGAAAAAAGAATATCAGATGGAACGATTATTAGGCTTGCCAATCTATGATGTTATTCTTCCAGAGGTATTCAAGAGGCTCGATCCAACTCGACCTTATCGCCCAAGTACACCTTTTGGCGGACAAGATTTTAGTGGACGAAGTGAGGGACACAGACATAATTGGGAAGTGTGGAGTCAAGGTTTAGATTACACTGCTTATCTTGAGGATACAGGACGTTTCTTAACAGAGTTTGGTTGGCAGGCTCCTCCCAATTTAGAGCTTTTGGAGGCATATTTAGATAAAGAGGATCTTGATCCGTATTCGCAGGCTTTTGAGGCACATGAGAAACAAATCGATGGTTTAGAGAGATTAAGAGATTTACTGGCTCTGCATTATCCTGTCTCTGAGAATCTAAAGCAGTTTGTTTTGTACAGTCAATTAAATCAAGGTGAAGCATTAAAGACTGCGGTAACACATTGGCGAAGCCGCATGTTTAGAACCAGTGGCTGCCTTATATGGCAATTGAATGATTGTTGGCCAGTAATAAGTTGGAGTCTAATTGATTATGGTCTGAATCCTAAGCCATCGTACTTTTTTGTCAAAAGAGTTTTTCGACCTATAATTGCACCTTTAATCGTTAAGGAGGGAAAAGCTCAAGTCTACATTGTCAATGAGACTGATAGATCTCTTGAGGCAGCGCTTAGCTTAGAAATAATGAAATTTACAGGTGAAAAGCTGTATAATAACAAAACTGATACAATTGTGCCTGCTTTTACTTCTCAGTTAGCCATACAAGACACGATAGATACGATGGTTTTACATGATGATTGTATTCTTGTAGTAACATTGGAAAGTAATGGTAAGCTTCTTTATCAAGATATTAAGACAATTGGAGAACCAAAAGATTTGAAGTTGCTTACACCTATCATTAAGAATTCCATACGAAAGGTAGGACCTTGCAAGTTTATTTTAAGGTTAGAATCTGATATTTATGCTAAGACAGTTTGGTTGAAACTTGAAGGTTTGAGAGTAAGATTTAGTGATAATTTTTTCGATTTAGTACCTAAAAGAGTTAAGACTGTTAAGTGTATTTCGGATCAAGACCTGAGTTTAGTGGAGTTTGAGAAGAGATTCTTGTTCGAAGCTTATCCTTATTTAAAGTGAAACATAATCAGATTATGTGGCATTATTCTCACGTATCAAAAGAGATTCTGTTACTGTGTTTCCACAATCACATATCATTAAATTATTCCTTAATTGACTTCTAAATACGAGCATCAAACGATTTTGGGTGAAGTGATCTTAATATGAAAGCTCAACTTTGTGTTCGAATTGATAAGATAGAGAATCATCCTTTAATGTATACAACTGTTGAAGATCCAAAGCCTGAACCCGATGAGGTACTCATCAAAATTCGTGCATGCGGTGTCTGTTACAGTAATCTGCATATGATTGAGGGTGAACTCAAACAATTCGGTGTACCCAACAAATTACCAATCATTCCAGGACACGAAGTTACAGGGACTATCGAAGAATTAGGCAATCCCAACTTAAACTTCAAAAAAGGAGACAGAGTCGGCGTTCAAGTCCTCTGGAAAGCTGACGGAACATGTGAGTTTTGTCAAACTGGTCGAGAAAACCTATGCTTGAACAGACAAACAACTGGAGAAACTCATGACGGAGGATTCGCGGAATACATGACTGCACCAGCCAATTTTATCTACCGTTTACCCGAAAACTTGAGGTTCGAAGAAAGTGCACCTCTTTTTTGTCCAGGCGTAACTGGCTACCATGCAGTAAAACGTGCAAACGTACGTTTTGGACAAAAAATCGCTATAATCGGAATAGGTGGCGTAGGTTACATGACACTACAATTCGCAAAATTAGCAGGAGCCACAACCATAGCAGTCGATCGTGATAAACCAAAACTTCAATTTGCCCATAATAAAGGCGCTGATTACACGTTGACGCCAGATAAACTGGAAGATTTCACACTAAAAATGGGAAGACCCGACGTAGTATTCGTCCATGCTCCCTCTCAAAAAGCGATCGATCAAGCAACAAGAATAATCAAACGTGGAGGAACAATAGTTATGGGAGTTTTTGGAAACGCATACGTAGCTTTTCCAGAAGAATACTCCGTTATCGGCAGCATAATCGGAACAAGGTATGAAGTAAATGAAACTCTAAAACTTGCTTCTATGAAGAAAATAAAAACTGAATACACTGTTTTCAAATTGAGTCAAGCTGAAGACGTGCTCCTCAAACTAAAGCAGGGTAAAATAATCGGAAGAGCAATCTTAGTTCCTGATTAATCATATAAAAGATTAGAAACAACAAAAAATATAATGTGATTGCTAAAGGCTAATACTCACCTCTTCCTTTAGCACAATTAATCATAAGCCAAAGTGTATCTGTGCTCTTCTTAACAGAAAATTGAAAGCCACAACGATCATACTCAGCAGGCACAGCAAGCTCATTACCTATAAACTGATTACGAGCTGATGCAAGCCAAGGACTAACTTGTTTACAGATGCCTTCATTTTTAAAAGGCTTCAGGTCTTTTGCCAAGGTTTTGTTTTCACCTAATTTTATCTCTTGACACTGTTAAAAAAATCAAAAATTTATTTGTGCAGTTCTCTTTCCTAAATGTATCAACTGAGTATTACAATACATATAAACTCTAGTGGTTGTGCACAGGCTGAAACAAACGGTTATTTTTAGGTTACCATGTATTCTAATCATATCGATTTGTGTTATGATTTGGTGTTAAAAGTGGAGTATCGTTCTTTTGGTGGACTTGATTGGAAAGTTTCTGCATTAGGATTCGGAACTATGCGTTTGCCCATAATTGATGAGAATCAATCGAAAGTAAATGTGACTGAAAGCATCAAATTGATTAGATTTGCTATAGATCAAGGAGTTAATTATATTGATTCAGCCTTCACTTACCATGATGGCAATAGCGAGATTGTCGTGGGCAAAGCACTTCAAGGCAAGTATCGAAAAAAAGCAAGAATAGCTACAAAAATGCCTGTATTCTCGGTGAATAGTAAAGAAGATTTGGATAGAATCTTACATTTACAGATGCTACGATTAAACACTAATATTGACTTCTACTTATTCCATAGTTTAACCAAAACGTTGTGGAATAAAGTCAAAGAATTAGAGATGTTACCTTGGGCAGAAAAACAAATCTCTAAAGGAAGGTTTGACTATTTGGGGTTCAGTTTCCATGATGAACTGGATGTTTTCAAAGAAATAATAGATGATTATGATAATTGGACCCTTAGTCAAATTCAATACAATTATTTAGATGAGAATTATCAAGCTGGAACAGCGGGTCTAAAATATGCACATTCAAAAGGATTAGCTGTTGTAGTAATGGAACCTCTTGCAGGCGGACTCTTGGCGGTTAATCCACCACTTAAAATCAAGAAAGAATGGGCAAAGATCAACAGTAATAGACCCACCTCCGAATGGGCTCTACAATGGGTATGGAATCAAACCGAAGTTTCTGTTGCTCTAAGCGGCATGAATGCTATGTCTCAAGTGAAAGAAAACATAAACAGTGCAAACCATTCTGCTCCAGGTATCTTTAGTCCTCAAGAAATGGCTTTAATGTCTAAAGCTCAAAAGCTCTATCTCAAATATGGATACATAGGCTGCACAAGCTGTAGATACTGTAGTCATTGTCCCAGGGGTATTGATATTCCTGTAATTCTAAACTTTCTAAATCAATATTCCACAAAACGCCGAATATCTGAACAACAACCACAGATAAAAGAGAAATTTAATCAAACAGTATTGTTGAATAAAAGAGCAAGCAACTGTATTCGATGTGGACAATGCGAAGCAATATGTCCACAGCATCTTCCTATCCGCAAACTCTTAGGTGAAGCAGCATCATGCCTTGAATAAACTAAGGATCATCATAATCTTATTTTTTTTTAGGCTTTGAGAGGCATCTAACGAGATACTTACAGGTTAAGCATTTACTGGGTATTTCCAAGCTATTTTTTATTTGATGTGAGCAACGTGAATCGACTGAGACAGTATTTAGTTTTAGTAGAGATAGGGGCTCAACTTGAGACTGAACTTCTGGCTCTCGCTTGGGTCTTAATTGCCGTTGTGTTTGAGTTGGTTTAAACTGAATTAATTGTGCTTGTTCTACCACTGGAGCTTCTATTGTTCTTGTTGGTCGTATTTGGATCTTGGTAGACCTCTTTATGGTTTTTTCTTTAATAGTTTTTTTCACAAAAGTTTTTTCTTTGTGAATCTCCCGTTTCTTCTCGAATCGTGGAACAATTTTTGGCGGAATTTTGAATATTATATTTCCTGCCCAGATTAATGCCATTGCCGTTATTGCTCCAATATAGTTTGTTACGCTGACTGTAGTGATTAACCTGTGCCAAACAAAGATTTCATAAGCTATCCAACCCAAAAACCAGCAATATATGATTAAGGCAGCTGCGTACCAAATTACTTGATATCTGATAGTTTTGGTGTGTGAATTTTTCTGTGTCAGATTTGTCAATTTTTGGTCTGATTTCAGGTTTTCTAATCGTGCCATTTGCAGCTGATCAAGCTCTTGCATAAATTGCTGATTACGCTTCTTTGGCACTCCATTCATTTTGGTCTTTCGCCTGAACATACTCTTCTTTATCTTGAAAAATTAAAAGGGTTATGAACTATTGATTAAAAGCGTAACTCACTGTAATTATTGAAACATGCGCTTGCTATATTACTATTATAAGAAAATCTTAATCCCTAATAGTTTGCATACCTAAATTCTTATGTTGTGCCAATGTTCGCAGTGTTCTTAGAGATTTAATATTTCTCTAATTTTTCGTGGATTAAATACTATAAACTTTGCATTTTTGAGGTACCTACCAACATAGGAAATTAAGCCGGCAGCATCCGTTCCCAATTTACAGGTTAAAGCATGTTCGAACATGCCAAGCGATTCTATATCTATAATATCTCTGTTTAAGCCTGTATAACTTAACATTCTGTTCACATCATGCGATGAGGCTCCCAGTACAATTAATCTATCAAGTAAAGATTCTTGCCAATTAGTCAGTCTTCTAAGTTGTATATTCGATAGCGTAGCATCTAAGTGATTTATTTCCTCATTTATTGAGTTAATCTTGATGTTTAGCGGCAACCCATCGCAAAAACCATAGAGTTCACTGATTTTTTTTAGTGCTAATTTTCTTCCGTCCGACAGAACAGCCTGCAAATGTCGCAGAGGAACAGCTGCAAAAATAATTTCTGGATGAAAAATCCCAATATCAACCTGTAATATGTCGGAAGATTTTCCTAATCCTACAACATAGCCTTTCAACATGTCGAATTTCTCAATATCTTTTAGGTTTTCTGGGCAGAAGCCGATCTCTTTACGCATGAGGTTTGTCGCTATGGCTTCATCTTCACCTGCAAGTGCAATTTGCACCCACCTGTTAGTGCTGATGCCCGCAACCTTTACTTCTACGTCTAGACCTTCAAGGACTATTCTTAGAAAATTCTCTACTTGTTTTAGTTGATATGTACTGTATGCCTTTGTGAGCAGCGTAAGCTGATTCAAGAACAATCACTGATTAATGATGCTATTTCATCATGAAGTCTGCGAACTCTCTGTGCTGCATCAGGGTACCCTCTTCTAAAAAATTCTTCAATCGTTAATTCAACAGGCACTTGTTTCGTACCATCAATAAGTTCATCAGCAAAAGCAACAACTTTCTCTTCAAGCGTTATCGGAGTATAAACATCATTTGGCCAGCCTAATATTTCTGCTTCCTTGGGAGGTATTCCTCCTCCAACATGTCGCTTCACTATGGAAATAATCTCTTTTGGTAATCCAGCATTTTCAACAATTCTGGCGCCTTCCCTACCATGATTAACATCGTGTATCTTTGAGCGGCCTATATCATGGAGTAAAGCACCTATCTCTACAAGCTTTACATCGATAGCGAGCCCTTTTTTCTTAAGAGTCTCTGCTGTTTTGCGAGCTAAGTCTGATACTGCGATGCAGTGATTTATGACGTTTCTTGAGCTTCTGTTTTTAGTCAAAAGTTGTAGTGCTTGCTCCCTTGAAGGAAGCTTATCACTCACCGAGTTCCTTCCTTAACTGCTCAACTTTTGTGCTCAATCTTTGAACAATAAGGTCGTTTGGTTCATGAGCCAATGATTTGCCACAAGTGGAACATTGAAAAACTAATTCAACTGCTTCTTCAAAAGTCATACGATTACATCCTACTGTTTTACAGTAGTAGAAGTCATGATTCTTTTCATATTCC
Organism: Candidatus Sulfotelmatobacter sp.; assembly: GCA_035297385.1. Taxonomy (GTDB): domain Archaea; phylum Thermoproteota; class Bathyarchaeia; order Bathyarchaeales; family Bathycorpusculaceae; genus UBA11855. Next base: position 3,289 of record DATGZD010000002.1, on the reverse strand, counting down.
AATCGGACATTGAGTTTCTCAAGTACTCGGCGTTTTTGACTTAGAATGAACCCCTCAAGCTGATCAGGTTGAAGTTTCCAGTGAAAAATAAACCATCCCGTCTTAGGATCTCGGGTTCTTCTCAAGCTTACAAGTGAATGGTCATAAAGTTTATAGAGAATTTTACGTACTAAGTTAAGCCTGATGCCAGTTTTACTAGCGATTTCATCATCAGTTGTCTCATTTGCATTTTTTAGGTTCTCAATGAGTTTTACTGCATCTTCTTCGCCCAATGCCGTGGCGACTCTCATTAATGTTGCATCGTCAATTGTTGATAACATAGTCAATCCTTATTCTTGTTCAATTACTAATAAAGCACAGTCGTACAATAAAACTCTTCTTGACAAAATAGCTAAAAACCATGTGTAACTTCGATTTTCTTATTCCTTTCCTGAGGGACCACACGAATTCTAGCATCTGCAAAACTCTTGGATAATTCTTTTCCCTTGAAGAAACGATCTAAGAAAACCGCGACTGCTGCGCACTCCGAATGTGGCTGATTTCCAATAGACACATTGTAGTCTGATACCTCTGTCGCATAGAATTCAGGTGGAACTTTTTGACTTCCAATCAACAAAAGAAGGTCTTTACCATTGTCCTTAATTCTGTTGAGGACGTTACTTGTTTGGATATTTTCGCCATAAATAGTAAGGTGAACTATGATTCCTCCGTTCTTTTTCCATTCATCTACCGTATTCTTCCAAGGTGTACCCATTTCAAAAAGGAAATTGCCTCCCCAAGTCTTTGTAACTTTTTCAACTGTTGTTTTCAGGTGTTCATCTTTTGTGTCAGCTAGGAAAAAGCCTGATGCTCCAAACGCTCGTGAAGCTAATGCAACATGACTTGTTAATCTTATATCACGTTGAGGTCTATGTCCCCATCTCAGAATAAAAACTTTTGACATCTGATCATTACTATTAGGCTGCTTGAATGGTTGGATGGGTTTCGAATCTACCATTTAATTCCTCTACTCTTTTCCTAATACTATCAACAAAAGATGGGGTTGCTTCTAAAACAACCTGAACCATATTATTTGTGTAGGCTGTTTCTTTGACATTTGCGCCATTATGAACCCATGAGAGAAATGGCATCGTCTTATCTGTTAACGGCACCGTGAAAGAGGCTTGGATAAGGTTTTCGAAATTCGTCAGTATTTCTTGTTTCAAGACATCAAGGTTAATTTGACATAATGCTGAGATTAATATTGGCTTCTTCACTTTGTCTCTTAATGCCGCCAGTTTTTGTTCTTTTTCTATGTCGCTTAGTAAGTCTATTTTATTTAATGCAGTAACTAATGGTATGCCTGATGCCCCTATTCGATTAATAGTCTCTAAACAAATTCTGTTCTTCTTTTCAATTGTCTCAGTCGGTTCACTGAAATCTAAGACAAGAATTATCACATCAGAATAGATGGTTTCCTCAAGAGTTGAATGGAAAGCTTCTATAAGTGTTAATGGTAAACGATCTATGAAGCCTACTGTATCAGTTAGAAGAAATTCTCTATCTGAAAATACTACAAGCCTTGTTGTAGTTGAGAGTGTCGTGAACAGGCTCCTATTCCCAACGCGCTCTGTTTCTGTTGTTAAAACATTAAAGAGTGAAGTTTTTCCAGCACTTGTGTACCCAGCCAATGAAAGATTGCAGAAACCTAGTTTCTCTCTTCTTTCACGATGAAGCAGCCTTTTTTCACGAATTTTTATGAGTTTCTTTTGGATAGTTTGAATCTGAAGTTTTATTGCATTAGAGTAGACTTCTGCTTCATAGGCGCCCAATCCCATGAAACCTGGTTGTTCGCCTTGCTTGGTTAACCGTACCTTTTCTTTGGCATGCGCCAATTCATATTTTAGTGTAGCAAGTTGAATCTGAAGTTTTGCTTCTGTGGTTGTAGCCCTTCTTGTGAAAATTTCAAGAATAAGTTGAAAACGATCGATAGCTTCAATTTTTGTGGCCTTTGCCAGATTGTAGGATTGAACAGGTTTCAACGGGTTATCGAAAATGATTTTTTCAGCGCTCTTCTCTTTAACTAGCTGGGCAAGTTCTTCAACTTTTCCAGGCCCTATCTGGTAACGTGCATCTGGTCTGCGGGTTTGTTCCATACTGGCGACAACAGTGTAGCCAGCGGATTCTGCTAATTTTTGTAGTTCATCTAAACTTGATTTTTCAGTGTTTAATCGTCGTTGAACTATGATTGCTTTCGTTTAGTCTTTTCTCCTGAATCTTTATTATCGAATTGAATCAGATCGCCTAATGTCATTTCACGGCTAGATGTTTTTGGAATGTGTGCCTGTGTTTTTTCTTCAGTTATAGGTGTTAGTAGCTTGATTTTTAGTGCGTGCTCAAGTTTTGTTGCAAGAACGTTGTTAGGTTCCATTTTTCCAGTCTCAAGCTTAGCGATAACTGAACTTTTCTCGTTGATTCCTTTTCCTAAATCTTCATGAGTTAATGCTAATCTTTCGCGGGCTTGACGAATTTTAGTGCTGAAATCTTCTACGATTTCTTCAGTGATTTGCACTTTTACTTCAGGTTTCTTTTTCTGAACAATAACTGGAACAGGAGTTGGAATTGTTGTTTTGCCTGTTGGTTTTGTTTTGAGCATGTAGTCATCTTGAGTGACAATTTTGCCATGTTTTGAGCATTCTATACAGACAGTTAATCTTGCTCCTTCAATTATGGCGGTTATGGGTTCTGTGTGAATTTTGTGTCCGCAGACTTCACATCGCATTCTTTCGTTTTCACCTATGGATTGAGCTTATTATGTTGGTTGTGTTTATACTTGTCGAAGAAAAAACATGGAATCAAAGCCTGAAGCATTACAAAGAATTAGAAGCGTAGCTGATTACCAGTTTGGACAAGGTATAGGTAAACTACTTTTTCCTGACACTGTTGAGATTCAATTTTCTAGGGCAACAGGAAGAATCCGCTACGTAAATTTAGATGGTGAACGACTTGTAACATTGCGTCCGACAGATGGACTATTCTCATTGAGTATTGCTGCGGCGGATCGTTTGGTTGAGTTTTCAAAATCTTCACCGTTTCGAGCCATTATAAGAAGCGATGTATCAGAGTTTGTAGCTGAAGGTGGCGACGTTTTCGCTGTTCATGTTGTTAGAGTTGATGAGACTGTTCACGCAAAGGATGAACTTATCGTTGTTGATGAAACAGGCAAGGTTCTTGGAGTTGGCCGTGCATTATTATCAGGCCCTGAAATGCTGGCGTTTAAAACAGGCGTTGCCATTAAGATAAGGCATGG
>DATGZD010000001.1:0-2360 GCA_035297385.1 Candidatus Sulfotelmatobacter sp. | reverse complement strand
GATAGTCCTTCCATCGCTGGTGATGATTATATCGCCAGAACTATCCACCATCATCTTATCCATGCCTTTGGGACCTAACGAACTTTTTACGGCTTCAGCAATCGTTTTTGCCGCCATAATGTTATTTCGTTGGGCATCCCTACGCCCTGATCTTTCTGATCCTTCCCTAAGAATTAGAACAGGGATATTACCCGCTTGTCCAGACAAAATACAATTCCTCCTTAATTCATTATTAATTAATTCATTCAGTTAAGGCTTTCCAAGTAGTAGTTCTAAACCTAATTGTGCATTTGGTTTTTTCTTTACAAAAGCAAGATATCTTGCTCAGTTAATTCTTACCCAATAAATTGCATTTATTTGATTGTTCATTTACGATTTATTTTTTTAGAGGTGGCAAACATACAATGAATTTTGTGCCCTTCCCCAATTCACTTTCAAAGGTAACTGTTCCACCTAATGCTTCCGTCATACGCTTTATCACAACTAAGCCAAAACCTTGACCTTTAGCTTTAGTAGTAAACATTGGAGTGAACAGTTTGCTCTTTACCTGTTCAGGAATACCAACACCAGTGTCCTCAATGGATATTACTATGTCCTCTTCATCCTTGTAAGCGTCTATTGTTAATTTGCCACCGTTTGGCATGGCTTGAACAGCATTACTCACTAAATTATTCATAATACGATTAATGAAAGAAGTGTCAGTCACAAATTTCCTAGCAGCAGGTTCCATTTTAACGTTCACTTTAACGTTTTCTGGCAAACCATACTTTGTTAGCAGGTGATCAATTATGAGCTTCAAGTCAGATTCTTCAGCGTGGGGGTTAAGCGGTCGGGCCAAATCTTGCAGATCCAGAACAATCTTGTTAATGTACTCTATGTTCTTTTCAACTTCTGATAGGCATTCTAATACGTTCTTCTTCTCTTGACTCTCAACTGTAGAAGCCAACTCCGATTTGGCTAAGTAAATATCGTTAGTTATTGCCTGCATTGGATTACGAATATCATGACCAACCATACCCGCAGTAGTACCGATAGCAGCTAACCGCTCAGAATCTTTAAGCTGGCTGGTTCGTTTTTCAACAAGCGTCTCCAAGTTCTTAGTGTATTCTTCAAGCTCCTTTTCAACTTTTTTGCGTTTGGTAATATCTGTAAAAGATAAGAATGCTCCATCAATTTTTTTATCTTCAGTTAAGTATGGTCGAACCTGCATTTCATAACAACTGCCTTCTAAACCCTCAACTTCTCGATTAACAGGAGTTAACTTAGTGATTACCTCCGTTATCGTCTTTTCCAAGTCTTCGATATGAACACCTGGAGTTACGTTGGCAATGGATCCCCCAACATCTGACGGCGAAATTCTCAAAAGTTCTTGAGCCGCAGCAGTAAAACGCCTAATCCTTAGGTCACTATCAACGATAACCACTGCGATGTCGAGATTCATTTGCAGGTTAGTTAAGTCATCATTCAGGCGACTAAGAGCCTGATTGCGGTTCTTAAGCTCCTCATTTAAAGTCTGTAGCTCCTCATTACTTGATTGTAACTCTTCCTTTGCTGTTTCCAACTCTTCATTTGTGCTCTGCAGCTCTTCATTACTCGACTGAATTTCTTCCATAGACGACCGCAATTCCTCATTGGTTGCCTCTTGCCCCTCCACAAGCGCCTGCAAAGACTGCTTAGTTGCCTCCAAATCCTCGCTAAGTTCACGAATCTCACGATCCTTAAGATCCTCAGAGTCAACAGGCGAAATCGCGGTTTCGTTTTCCTGATATATATGGACATGTGGCTGTACTTCAGTAAATAGCACAAGGTAATATGGTTCGTTATATCCCGGTATTTCTAGCGGTCTTATCTCGAAGGCAACGGTTCTTGGTTGCCCTTTTTGTTTTAAGCTCACCGTTTCCTTGAAGACTTTATTTTCTTTCTTTGCTCGGTACAACACAGTTTGAACTTGTGACCTCAAATCTTTTCGAAGTATCTTGGTTACATTAAAGCTCGCCACTCCTGATTCAGGGGAAAGATAAGGTGCAACATCCCCGCGAAAAACAAGTATGTCCAAATTATTGTTCACCAGAAGAGTCGCTGGACCATACTCGGTCATTATCAGTTTATCTACCGTCTCGCCTAGAACAGTTAGCAAATCTGCTCTCCTTTGCGGTTTAGCAGAACTCCTTTCAGTGGAGGGGATAAAGGCTTCTTGAAATATCATAGATTGAGGTTGAGCTTGCTTCTTTCTGTAAATTAGGCCTCTTGGAGTGAGGGGCTCAAACAGGTACTGGAACTTGCCGACACTTTCGGATTCACCCAAGACCAAAAATCCACCAGGTTTTAATCCATAGTGGAAAATGGGCAACATTTTTTCA